>DBEWII010000086.1:0-14692 GCA_048384935.1 Collinsella aerofaciens | reverse complement strand
CTCCGGTTTCGACCGGGGGCCTTTTTCTATCTCTAGCCCGATCGCATTCGCATCACGCGCCTCCGCTTTTCTCTTGCACTCCCATTCCGAAAGGATTTTCACCATGTCTCAGAACACCACCGCCACCCAGCCCCGCACCGTCCAGACCGCCGACCGTGGCAAACTCGATGTCCGCGCCCTCGTCCTGCTTGCCATCCTGCTCGCCGCCGGCTTCATCCTCAACTTCACCGTCGGCAAGGCCATCTCAGGCATCTCGGGCGGCATGATCAGCCCCGAGTTCATCATCTCGGCCTTCTGCCTCACCATCCTGGTCGTTCGCCCCAACATCGGCCAGGCGCTCGTCATTGGCCTCATCTCGGCTGCCGTGATCCAGATCACCACCACTTCGCCGTTCGTTGATTTTGCCGCCGAGGGCATCGCCGCCATGCTCATGGCCGGCATCGTCAATGCCGCCGGCAAGAACGGTCAGGTCAAGCCCGCGATCGCCATTGTCGCAACCTTCCTGACCACCTTTGTCTCCGGCGTCATCTTCATGGTCATCAAGATGGCCATGCTCGGCGTGGTCGGCGAGCTCGCCGCCGCTATGCTGCCCGTCGTCGCCATGACCGCCGTCTTTAACGCCATTCTGGTCGGCGCCCTCTACTTGCCCATCCAGAAGGCCCTTAGGCTCAACTAACCCGTTCGGCTTTACGAGCCACCCCATCTTGGCGTTCATTCGTCGCTCGCGTACCCAAGTACGCTTCGTTCCTCTTTCGCGCCAACCTGGGGCCCCTCGTAAAGCCGTCTCCGTGCTTCACCACCAAAGACCGTCCCAAACAACGAGCTTTTTTGGGACGGTCTTAAACAACTGGTCATTTAAGACTGTCCCCAATGACTATGAAAGGTATCCATGGAAACGATCATCAACGTCGACGATGTCTCGTTCTCCTATGGCACGCAGACCGAGCAGGCGCTCAGCCACATCTCGCTCAGCGTGAACAAGGGAGATTTCATCGGCATCATCGGGCCCTCGGGTGCCGGCAAGTCCACGCTTGCCGCCTGCCTGTCGGGTGCCGTGCCCCACCACTACACCGGCACGTTCTTTGGGTCCGTCATGGTTGACGGCCACGACACCTGCGAGGTCTCGCTCACCGACGTGTCGCAAATCGTCGGCAGTGTGCTGCAGGATATCGACACGCAGATGGTCGCTTCGGTCGTCGAGGACGAGATGCTCTTTGGCCTCGAGAACTTTGGCGTTCCCCACGACCAGATCGAGCAGCGCGTGAGCGAAACGCTCGAGACCGTCGGCATCAGCGACCTGCGCGACCGCGAGATCGCCACCCTCTCGGGCGGACAGAAGCAAAAAGTGGCCATCGCCGCCATTCTCGCCATGCGTCCGCGCGTCTTGGTTCTCGACGAGCCCACCGCGGCACTCGACCCCGCCAGCTCCACGCTGGTTTTCGAGACCCTGCGTGAGGCCAACCGTGCACTCGGCATCACCATCGTCGTCGTTGAGCAAAAGGTCGCCCTGCTTTCGGAGTACTGCAACCGCGTGCTCGTGCTCAACCATGGCGAAATCGCGCTGCAGGGCGAGCCACACGAGGTCTTCGCGCATACCGACGAGCTCCGTGCCATCGGCGTCGACTGCCCTCGCGTCACGCGCATCTTCAATAGCCTCGAGGCCGATGGCCTGGTAAGCGGTACCCCTTGCTTGGATGTCGATGAGGCCGAGCGCCTGATTTCGGGCATCGTCGACCCCGCACGCGCGGTCAGCGAAGCCCAGGCGCCCGCCGGCTCCCCGCATGCACCGTCGTTGCGCCCTCATGCCAAGGACGCCGAGCCCGTGCTCACCTTCGATCACGTTGAGTTTGCCTATCCCAATGGCGGCGCCGCCGTACACGACCTCAACCTGACCCTCTATCCCGGCGAGCTCGTGGGCATCGTCGGCCAAAACGGTGCCGGCAAGACCACGCTCACCAAGCTGCTCACGGGCCTGCTCAAGCCCGCCTCGGGCAGCGTGCGCGTCACGGGACTGGATACCGCAGCCGTTCCCACGAGCCGCATCGCTCGCGAGGTCGCGACCCTCTTCCAAAACCCCGACCGCCAGATCTGCAAGGACACCGTGCTCGACGAGGTCGCCTTTGGCCTGGAGCTTGGCGGCATGGACCGTGCCGAGGCGCTGCGTCGCGCCCAGCTCGTCATCGACCGCTTTGGCTTGCCGGCCGACGAGGCGCCCTTCTCGCTCTCGCGCGGTCAGCGCCAGATGGTGGCACTCGCCTCTGTCGTGGTCGTAGAGCCCAAGATCGTTGTGCTCGACGAGCCCACGAGCGGCCTTGATTACCGCGAGTGCATGACCGTCATGGAAACGGTGCGCACCATGGCCGAGCGCGGTTGCGCCGTTATCATGGTCTGCCACGATATGGAAGTCGTCTCGGATTTTGCCGAGCGCATTGTGGTAATGGCCGACGGTCGCATCCTCGACCGCGGCCGCACGCACGAGCTATTCTCGAACATCGATCTCATGCGGCGTGCCTACGTGGAGCCTCCCCAGGTTATTGAACTCTCGCGCCGTCTGGCATCTTCCGTCTCGCCCGCTTTTGCGCAGGTGAGCGAGGTCACCGATGTCGTTCGAATTACCAAGGAGATGGTCCACCGTGGTTAACGTCATCGACTACATGCCGGGCGATACGCTGCTGCATCGCCTGAACCCCGTCGTCAAACTGGGCCTCGCCGCCGCCATCATCGTCGCCATCTTCTTGTCCGACACCTACGTGGCGCTGCTGGGCTTTTTGGCACTCACCCTTGCGCTGGGTGCCTATGCCGGTGTCGTCGACCGTCTGTTCTCGCTGCTCAAGTTGCTGATCCCGCTCGCGCTTATCATGCTGGTGCTCCAGCTAGCCTTTATGCGCGATGGCAACGTGGTGTGGGGCTTTATCACCGACACGGGCCTCATCACAGGATCGAAGGCCTGTCTGCGCCTACTGGGCGTGGCGTTACCACTCATCCTCATGCTCATGGTGACCAAACTCAACGACCTTGCCAACGCCTGCGTCGAGGTGCTGCACGTACCGTATCGCTATGCCTTCACCTTTACCACGGCGCTGCGCTTTGTGCCGGTGTTTGGTCAGGAGATGAACGCCATCATGGAGGCGCAGACCGCACGCGGCGTCGAGTACGACACCAAGAACCCCATCAAGAAGCTTAAGCTCATGCTGCCACTGTGCGTGCCACTGCTCATCTCGAGCGTGGGCAAGACCGATGCCACAGCCTTGGCGGCAGAACAGCGCGGCTTCTACCTGCGTACGCGCGCCAGCTCGTACAAGCGCTACCCCATCAAGGGCCTGGACATCGCCGCGCTCATCGTCAGCATCGCCCTCATCGCCATCGGCTTCCTGTTCTAGTTCACCACCGACAGCAACCGCCCAACGCAAAAGGCCTCGGCTCGAACCAAACGAGCCGAGGCCTTTACTGTTTCACCAGATAAAACCTACCAAAATAAACCTGTCCCTTTTTGGCAGGTCGGAAGCTAGAGGCGGTAGGGGGCGCCGCTGCGGATGATGGATTCGCGCACCAGGACATCCATGGCGTCGAGGGTGATCTCGGGCATCTCTCGGTACTTTTGCAGCACCGAGAGCTCGGTGCAGGCCAGAATGACGCGGTCGCAGCCGCTACGGGCGAACTCCCACATCACGCGGTCGAACTTATCCATATCGGGCTCACGTCCGGCCTTCACGTCATCGTAGATAAGCGACATCACATCGTTCTGACGTTTCTCGCTGGGATAGACAACCTCAACACCCGCAGCCTTACATTCGCGTCCGTAGACGCCCGCGCCCACGGTTCCATCGGTTCCCATAATGCCAATCTTGTGCACCGGCTCGGCCGGCATACTCAGGTTGGGGTCGAACTCGCACTCCCCCATCACCGCACCCGCAAGGGCATAGTGCACCGACTCACGCGGCATGTGGATAATTGGCACCTTCGTAAACGACTGGATCTGGTCGTAGAAGTAGTGCGACGTGTTGCAGGGAATGGCAATGTGCGCACAGCCCAGCGACTCGAGTGCCTGGGCACACTCTTTCATGGTCGCCAGCAGCTTGGCATGCTCGCCGGTCTTAATGGCCAACGTGCGGTCGGGCATGGTCGACTTGGAGAGCACCACCATGTCGATATGTTCCTGATCGCAGGCAGCAGCCGTATGACGCACCACCTGGTCGTAGTAATACGACGTGGCCTCGGCGCCCATGCCGCCGATAACTCCCAGCTTTTCCATCGCCGCCTCCTTGGTGACGCTTGCGCAATTGCGCGTATCATACCCGCGCCCGCCCGATGCAAACCGGACGGGCGCCGCGCTCATCTACTTGTAATACGTCTTGAACAGCTTAAAGTGGCGCAGCTTGGTGTGCCACATGCGCAGCCAGCGGTTAAAGACAAAGTCGCCCTTCATAAACGAAGGGTCGGCGCCCTTGCCTTCCTTGTCCAGGCGATGCACCTTAGCGCGCAGCTCGGGATCCTTGACGTACTTGTCGACGACGCCCATGGGAACGACCATCCACAGGGCCTCGTCCTGCGCCGTCACAAACTCCGGCTCAAACGGGCGGTTGAACACATACTCGTCCACCACATACTTGGCAACGTTAAAGCCGCTGTTGGTGACGTAGTAGTTGCTGCGGCCCTGGCGCGTGTTGAAATCGAAGAACTTAAACGAGCCGTCGCGCTCGTCGTACTTAACGTCAAAGTTGGAATAGCCCACAAAGTGAAGGTCCTCGAGCAACTTGCGCACGCCGCCCATGAGCTCGTCATTGGGCTCGGTGATGATACAGGCGTGGTTGCCGACACCGTGAGGCTGATGCTCCTCGAGCAGCACGTGACCCAGGCACATCATGCGCACCTTGCCGTTGCGGTCGGAATAACTGGTGAGCACGCGCATGCACTCGTCATTGCCGGGCACGCGATCCTGCAAGATCAGGTCGTCGGTGTAGCCGCTGGCATACGAGTCGCGAATGACCTGTTCCAGCTCGGCACGGTCGGCAATCTCATAGGCCTTTTTCTGGCCCTCGAACTCGTGCTGCCACCACATGATGCCGTCAGAAGGCTTCAGGATCATCGGGTAGGGGAAGTCAATCTGGTCGAGCACTTCGGCAGGTGCCTCGCCTTGGGCGTTCAGCATCGCCATGGTGAAGGTAAAGGTATGCGGATAGGGCACGCCGTGCTTCTCGCACAGCTCGTAGAAGATCTCCTTCTTCTGACATTGCTCAAGCATGCTATAGGGAGCGTAAGGCGCGACGATGTTATCCGCCAACTCATGGGCATCCTTGGCCTGAGCCACGAGGGCAACATAGTTATCGCCACAGCCCACAAGGACAATCGTCTTATCGGCATGCGCTTGGGCAATGCCGTTGACGGTCCTGAGCATCACAGGCATGGTATCGATATCCACGTTGGGCGTGTAGTCGATAATCTGGCTACGGTACGCGGGACCCGTCTGGTACTTGCCAAAGACCAGGCTCTTGACCTGGTACTCCTCGTAGAAGGCGCGCGCCACCGAATAGGCGTTGATGTCGCCACCGAGCAGCACGGGAATGAACTCGCGCTCTGTAAACTGCAATGCCATGGAAACTTCCTATCATGAACTGCCCACACAACGGGCGGTCTTTGCGCAACTGATTTATTCTAGCGTGCCGAGCCGCTGGTGCCCAAAGCTCCACCGTATCTATGGCAATCGACGTGATCGTCCAGCATAAAGCCGCACTCACCGCGATGGGGCCTTGTAGCTGCAAACCCCCTGTTGAGATAGCTTTCACGGCCGAAAGCCCGTCCGCAAACAGGCCCCAGTAACGTTAAAGTTGAACTCTATGGTTTCTCAACAATTCATCATAACTGCAGGTCAAAGCCAAAGCCTCAAGTTCAACTTGACCCTTTGGAACCTTTAAGGTTCAAGTTGAGGTCGAAAGCAGTAGTAGAATACCGTTCGAACCATAACCTACGATTGATTGCAGAGGGACTGGATGCAGCATTCGAATCATCGCACCGCAGCGCTCATTGCGTCGAAGCCGGCTCGTATCATCACGAGCGCCGCGCTCGCCGTTGCGCTGACGGCCACGCCGATGCTCTCCCCCGTTGCGGCGTATGCCGCCTCGCAGGCAACGCAGGACCAGCTTTCCGCAGCCCAGCAGAAGATCGAAGCCGCCACGAGTGCCTACAACGACGCCCGCACCAAACTCGATGACCTGCAAAAGCAGATTGACTCCAACGAGGCAAGCATCGAGGAAATCGAGGCTAAGCTTCCCGAGCAGCAGGCCAAGGCAAGCTCCGCCATGCGCGATCTGTACAAGTATCAGAAGGGCACCAATCCTATCGTGAGCTTCCTGGTCAACGCGCAGAGCCTGGGTGAGTTCATCACGACCTGCAAATACACCAACCAGATCACGAGCTCGAGCGTCGACGAGATCGAAGAGCTCAATAATATGCAAACCGAACTCGAGCAGAACAAGGCCGAGCTCCAGCAGGCCAAGTCACAGCTTGAGGCAGAGCAGAAAAACGCCGAGGATGCGCTGGCGCAGGCCCAGCAGCTCCGCAGCGAGGCACAGGCAAAAGCCGAGCAGGAAAATGCCGCCGAGCTTGCCAAGCTTGAGGCCGATAAGGCCGCTGCCGCCGAGAAGCTCTCGGGCGAGGGCGTAAGCGGCGGCAATTCCAGCAGCCAGGCCACCAACACCAACACCACCATAGACACCACGGTGAACAACTCCAATACCGGTAGCTCCGATTACGATTCGTTCATTAATGAGTGGACGAGCCGCATCGATAATTATCTTGCCGGCTCCCCCATGGCAGGCCAGGGCTATAACTTTGCCGTCGCCGCCTGGAATACCGGTGTCGACCCCCGTTGGTCCCCCGCCATCGCCTGTATCGAGAGCACCAAGGGTGCTTATTGCGCCAATTCTTACAACGCCTGGGGCTGGAGCGCCCGTGGCGGCGGCTGGCGCAGCTTTGGCAGCTGGAGCGAGGGCATCTCCGCTCACGTTGCCTATCTGGGTGCCAACTACGGCTCCACCCTTACCCCGGCAGCGGCCAAAAAGTACTGCCCGCCCACGTGGCAGGACTGGTATAACAAAGTCGCCGCTCAGATGAACCGCATCTAAGTGCAACTGCAAAGGGGCCCCAAACGGGACCCCTTTTCTTTGGCCTTGCTAGACCAGAATTGGCATGCAGGCATAAGTGAGTGTTGGAAAAGTCGCTTGAGACTGAAACCCCTTCCGAAGGCAAGGTGATCCCACCACAACGTTATGGCGCGAGTGTGTCAACGGGAGCAACGATGATGCCATCGGGCGTTGTATGAACCGGCATGCCGAACCCAATGATGATGAGTTTTGCCACAGGCGGCTTCTCGCCACGCTCGACCAGCTTTCGCTCCAGCCGAAGCAGATTTGCAGATGCCTCGGGGATTTGAGGGCTTCCAAGCTTCACCTCCACGGCAATCCAAGTTCCATCGCGCCTGTGGATAACTGCGTCAACCTCGAGATCGTCGGCATCGTGGTAATGGGACACCAACGAGTCAGTTGCGGCGGCGTAAACCTTGAGGTCATGCAGGACGAGGGATTCGAAAAGCAACCCCAGTGTCTTCGGGTCAGATGCCAACGACTCCGGATTTGCTCCGAGCAGCGCAACGGCAAGCGAAGGATCGGCGAGATGCCTCTTCGCCCCCTGCCGCAGCTTCACCGGAGACCTGAGCGCTGGATGCCAAGCGGGGATATCGTCGATGATATTGATTCGTCTCAGGGCGTCCATGTATCTGGAGACCGAGTTCTTCGAAACGCCGGTACCGATATCTTTGTCAATAGACTTTGAGCCAGCAAGCGTCGACTCATTCCGCGCTAGCGATGCCAAAAGAGACCTGACCTTGACCGGATCGCGCTTAACGCCATCGGTTCTAGAAACATCCGATTCGCATACGCCATCAACATAGGCAGCGGCTATCTGCATGGCATCGTCAGTCGTTTTCCCCATCGCCTGAGGCCAACCGCCACGACACAACAAATCGGCGATTCCGGCGATGCCGGAGATTGACCCGACAGCCTGCTTGGCAGGGTAACCGGAAAGAAGCGTTCCGATCGAAACCGCGCCAGAAGAAACGCCAAGCTCGAACATCGTCATGGTGTCCATTCGCAACCTAGCTATTCGCCCAACGCCGCTATGCATCGGCTGCATCGAATCCCGAGGCGTTGCCGAACCCGTAAGAATAAACTGACCGGATTCTCCCCTCCTTGCATCGCACTCGAAACGCACGGCATCCCACAGCTTCGGCTCTTCCTGCCATTCATCGATGAGCCTGGGAGATCGCCCTGCTAATGCTTGCGCCGGATCGATCCGTGCCAGCTGGAGAGCGGAAAAATTTCCAGCCGGATCGGAAAGAGACAAGGATGAATTAGCAAAACGACTAGCCGAAGTGGTCTTTCCGCACCACTTTGGACCCTGAATGAGGACCGCACCGAAGATATTGAGATTACGGCTGATTGCCTTATCGATGCATCTATCTACATACCTATCCACACAGCCTCCTTCTTGACTTACCCATATTAGGTATTTTACCAGCTGCATGGTGACGATTGACGGAAATTTGTGGTGAGGATTGACGGCGAATTATGGTGACAGTTGACGGAATTCTGTGGTGACAATTGACGGCGCTTCGAAGCACGGAGCAATTTAACCGTCACAACACCTATGGCGATGGGCACTCGCCCCGCCCACGAGGCAGGACTGGTACAACAAGGTTGCAACCAGATGAACCGCATTTAAGCGCTACTGCAAAGGGCCCCAATCGGAGCCCTTTGCAGTAGCGGTACATTGCATTAAGCGACTATGCCGGTTGCGTTGCCGACGGCAATAATCACGATCATGATGACGCACATAATTCCCAGCGCCTTAAGCCACAGCGTGACAAACCCACGGTCCCGATAACGATCAAGCACGGGAAAGCGGCGCCGAAGCCTGCGGCGGTCGAGCATGCCAAACGAGATGAGCACCACCATGCCATCGACCATAAGAAAATACTCAAGGGCCAAAAACCACGTTGGATAGCTGCGGTTGGCTCCCGTGGGCTGGAATACGGCAAAATGGCTTCCGACCAGTAGCAGCAAGGTTGCCGCATAGATCATGCCGTTCCATATACGCCCAATGGGTTCCGGGATCCGTGAAAGCAGGCTCTTGCGGCGAGGAGTCACCGAAGAGACTTCCTTGGGCCGCCGCCCGAAAGACGGCGCCATTTGCGGAGCAGCCTGCGCCATTGAAGGCGCCGTCGTGCTATTCGAGCCAGGCTCAGGCAGACACAGCCCGTATGCCGCGCGCGCAGCGTGTCCGAGCGCCTCGGCACTTGCAAAGCGCTTGGCCGGATCGAGCGCCATGGCCATGCAAATGACATCAGCCAGCGCCGCGGGGACGTCGCACGCCTCGCATTGCTCGCGCATATTCTGACCCGGCTTAGGGTCAGCCCCCGTCAGACAAAAGAACAGAAGCGCGCCGAGCGCATAGACATCGCTGCGCACGCTCGTCTGCCCAAAACCATATTGCTCGGGTGGCGCATAGGGTCGCGTTCCAAACTTAACTGTGTCGGCATCGGCCCCGTCACGCCACACCCGCGCAATCCCCAAATCGATAATCACCAGCGACGAGAAGGTCATGCCAGCATCGGCCGCATACCTCACGCCCGATACGATGATGTTCGAGGGTTTAAGGTCGCGGTGGATTACCGGTACCCCCGGCTCCCCCGCAGCCGCAAAACCAGCATGCAGCTCGCCCACCGCTTCACACAGAACGGGATACAGCCCGCGGGCATAATCGGGCGTCGCCCCCAAGCGCCCCACCAACGCCTCGAGTGTCTCGCCTTCGACATACTCCATCACCACGTCAAGCTCGTCGCCCACACGGCGGCAATCGACGATTCGTGGCAAGTGCTCAAAACGACGACCGGCGCGCTGGGCCGCAAACAGGCGCTCATAAGCTCCGCCAATCTGCACCGAAGCATCGATGCGCTTGCGGACAAAGGGGCCAAGAGACCCGCCACCAGAGCCCTCAAAATAGACGAGTTCGGTCGTCTCGACATCCGAGAGCTTGAGCACGCGCTCCACACGATAGCTGTCATCGCGGTCGAGCGACGCCAAATGCTCGACGAGTGAAGCAGTCAGCTCATCATCGGAATATGTTGGGCTCTGAGTATCCATAGCGTCCATCATAACGCAGGGTGCGGACACCTCATGCTGTCCGCACCCCGTTCGTTTGCATGGTTGTTCTGGTGACACCGCCGGCTCAGCCATCGGCCACTAACTCACCGTTTCCTCGCCAAAGCGATACAGCTCTTTATTGACCTTTTGGAGGCTACAGCCACGGTCGATGCAAAAGATAATGATTGCATCGCGACGGTCCTCGCAGTTGAGGACGCTTACCCCGGCAGCTGTCAGAGCGCGGTTGGTCTCCTTGAGCGTCAACGCCATCGCAAAGGCAATCTGCAGCACCTTATTACGGCTCGGATTGCGCGAACCGGTAAAGATCTGATAGCCAAAAGTCTCGTTGAGGTCAGCCATACGCACCACGCGCGAACGCTCGAGCCCCTTCTCTTGCAGCAACTGCTTTAAGTAATCCGAAAGCGGCGGGGCGGCAAAGTCGTGTTCCTTGATATAGCCATCGATACTTGGCGCATCAAGAAGCTCGTTGAGCAACTCGTCCGTCAGCTTTTTATCGGGCACGCGGCCTCACCTCCAAACGACCCAACGGCATCAACACGCTAAGCAAGCACCCAGCTAGCAGTCACGGTCTTTTCGAGCATGTTGGCAAAATACAGGGCCTTCTTGATGTCGCCGTCAAAGTAAATATTGCCCGCAACGGAGCCGCCGGCGGCAAGGGTGCCAGACTGCAGCTCGTCAGAGCCTTCGCTGTAATAGCCTTGGTTCTGCTGGGCGCCGTTGGCGTCCTCGCCCTTCCAGTCGTAGACATTGTAATCCGCGCCCTCATCGCCATTGTTGACGTACGTGACGTGAATGCCCGTCATGGTCGAACCGTCAAAATTGGTAAGCCCGGTCTGCACGGAATCGACAGTAACGGAAAGACCGGCAGCCGTGGTAACAGACGTGCCGACGGCCAGGTCGGTCGTAGGCTGCTCTTCCTTTTTCGACTCCTCCTTCTTATCTGCGTCGCCGGCGTCCTCGGTGACGGTCGTCTTATCGCTACCGCAACCGGCAAGAAGACTGGCAGTCCCCAAGGCAACAGTGGCGAATGCGCCAAGTGCAGCGCGACGGCTCAGCAGCACTTCGTTTTCGAGCTTTTTCATCATGCATCCTTCCATCTATCCGGCTACCGTGCCGGCACACAGCACATCGTAGGAAGGATTAAACTTGAATTCATTAGCTGAGAGCTAAAGTTGCGGTAAACGGCCAATGCGGTTATCCGAACGCCGAGCAAACGCACTTTGCGCAACCGTCTGCTGGCAGTGCATCAACCCAACGTGACGGATTCCCCGGTAAAGGTACTCACAAGCAACAGGATAAAGAAAACTAAATAGCTGATGCTCAATAGGTAGGCGACGACTAAAAAGATGGTCCATCCAACATCGGTTTTACCATCGGCACGGCGTTGCTCGCGAGAGCGGCACAGCCAGACCGTCACGCCGATGGCCACAATCAGCAACACGAGTGCCGCTGCGGCCAGCCCGGCAAGCGCAAACATCACGCCAATGCTCACAGCGATGACCGGAAGCAGCAGCAAACCGCACCCGCATCCACCCGGACTATATACGGCTGATTGCCGACGTCGCCTCATCGTCACTCCATCACAAGCAGTCGTTTGTAGACATCGAGGCCATTGAGCAGGATTTCCTCGTCAAAAAGCATGGTATCGGTATGCAGGGCGCTTGTAGCATAGGCGGGGCAGCCATCCGAATCACTCGGGTTGTCTTGGTCCTCTGGCACGCCCGTGCCCAGCAAGAAGAACACGCCCGGCAGATGGCGCTGATAGAACGCGAAATCCTCGGCGATTAGCAGCGGCTCATCCACGAGCTGCAATTCGGGCAGAGCGGGCGCGATTCGGGCAAACAACTCAGGGTCGTTATCGACCGGTGGATAGCCCTCGGCAAAGTCGAGATCATACGTGCAGCCCGTAGCGGCGCACGCCCCATCGAGCACGCGGCGCACGCCCTCTCGCGCGCGGTCGAACATGTCGTCCGTAAACACGCGCAGGCTACCGGCCACGTGGGCCTCCCCCGCCACGGCGTTGCAGACGGTGCCGGCCTGCAGCAGGCCAAACTTACCGATACAGGGCTCATCGGCGCCCAGCTCGTCCATCAGCTCGCGCTCGGCAACCAAGAACTTGGCAGCAGCCAGCGCCGCATCGTGCGATTCCTCGACCGGTACGCCATAGGTCTTGGCGATATGGATGCTCATCCCGTGAATGTGCACATGCGTCTCGCTCGAACGCGCCAGCAGCGGACCGGGACAGCTCGCCAGCGTGCCGGCGGGAAGGTCGGGCCACACGTGAAAGCCAAAGATACGGTCGGCACCATAGCGCTCGAACACACCGCTCTCGCATACTGTCTTGGCACCACCGGTCGTCTCCTCGGCAGGCTGGAACACAAAGAGCACGTTACGCTTAATGGCACCCGGCCGCTCGCGAATCGCACGGTCGACATACGTCGCTGCGACAAGCGCCATGGCCATGTGCCCATCGTGCCCGCAAGCGTGCATCTTGCCGGGATGAGACGAGGCGAAAGCCGCGCCCGTCGCCTCCACAATGGGCAGCGCATCCATGTCGGCGCGAATCGCCGTGGCATGCGCGGCACCAACGCCAGCGTCGAAGAAAGCGCAGACGCAGCTGGGACACGGATGGGCCACCTCGCAGGCGAGCGGCGCCAACACACCCTCGATATAGGCGATCGTCTGCGGAAGATCGAAGTCGAGCTCCGGGATCCTGTGCAAGTCGCGCCGATAGCGGCGGAGTTCTTGGAGCTCGGTCATAGAGGTTCCTTTCATGGGTGCGCGTCGGTTGCCATCTATTGTGCCGCAAGATTGCCACACCCTTATTTCCAGCATATCCTTGCATTTTTTAAACGTTATATACGAATACTCTTGTTTGGTAAAGTGCAACGTGGTAGGGTCTTTACCACTTGATAGAGGCGCGGGCACGAAGAACCGCGGGCGAGCCGGCAGGCTTTGACCCCGTGGGGAGGCGAAACCCGCCGAACTGGGTTTTTCGGGCACGAACAACCTGGTGGGCCTGTAGGAAACACCCACAGGACTGTCTGCAGCAATGCGGGAGCGCTATCCGGACATTGGGTCCACGCTATGCGGATTCGATGCGCAGATGGCGCCGTCTGGATAGCGAGGTTTACGGGACATGGCATTGACCCCCAACGAGGCATATGCGGCCAAGCAGCCGTTTGTGGACAAGGAGACGCTCGAGCATATCGTCGAGCAATTCCACACGCCGTTTCATCTATACGACGAGGCAGGCATCCGCCGCAACATGCAAGAAGTGCGCGACGCCTTTGCATGGAACCCGGGCTTTAAGGAATACTTTGCCGTCAAGGCCAACCCCAACCCGGCGCTCATCTCCATTCTCAACGAATACGGCTGCGGCTGCGATTGCTCGAGCTATACCGAGCTCATGATCGCCCGCTCGCTGGGCATCACGGGGCATGACATCATGTTCTCGTCCAACGACACGCCGGCGGCCGACTTTGAGTTCGCTGACAAGCTGGGCGCCATCGTCAACTTCGACGACATCAGCCACATCGAGTTCTTTGAGCGCGTTGCGGGGCCCATTCCCAAGACGGTCAGCTGCCGCTTTAATCCGGGCGGCCTGTTCCAGCTCTCCAACGGCATCATGGACAACCCGGGCGACTCCAAATATGGCATGACCACCGAGCAGCTCTTCGAAGCCTTCCGCACGCTCAAGGCCAAGGGCGCCGAGCGCTTTGGCATCCACGCATTCCTTGCCAGCAACACCGTCACCAACGACTACTACCCCAAGCTCGCGCGCATCCTCTTTGAGCTTGCCGTACGCCTGGAGCGCGAGACCGGTGCACACGTCGCCTTCATCAATCTGTCCGGCGGCGTCGGTATCCCCTACCTGCCGGAGCAGCAGGCAAACGACATCCACGCCATCGGCGAGGGGGTACACGCTGCCTACGACGAGATCCTGGTTCCCGCCGGCATGAGCGACGTGGCCATCTGCACCGAGATGGGCCGCTTCATGATGGGCCCCTACGGCTGCCTGGTCACCAAGGCCATCCACGAGAAGCAGATCTACAAGGACTATATCGGCGTCGACGCAAGCGCCGTCGACCTGATCCGCCCTGCCATGTATGGCGCCTACCACCACATTACGGTGATGGGCCAGCCGGGCGGCGCCGACAAGACCGCAGCGCCCGTCACGGACACGTACGACATCACGGGCAATCTGTGCGAGAACAACGACAAGTTCGCCATCAATCGCGAGCTGCCGCATATCGACATGGGCGACCTGCTCGTGATTCACGACACCGGCGCGCATGGCTACTCCATGGGCTACAACTACAACGGACGCCTGCGCTCCGCCGAGGTCCTGCTGCGCCCCGATGGCTCGGCCGACCTCATCCGCCGCGCCGAGCGCCCGGGCGATTACTTTGCCACGCTCGACGTGCTGTCGTACGGCCGAGAGCTACTGGCTAAGTCGCGCGCCGATGCCGCCC
>DBEWII010000085.1:0-13418 GCA_048384935.1 Collinsella aerofaciens | reverse complement strand
GTCTGATAAGATTCCCATAGCGGTCTTCGTCCTTTCCTAGAACCTGTTGTTGTGGTGATTTCAGATTCTAGGACGAAGGCCGTTTTTCGTTAAACGGGCGCTAGGGTGTCACCCTTACACCAACATTTTCGACGCGATCCGATGCCACGATTGACTCCCCCTATGACGCCGCTGTCGCCAAGAGCACGGTCATCGTGCCTCCCGAGGAGACCAAGCCCGAGGAAAAGCACGGCAAGACCAAGCCCGAGGGTTCCAAGTCCGAGGGCACGAAGACAACCAAGACCGTTGCAGTTGCAGCCAAGGGAGCCAAGACCGTCGGCAAGCTCGCGGCAACCGGCGACACCTCGAACGCAGCCATCGTGGCAGCCGCCCTTGCGGGAACAGCCGCCATCGCCGCAGGCGCCCTGGCGAGTCGCAAACGTTCGTAAACACTTTTTCGCACAGGACGGGTGGATCGCAGCCCTTGCCTTCCCCGTCTACTTCTTCGTAGCGTAAGGGCAAGGCTGCAAAAGCTGAACAATAAAGCGCGGAGTCGCCATGCGGCCCCGCGCTTTTCTTTTAGCGTCGGTCCCTGCGCCGGCGTGCGGCCTATTTCTCCCCCATTTTGGCCATTTTGCCCTCCAAACGGCACTACCGCCGGCAACATCCAGCAGATACGCTGAACCTAGCCGTATAGGCCCTATGAGAACGGGAGCAACCATGGCAGCCTTGTTCACGACCCCCAAACGCAATGACACTACCGCCGGAACCCATGTTGCCGAACCCGACGTTCGCCGTCGCATAGGACTCGCGCACGGCAGCTGGCGCCGCGTGACGCGCCGCATCGTCGTAGGCGCCGTGTGCGCGCTCACGGTGAGCTCGCTGCTCATGCCGAGCGTCTCGCTCGCGGCGGAATGGGTCAAGGTCGGCGAAACCAAATACAACGCCGGCACTGCGGCGGGCGACGAGACCGGCACCTGGTCGTGGGACGGCGCCGACGACTTGAAGCTCAACAACTATAACGGCGGCGAGATCCAGGCCGCAGGCAAGCTCAACGTGAATTACTCGGGAAACAACATCGTCACTGCCGACTGGATCGAAGGCATCAAGGCTTCTCATGGCAAGAATGAGAACGCCGAGCTCAATATCCAAGGCGACGCGGGCAGCACGCTCAGCGTGACATCTACTGAGGACGCTATCCTCTCCACGGGTAATATCAACATCGACGGAGCCGGATCCGTCAACGCCACGAGCGCTGGGTTTGATGCCATCGACGCCGAGGGCGATCTCGCTATCAAAGGTTCGGGCAACGTCAACGCCACGGGCGTATCGGATGGCATCAGGGCAAACGGCAATATCACGATTGACGACAGCGGGGCCGTCACCGCCAGGGCTACCAAGGACAAGGGTATCGGAACCGACAAGAACCTCACCATCAAGGGTGGCGGCACAGTCGAGGCAAGCTCAGCCGATGGTGAGGCCATTTGGAGCGGCGGCAACATCAATATCTCGGACGGCAGCCAGGTCAAGGCGAGCTCCGAGAAAGACGCCGCCGTCGAGGCCAAGGGCAGCCTCGCAGCCACAAACGCCTCCCTCAACGCAAACGGTGTTGAATATGGCGTCTATGCCCACAAGGGCATCACACTCGATCATGCAAACGTGACAGTCCGCGCAAGTAAAGGCAGATACGGTGACGCCATTGCCCTCTTCACCTACCAAGACGATATCGTCGTCAAGAACGGCTCCACCGTGGACGCGTTTGCGGAAGGCGAGGTTTCGGCTGCATTCTCCACCAGAAACGATCGACCCAACGAGGAGGGTGGCCACATCTACATCAGCGACTCCGTTGTCAAGGCCATAGCCCGCTATGTCGAGAACGGCGACGGCCCCATCCCCTACAGCGAAAACCAAGATGGTGAGACGAGCCCCGAGCCCCAAGGCGAGAACATCGGCATCATCGCCCAGACCAGCGAGGGCGTCACACCCGCAGTCATCTCGATCATCCGCAGCAAGGTAACGGCCGAAGGAGATACAGCGGCAATCTTTGCCCGTGCCATGAGCGCTGACGGCAAGACAATCGGCACCATCAAGATTGAGAACGCCGCCATCCAGACGCCCGAAGGCGGCAAGGTCATTGACTATCGCAAGCTCCGTGACGGCATCTACGAGGCAGGCCAAGCCATCGGCACGGGCGACGCTGTGATCGACTCCCCCTATAACGAAGCTGTCGCCAAGAGCATGGTCATCGCACCTCCCGAGGTAGCCAAGCCGGAAGACCCCAAGCCCGACGAGACCAAGCCCGCAGAAAGCAAGCCCGCGGAGCCCAAGCAGAACCCCAAGCCTGAGTGCTCAAAGCCGACCAAGGCCGTTGCGGCTTCAATCACGAAAGCCAAGACTACCGGCGTGCTCGCGGCAACCGGCGACACCTCGGGTGCGGCCATCGTGGCAACCGTCCTTGCGGGAACAGCCACTATCGCCGCAGGCACCATGGCGAGCCGCAAGCGCTCTTAGACGCCTCTGCGCACATGGCAGCTCCCGCGAAGGCCCCGAGTCCCAGCACCGTTTAACAACGCCACCGCCGAGCTCCCCTCCGGCGGTGGCGTTTTCCATATGCGTCCGCAGGGTATGCACGAGATTGTCTTTGGTCTAGCCCAACCTGCATGAGCCGGCGTGCGACAATGGGGGGCCGTCGATATCACAACGCCGAGAGAAGCCCGTCATGGAAGTGCATCAAAAGCAGATAACCGTTCATGCACAGCATGCCGAAAGCGCACCAGTCATCTATCTTCCCGTGGTCATGGGCGACGGCACGGAGGTTTATGAACGCTGCCGAGAGCTCAACTGCCCGCCCTTCACGCTTGTCGGCATTGGCAGCCTCAACTGGAATCGCGAGCTGAGCCCCTGGGGATGCGACGGAACCGTGCGCGATGCCGAGCCCTTTGGTGGACAGGCCGCTGGTTTTCTTGACGAGTTGTTGAAGCAGATAATCCCAGAGGCCGAATCATCGCTCCCGCAACCGCCCACCTGGCGCGGCGTTGCCGGCTACTCGTTGGCGGGTCTTTTTGCACTGTGGGCACTTTGGCAAACAGATGTCTTTGAGCGCGCGGCGAGTGCATCGGGGTCGCTGTGGTTCCCCGGCTTTATCGACTACGCGCGCGAGCGCACGATGACAGCTACGCCCGACGCCGTCTATCTGTCACTCGGCAAAAAGGAAACCAAGACGCCCAACCGCATGATGCGGCACGTACTCGACGATACGCGCGCGATGGAAGAGCTGTTTATCGAGCGTGACATTCCAACAACGCTGGAGCTCAACCCCGGCAATCACTTTACCCAAACTGACCTGCGCATGGCACGCGGCATCCACTGGATACTGACGCATTAAAAATGGCATCCACGCGTACATACGCATGGACGCCATTTTTAATTTGGCTGAACGCAGCTGCTATTCAGCAGTCTCCTCAAGCTCGGAAGTATCGAACTCAAAGTCGTTACCGGGCAGGATGGCGTTGAGCACAATGCCCACCAGCGAGCCCGCGGCAAGGCCCGAAAGCGAAATCGTCACGCCGCCCAGCTCCAGCACGATGGCACCGGCGGTACTGTAGGCAATGCCGAGCGAAAGCACGAGCACCAGAGCCGCCACCAGCACGTTGCGGTTGTTCTGGAAATCAACCTGATTCTCGATGAGGTTACGCACGCCAACGGCGCTGATCATGCCGTAGAGCACGAGCGACACACCGCCGATAACGCACGCCGGCATGGCGGCAATCACCGCAGCAAACTTGGGGCAGAACGAAAGCACGATGGCGCAGCAGGCGGCAATGCGAATCACACGCGGGTCGAACACGCGCGTAAGCGCAAGCACGCCGGTGTTCTCGCCATACGTGGTGTTGGCCGGAGCGCCAAAGAGCGACGCCAAGATGGTCGCCAGGCCATCGCCGAGTAGGGTACGGTGCAGACCGGGATCGGCAATGTAATTGCGTTCGCAGGTAGAGCCAATGGCGGAGATATCGCCAATGTGCTCAATCATGGTCGCAAAGGCCAGCGGCATGATGGTGATGATGGCCGTCGTGGCAAGACCGCTATCGAACTGCGGGCCAAAGAGCGCAAACACGGTGTTGCCCCACACGATGGGCAGACCGACCCAGGGGGCGGCTGCGACGCCAGAGAAGTCGACCTCGCCCAACGCGGCCGCAACGGCATAGCTCACCACAACGCCCAGCAAAATCGGCACGATCTTGACCATGCCGCGGCCCCAAATATTGCAGACGACGATCACGGCCACAGCGATGACGGCGACAAGCCAGTTGGTCTGGCAGTTGGCAATGGCAGAGCTTGCCAAGATCAGGCCGATGGAAATGACGATGGGGGCCGGTCACCACCGGCGGGAAGAAACGCATAACGCGCTTGGCGCCAAAGGCACGGAACAGGGCCGCCAGCACCGGATAGAGCAGGCCGGCGCAGGCTACGCCCAGGCAGGCGTAGGGCAAAAGCTCGGTCTCTCCGTTGGGCGCGATTGCGGCATAACCGGCAATAAAGGCAAACGATGAGCCCAAAAATGCCGGCACCTTACCGCGCGACAGGAAGTGGAACAGCAGCGTGCCGATGCCGGCGAACAGAAGCGTCACCGAAACGGAAAGGCCGGTGAGCACGGGCACGAGCACCGTGGCTCCGAACATCGCAAACATGTGTTGCAAACCCAACACAAACATGCGCGGGCGGCCGAGCGACGATGCATCGTAGATGGCATCGGTGACGGCGGGCGTCGAGGATTGGGACATGGAAGTCCTTTCATGATGGAAGGGCGATCAGGCATATCGGATAACCTGCCCGAACGATACGATCCGAACCATTGTACGTGATACACCATGTCTCGCGCGCGCCGTCACCTGCAAACGGTAGCGTTACTTCCAAACGCGCTCGGCAATGCGCTTGACCAGCGCGATCTTTGCCCACTGCTCGTCCTCGGTCAGCTTGTTGCCAATCTCGCAGCTGGCAAAGCCGCACTGGGGCGACAGGTACAGATTCTCGAGCGGCACGTACTTTGCGGCTTCGCGGATGCGCTCGACGATAACATCCTCGTTCTCGAGCTCTGCCGCCTTGGTGGTTACCAAGCCCAGCACGACCTTCTTGCCGGGAGCAACATACTTGAGCGGCTCAAAGCCACCGGCGCGCGGCGTATCGAACTCAAGGTAGAACGCGTCGACATCCTCGTGCGCAAACAGGTACGGTGCAATGGGATCGTAACCACCCTCGAAGGCATACGTGGAGTGATAGTTGCCGCGGCACACGTGCGTGTTGATGACCAGATCGTCGGGCTTGCCCTCGATGGCGGCATTGTTGAGTGCCACGCCCAGCTCGCTTACCTTTTGCAGGTCGACCGGGCTCATGCCGGTTTTGGCGACAAAATCGGTATCGCAGTAGATGCCCCAGGTGCAGTCATCAAACTGGATGTTGCGGCAGCCTGCTGCGTACAGGTCGGCGATCACCGTGCGATAAGCGGCTGCAATGGCGTCGGCAAGTTCCTCGTCGGTCTTATAGACGGCACGCAGGCTCTCCTGCTGGCCGTCGCAGCGATCGAGCGTAACCTCAGAGAACGTCTGGATAGGCGCCGGGATGGTCTGGCGTGCAACGTGGCCCTCTCCCTCAAGCGCCTTGACGAACTTAAAATGCTCGACGAACGGGTGGTTCTCGCCGCTAATGGGACCGGTAACCACAGCGGTGTCGGCCGTCGTCTCCTCGTCATGGAACATATAACCCGTGCGTGAGGTACGGCGCTCAATGCCGTTGAGTCCCCACATAAAATCGAGGTGCCAGTAGCTGCGGCGGAACTCGCCATCGGTAATCACCTGCAAGCCGGCAGCCTTCTGCTTGGCCACTAAGTCGCGGATGGCCTCGTCCTCGACGGCCTTAAGGCCGGAAGCGTCGAGTTTACCCGCGACATAGGCGGCATGGGCGTCCTTTACAGCCTGCGGACGAAGAAAACTGCCGACGATATCGGCACGAAACGGCGCGTTCGGTTGAATCGAAGTGCTCATAGATATCTCCCTTTGCATTGGTTGCTTTACTGGGACAGAGTATGAGCGTTCATATGGCCATCGTAAAATATACGTTTATAACAGTTTGATATAGATGCTTCCTATATCAGTCTGGACTGTCATAAAGAGACTTGAACCGTGCGGAGCACAGCATCCTAGATATGCTGACGAATCGCGTCGATATAGGCCCGACCGTAGCGCGTGAGCGTCGTGTTCTTGCGCGTGATGATGCCAATCTCCATGTACTCGTCCACGTCGAGCGGAATCGAGATAATACCCGGCCCGTTGAGCTCGTGGCTGATCACGCCCGAACACACCGTGTAGCCGTTGAGGCCCATGGCCAAATTGAACAACGTCGCACGGTCGCGCACACGGATATTTTTGCGACGCTCGAACGTCGAGGTCAGCTCCTCGGAATAGTAAAACGAGTTGTAGCTGCCCTGCTCGTAGGACAGGAACGGGTAGTCTTCCAGATCCTCGAGCGTCACGCTGGAGCGGTCCGCCAGCGGATGGTCGGCGCAGACGAAGACATGCGGCGTGGCGCAGAAGAGTCCTTCGAACACGAGTTCGTTGGCCGCCAGCATGCGCTCGATGACCTCGCGATTGTGCTCGGACAGATATAGGATGCCCAGCTCGCTTTTCATGTGCGCGACATCCTCGATAATCTCGTGGGTCTGTTCCTCGCGCAGGGTAAAGTCGTAGCGCGCGGCATCGAACTCGCGGATTACATCGACAAACGCATTAACGGCAAAGGAATAATGCTGGCAGCTCACACTAAAGTGCGGCACCTGCTCGGACGCGCCTTTGTACTTGCCCTCGAGCAGGTCGGCCTGGTCGAGTACCTGGCGCGCATAGCCCAAGAAGGTCTCGCCCTCCTCGGACACAATGACGCCCTTGTTGGTGCGCTCAAAGATGTGCACACCCATCTCGTTTTCGAGATCGCGGATCGACGCGGTAATCGAAGGCTGCGACACAAAGAGCCGGCGCGAGGCCTCGGTGATGCTGCCGCATTCGGCAACTTTGACGACATATCTGAGCTGCTGGAGCTTCATGGCTGTCTCCTTAGCTGTTCGTGAGATTCGCGTCGGCAGTACCCGGCAGGCGCATAAACGGCGGCATCTCCCCCGTCGCGGCGCAGGCGGCAATCTGATGCAGGACTCCGGCGACCGCATCATCCACCGCGGCGCCGATATGCCAGCGCGCGGCAGCCGTGACGGCCTCGTTGGCATTGGCGACTGCAACGGAGTTGGGAACGGCATCGATCATGGGCAGATCGTTATCGGAATCGCCAAATACGGCCACCTCGTCGGGCGTCAGGCTCAAGGCGCGCGCCAGCTCCAGCGCAGCGCAGCCCTTGTCCCAACCATCCGGAAGGATGTCGAACAGGCGCACTCGGTTGTTGGGAAACACAAGCGAGAGTTCCGGCACCTCAACGGCAACGCGCTCGCGTAGCTCCGCGAGCTCCTCACGCGAACGGGCACTCCAGATATTCGCCTTAAACACCGGCGCGCCATCGACGACGGGACGACACGGGGCCTCTTCGCCTTTGAGCCACGCATTGCCGCCCGACTCCATAGCGCGACGCACACGCTCGGGATTGCTCGTCACGCAATAGGCATCGTTGCCCCAAAAGTCATCGCCCAGGCTGTAGACTTTTAGAAATGTATCGTCGGTCTCTTGCTCCAGATAGTCAGCCAAACGCATCAGAGCATCGTTGTCGATTGCGCGCGAAGCGACTACTTCGCCGTCGACAAACATCACCTGGCCGTTACAGAACGCACCGGTCGAAAAACACTCGGAACGGTTTTTGAACATCCAGCCCATCGCGGACGGCTGACGACCCGAAACCGGCCCAAAGTGCAGACCCGCCGCCTGCATGGCATGAATACCCTCAATGGCGTAGTCGCTGACACCGTCATGTCCAGCCGGAATCAGCGTATCGTCCATATCGGTCAGCACAAGTTTGATCATAGAGCCCCCCGTCATTTTCACCGTAACCATTGTAACGACCTGCCAATAAGGGACAGGTTTATTTTGCCAGGTTTTATCTGGGAAAATGCAACGCCCCTGTTGCCACCTACCAAAATAAACCTGTCCCTTTTTGGCAGGTGCGCTAGTATAGGGAGCAACAGATTCGATGCGGGAGTGCCGGCGGTGCAAACCACAAGGCTGAGAGGGCATGGGGCCCAATCCTTTGAACCTGTCAGTTAATGCTGGCGTAGGGAGCATGCCGCCTTTACAGGGGCGCTGTCTATGCACAGCGCCCCTTTTCTATGCCAAGGAGGCATGTGCAGTGATTGATTCGGAACAGCTTAAGCAACATATGGTCAAGGCCGTGGAGGAGATTCGCACCACCAATCCGATGGCCGGCTCCATCACCAACACGGTGACGATCGACTTTGTCGCCAACGCGCAGCTCGCTGTGGGTGGATCGGCCGCCATGGTCTATCTTCCCGACGAGGGCGAGGCGCTCGTTGCCGGCGGCGGCGCCATCTATCTCAATATGGGCACGCTCTTCCCCATCTACGAGCAGACGATTCCCCGCGCGGCCAAGGCGGCACACGACGCCGGCAAGCCCTGGGTGCTCGATCCGGTGGGTCTGGGCATCGGCAGTCTGCGCACCCAGTTGGTAAACGAGCTTAAGCAGTACAAGCCCGCCATCGTGCGCGGCAACGCCTCCGAGATCATCGCGCTCGCCGGCCTGTGGGGTCTTGAGGGCGAGGCGGCCGATCTGAGCCGCGTGCGCGGTGTCGATACCACCGACACGGTAGACGCCGCCCGCGATGCCGCCGTGGCGCTCGCCCGCTACACCGGCGGCGCCGTTGTGGTCTCGGGCGAAGTCGACCTGATCACCGACGGCACAACCGTGGCCAAGTCCCACGGCGGCAGCCCGCTCATGTCCAAGATCACCGGTTGCGGCTGCTCGCAAGGCGGCGTGCTGGCTGTGTACGCCTGCGCTGCCGACCCGTTTACGGCCGCCGCCTGCGGTACCGCCGTCTACAACGTTGCCGGCACGCGTGCCGCCGCCGTCGCCGATGCTCCGGCAAGCTTTAAGGTCGCCTTTATCGACGAACTCTACCGCGCGACCGCCCAAGACATTGCCGATAACCGACTCGAGCTCGAGGAGGCATAGGCCATGTCCGAGCCCGCAACCAATACCGGCATGAACACGCTCGTCGCCGTGGCCATCGCCCCGTGCGGCACCGGCGATGAGCTCTCCGCCGAGGTCGCCGAGGTCGTGCGCGTCATTCGCGAGAGCGGCCTTCCCAACCGCACCACCTCGATGTTCACCGAGATCGAGGGCGACTGGGACGAAGTCATGCAGGTCGTGCGCGACGCAACCTTTGTGTTGGCGAGCAAGGGAATCCGCACCGAAGTCGTGCTCAAAGCCGATATTCGGCCCGGATTTACCGACACCATGACCGGCAAGCTCGAGCGCATGGAAGCACAGATCAAGAAGCAGGAGGAAGCACGATGAGCATCCGCGACAACCTTGATATCTCGGCCTATCTGGTACTCGGCCCCGAAAACACCCTCGGGCGCCCCGTGGGCGATGTGGTGGCCCAGGCGCTCGACGCAGGCTTTACCTGTATCCAGGTGCGCTCCAAGGTGGCAAGCGCCCGCGAGATCATTGCACTGACCGGCGACGCCGCGCAGGCAATCGCACAGGCTGGCAAGACCGGTCAGGTCGCCCTGTTAATCGACGACCGTCTGGACTGTGTACTCGCCGCGCGCGAGCAGGGCATTGCCGTCGACGGCGTGCACGTAGGCCAGAGCGACATTCCCGTCGAGGTCTGCCGCAAGCTGCTGGGCCCCGATGCCATTGTGGGCCTTTCGGCCCGTTGCGAGGAGATGCTCGAGTACGTCAAGACCGCCGACATGAGCCTGGTCGACTACCTGGGCATCGGCCCGCTCCACGAGACCGAGACCAAGCGCGACTGCGGACGCGCGGCCGACGGCTCTATCATCACCAAGAGCTTTGAGGACCTGGACGCACTCCACGCGGCAAGCCCCGTGCCCATCGTGGTGGGCGGCGGCGTCAAGACGGCCGACCTGCCGCAGCTCAAGGCCACCGGCGTCGACGGCTTCTTTGTGGTGAGCGCTGTCTGCAGCGCCGATGACCCCCACGCCGCGGCCAAGGAACTCGTCGACACCTGGCAGCAGGCATAGGCTCAGGCCGAGCAACTGATTCGCGACCTCATATCTTCAGCAATGGAAAGCGCATCCCAGTTTGGACCTCCATTCCGGGATGCGCTTTCCGCATGCGGCTCCGTTGGGAAACCCCATCCCATTCCAGGCGCAAATTCTGGGACGCCGTTTCCAAAACCCGCCGTCGGGGAAACTGCATCCCGTTTTGGATGCCGATTCCGGGGTGCGCTTTCCGCTACGGGCCTCTCGCGGAAACCTCATCCCATTTTTAGCGCCGATTCCGGGATGCGCTTTCCGCCGAGTCCACGGCAGTTTGCTCTACTCTGCCAGATACGCTTCCAGCGCCGGCAAGGTCGCCTCCGCATCGTGGCGGCCGACCTGGTAGATACGCTCGAGCTCATCCGGTTCGCGACACAGCGACGGCACCTTCACCGATTCGCTCGGCCGCACCACAAAGATTTCGCCGGCAGCCTCGCGACGGGCCAGGTCATCGAGCGTGGCATTGTAGACCTCATGCCGATGCTCAAGCGCTGCGACAAACTCCGGATAGTGACGGAACACGCGCCGCAGCATGGGCATCACGCTGTTGGGCTGCTTTACAAAGCCCGCTGGCTGCGTGAGTACCACGATATTGCGGTCATACCCCTGTGCAAACAGCCAAGCACTGGGAATGGAATCGGCCACGCCGCCATCCAGGTACTTGCGGCCCTCAACGGCGACAGGACGCGTCGCCACGGGAATTGCCGACGACGCCCGGATCCACTCGATATCCCTCTCGTCGCCATACGGCAGATCGTGATAGACGGCCTTGCCCGTCTCGATATCGGTACACACGCACGTAAACCGCATGGGGCAGGCGCGATATGTCTCCAGGTCGATGGGATCGCGCTCGATGGGCACCTCGTGATAGGCAAAATCGGCATTGAACATGTCACCGGTTCGCAACCAGCTGGTCACACCCGCATAGCGCTTATCGGCACAATAGGCCTTGTTGTAGCGAATGGCGCGGCCGATCTGGCGCGATTTAAAGTTGTAGCCAAACGCCGCGCCCGCCGAGACACCCACCATATGGTCGCAGGTCAAACCGTGCTCCATCCAAACGTCGAGCACGCCCGCCGTATACATACCGCGGTAGCCGCCTCCCTCGAGCGCAAGCCCCACCGTGTGCGTCGTATCCGGCTGTGCCATGCGACCATCTCCGTTCCTGCGTTTTAAACCGGGACAAGTATACCCGTCAACATATATCGTCTCAGTCGCATTTTCATCGAACATCGCATCGTCGCGCTACCGCCTGTCGAATAATAGCCGTCCACAGCATGTGCACCCATATCCCCGCACTCGAGGAAAGCGGCTTTATGGTGACGCTCGACAAGCACATTTGGCAGATTGCGCCCGTCGACGGCGATCAAGGCCGCAGCACGCAAATCATTTCATCGATGCTCGAAATGGCGCAGTCGCTCCATCTGCCCGTCGTGGTTGAAGGCGTCGAGACAAATGAGCAGGCGAACATGCTACGACAAATGGGCGCCCGCTACGCTCAGGGCTTCCTCTACTACCGCCCCATGCCGGCGAAGAATTTTGAGGCATTGCTCGATGGCGGCAATAACAACTGATACGCTCGCGCGCAAAACGCCGCCGCCGAAGGGGGCATTTGTCCCCATTGGCTAACTTATATCCCCACTTCAAACCAAATTGGGGATATGATACAAACTGTTGTTCCGCCCAAGGAGGTTATCCATCATGAACGAGTCATATCGCCTGGGCGAGCAATCGATTATTGCCTATCTTCAGCGACTTGCGAACGGCGTCTCGACCGCCGAACTCGATGTTGCCGCGCTGCCTGCTGAGCTACGCGCCGTTGGTGAGCAACTGCAAAAGACGCATGCCATCCTGCAACAAGAGCGCCAGCTGCTTGAGCGCAACGCCTATATCGATCCGCTCACCAACTTGGGCAACCGCAACGGATTCGACCGTCACGTCGAGCAACTCTGGCGCAAAGGCGACCCCTTCACCTGCGCCTATATTGACATCGACCATCTCAAGCATTGCAACGATAGGTTTGGCCACGCCGAAGGCAATCGCTATATTCTGAGCATCTGCCGCACGCTCTCCGAAACCATGGAGCACGATGAGATGCTGTTCCGTATCGGTGGAGACGAGTTTGTGCTCATCTCGCCCTCCGCAAACGAGATTGAACTCGAGCAGCGCTTGGAGCAGGTGCGTACCAGGCTGATCGAGGCGAGCTCAGGTGGCAAGGCGCCCATGATCGGCAGCTTTAGCTTTGGCTGCTCGCGCGTCGATCCACTTGCTGGCGACACGCGTCGCCAGATGACGATGGATGCCGATCGCAAGATGTATCGCTATAAGCTTATGCATCGTGTGCAGCAACCGAAAGACGATGACGCGCCGCAACGCCCAATCGTCGATCAGCTTCCCTGCAACGACCGGGTGTTCCAAGCGATCTCCATGAGCTCCGAGACGCGCTATCCGTTTATCCTCAATCTCGATACGGGAGAATCGCAATGGTCGGTTAACGCCGTGCGCGATTTTGACCTGCCCTCCCAGCACCCTTTTAACTCACTCGACATGTGGCTCGCCCGCGTTCATCCCGAGGACCGCGACAACGTACGTGCCGAGCTCGACATGGTGATAAACGGCACGTGGCACTTCCACTACATGCAGTATCGCGTAATGGATGCCACCGGAAAATACGTGCTTTGCGACTGCACGGGCTACCGCTTGGACGGCACCGATACCGAGCCCGGCATGTATGTGGGCATTATCATCAACCGAAGCTTGGCAGATACGACCGATTCCGTGACCGGCTTGGGCGATATTCACGCCCTGGTCAACGCCATTGGCGAAATGCGTCGCGTGGCGCGCAAGGCTTGTTTGATCGCCATCAAAATCGACGATATCGCTCAGGTCAATGCCCGCTTTGGCTTTGATGCGGGCGACCGCGTTTTGGCAGAATGTGCCGCCTGTCTGGTGGAATGCTCGCGCGGTAAGGGTCGTATGTTCCGCTCGACGGGGCCGATGTTCGTGGCTCTTTTCGACGACTTTGATCCCGAAGAAACCGATGCGATTGCAGAGGAAATCGAGCGGTTCCTGGGTTCGCCCGTGCTCTTTGGCCCATTTGAATATCAGCCACCCATTCGCGTGGCCACGCTCCATCTGGACGGCGTCGACCGTCAGCCCGTTTCCATTTTGAACGAGCTCAAAGCGTTGCTCGGGAAAGCCGTGCAGGTGCCA
>DBEWII010000084.1:0-17298 GCA_048384935.1 Collinsella aerofaciens | reverse complement strand
CGTGGTTTTCGGTGATACCAGGAGGAGAGGCTCCAGCTTATAGGGACTCGACTCCTTTGGCAGATGAGAATGCCTTTCGATTGGAGATGTAGATGGAATCGTTACAGAAGCAACGCATTGAATCTCCGCTGATTACGTGCGTGACCAGAAAAGTGGACAGTTTTTCATTTGATGGCGGAGTGACTCCGAAAAAGGGCATCAATAAGTCTGACGTTGAATGCAACGTCCGAAATGCTATTACCAGTGCATTCTCGGACGAAAACGGAGTCAGGTTTCGTCAGCTCAACTTAGTTATTGAGCTTTTACCTGGCGATGAGGGCCATTATTACCGTTCCGAAATATCCGTTTCTGGCATATATCGCGCTCCTGCGAATTTAGATGACGATGCTTTTGACAGAGAAGCACTTAGCACCGGTATGCAGGACCTGTATTCCTATGCAAGAGGCTTTATTGAAAATGTCGCAGCTGGTGGAGTGTGGGGGCCGCTTTATCTGCCACAGATTGGATTCACTATTTAGTTCTCCTGGCCCCCACATCCTCTAAAAAAGTTCTTAAAACAGCCTTAAAGGCGTTCCAGCTCGCGTTGACAGCGTAAAATACGCATGTTTGACTATGAACGAAGTGGATTTTAGGGGAGGGGTGCGCCATGGAGGTGCTGGTTGTTGGCAACACCGCATATGTTGACGATGACTTTTGTGCCAAGGCGTTCCCCGGGGACCATGTCCAGGTCGTCGCTGCCGCGGAAGCGCGCCGCGATG
This sequence comes from Collinsella aerofaciens, assembly GCA_048384935.1. Taxonomy (GTDB): domain Bacteria; phylum Actinomycetota; class Coriobacteriia; order Coriobacteriales; family Coriobacteriaceae; genus Collinsella; species Collinsella aerofaciens_CH. The sequence goes on along the minus strand of DBEWII010000084.1, from coordinate 16,540 downwards.
AGTCATCACCCCATGCCTCGTGGAAAGAGCTTCTGCAACACCTGGATCAGGCCTACGAGTTCGACCGCGTGGTCTACCTATCCAATTACCTTACCCCGCATACCGATACCGTGGGCGATATCGAGCTGCTGCGCACGGTCTTTCGTGCGTGCGCGGGTCGCCGGGTCCAACTGCTGTATGTAGCGGGGCCCGCGGGTGCCGAGGGCGCCGCCGATGCCGCGGGGCGAACGGGTAAGGGCATTATCGCGCACGCAGCCAACGACCTGTGCTGCTACTACGCTGCTCGCGAGGGCGTTCAGACCAAGATTCTGCGCGTGCCGTTCCTGTATACCGCGTCTGCCGCGTTGGAGGACCCGTTTTTGGTGCCGCTGTTTGACGCGTGCTCAACCGGATCGGTCGCTCTGCAGGGCGCGCAGGATGCGGCGTTTCCCCTGCTGTGTGCCGAGGAGCTTGCGGTGCTGGTACGCCGTATCTTCGATAGCTGGGATGGTAACTTTGAGACGCTCGACGTAGCCGATACCTTCCATCACACGGCGGGTGAGGTGGGCGACGCCCTCAAGGCGCTGTTCCCCGGCCTTGCCGTTGCCTATGGCGATTCTGCCGGCTACGCGCTGCCCGCCAGCGACGTCGTTCGCGTGCGTTATGGCTGGTTTCAGCGCTACGACTTGCTGCGCGATCTTTCGACCATTCAAGCGCGTTGGGGTGCTGGCCGCGCAAAGAAGGTCAACCCCTTTCGCGCCGCCATCGACCGCATCCAGATACGCACGCTGCCTATTAAATGCCTGGAGACGGCAGCCGCCTGGGTCCTGTTTGAGGTGCTGGAGCATCTGTTCTCCCAATCTGCCCAGCTCAACGTGCTCGATTATCGCCTGCTCTTCGTGGTGCTGATCGGCACGCTGTATGGCTTGGACTTTGGCCTGGTTGCGGCGCTGCTGGCTTCGGTGGGTTTGGCCGCGAGTTACTTTACTCAGTACGGCTATACCTTCCAGGGCCTGTTCTACGAGCCGTCCAACTGGCCGCCGTTTATTGCGTACTTTGTTGTGGGTGCCGTGTGCGGCTATGTCCAGCTGCGCAACAGCGAAGCCATTAGGGCGGAGCGCGATCAAAACGAGCTCGTGCGCAACCGCAATACGTTCCTTACGCAGCTCTACCACGACGCGATCGAGGACAAGCGCGCGTACAGGCGCCAGATCGTGGGTCGACACGACAGCTTTGGCAAGATCTTTGCCGTGACGCAGGAGCTCGACGTGCTCAACCCGCGCGACATCTATCGCAAGTGCTGCGAGCTTCTGGGCGAGATCCTCGAGAACGATTCGGTGGCGATCTACCATGTTTCGGGCGGGGCATTTGCACGCCTGGTGGCAGCAAGTCCCGCGATTGCCGAAGATGCCGCACGCTCGCTCACGCTCGAGCAGCTTGCACCTCTTTTGGGCGACGGGGGTCGTTCGAACCTGTGGGTGAACCGCGAACTGACGCCGGGGCTTCCCATGTTTGGATACACGATCGAGCGCGACGGGGCACCCGCCGTGTTGATCTTTGTGCGTCGTGCGGCCGAAAACCAAATGACCCTCTATTATCAAAACCTGTTCCGCATCTTGTGCGGGCTGGTCGAAAGCGCGCTGGGCCGTGCCTTTGACTATGAGGCGGTGGCGCAGGATAAACGCTGCGTTGATGGTACTTGCGTGCTCAAGCAGGCGGCCTTTGGCCAAGAGCTCGCGGCGGCGCAGGCGCTGGCAGATAGCAAGATGGGGAGTTTTTTGCTCCTGCGCGTTGTGCCGGGCATGGAGCCTGTCGGCGAGCTGGTGGGCGTAATTGGGTCGGCAATCCGCGAGAGCGACGCGGCGGGCTTGGTCGACGGCGATGTACTCTACCTGCTTATGCGCCAGGCAAAGGCGTGCGATCTGCCCATTATCCGTGAGCGCCTGAGCGCAAAGCAGATTGCGGTGGAGCCCGTCGACGGCGAGGACATCGTGGCGCTGCTGCAGCACATCGCTTTCACCGGTGACGGTGAGGGGGGTGCCGCTTGATCTCGCTTGTCGTTGCTGCCGTCTTGCTGCTGATTCATGCGCTGTTTTGCCTGATGCTGTGGACGCTCATGAAGCTGGGCCTGCTGCCGGTGCGCGGGCACATGCTGGCTGTGATGGTGCTGGTGCCGCTGTGGGGCCCGTTGCTGGTGGTTCTGCTATCGGTCCGCAGCGCGGTGTTTGGCGAGGGGCTGAAAGAGTCTGCGCTGGAGTCGCTGCGCTTCAACGACGACCTGCATCGCAGCATCCTAGTGCACGAACGTGATGCCGATGCAGGCGTGGTCCCGCTCGAGGAGGCGCTTATCGTCAACGACCCGGCATACCGGCGCCGCCTAATGCTCTCCATGCTCACCGAGGAGCCCGACGCGTACCTGGCGCAGCTGCAGGCGGCTAAGCTTAACGACGACGTTGAGGTGGCGCACTATGCCGCGACGGCGGTGGCGCAGATCTCCAAGGAGTCCGACCTTAAACTGCAGCAGCTGGAGCGTGCCTTTAAGACGGACCCGCGCGCGCAAAACCTCAACGAATACTGCGATTTTCTTGGTGAATACTTGGGCTCGGGCTTGGCTGAGGGGCGCGTGGCTCAGATTCAGCGCCAACAGTACGCGCGCCTGCTTGCGCGTCGCTGCGAGCGCGAGGATACCCTTGAGCTGCGCATTCGATACGCGACGACGCTGGCCGATGTAGGACAGATCGACGAGGCGCAGGCCGTGACCGATCAGTTGGTTCTCGACGTGCCCGAGGAGCAGGAGGTTTGGATGCTTTGCCTGCGCCTTGCCGTGATGCGCCGCGATGGTGACGAGGTTCACCGTGTGATCGATGCGATTGACAAACAGCATGTGTATTTGAGCGCCGACAATCGCGAAAAGTTGGCGTTTTGGCGCGACGGGGAGGAGGCCGGATGAGTGTGGCGCAACATATCCGCGACCGTGCAGGCCGCTTTCGTTGGATGGGACTCCTCGTGGTGTGGGCGGTCTTTATTGCCATGGCCGCCGTGCTGCTGGTGGAGCGTGCCGGCGTGCAGTACAGTGCGGGCCAGCATAAGCTGGGGATGCTTGCCGCCAACGATGCGGTGCCTGCCTCCTCGGCAATCTTTGGCCAAAAGCCCACATGCCTGGTCATTACCGATTCCGATCAAGCTGGAGTCGAGGACGTAAAGGAACAGTTCGACCAGATTTTGCTGGACATGAAGATCGCCCATCGCGACGTGGACCTTGCCCTGGACGGCGCGGATGCCATTCCCTCGCTGACCTCCTACGATCGCGTGATTTTGCTCATGCCGTCGCTCGATGGGCTCGGTACGCACCTGAGCGACATTATGAGTTGGGTGAGTGCCGGCGGTTCGCTTATGCTCGCCATGCCTCCGGATAACTCGGGCTATCTGCAAGTGATTGCTTCCAAGCTTGGGATCGAATCGGCCGGATATGACTATGCGACAGCCGAAAGCATCGTGCCGAGCGAGGACTTTATGCTGGGCGGGGGAGAGCGCTACGAGCTTTCGGATCCCTTCGATTCTTCGCTCTCGGTTTCATTGCGCGAAACGGCCCACGTATGGGCAAAGACCGGTGACACGGGCACGCCGCTCATTTGGTCGAATGACTGCGGTAGCGGTCGCACCGTGGTGTGCAATATCGGTATCTATGACAAGGTCATGCGCGGTTTTTATGCCGCGGCGATCAGCCTGCTGGGCGATGCCACGGCCTACCCCGTCATCAACAGCGCCGTCTTCTATCTGGACGACTTTCCCAGCCCCGTGCCCTCGGGCGACGGCACCTACATCAAGCGCGACTACGGGCTTTCCATCGCCGACTTTTATGCCAAGGTCTGGTGGCCCGATCTGCAAAAGCTCGCGCAAAAATATGGCGTTCGCTTTACTGGCGTGATGATCGAAAATTACGAGGACGCGGTCAACCAGACCGAGCCCGCGCGCCAGGCCGATACCACGCAGTTCCGCTACTTTGGCGGCATGTTGCTGCAGATGGGCGGAGAGCTGGGCTTTCACGGCTACAACCATCAGCCGCTGGCGCTCTGGGACACCGACTATGGCACACTGTACGACTACAAGACGTGGAAGAATAAGGAGACGCTCGTCGCATCGCTCAACGAGCTTATCGCCTTTCAGGACGAGGTGCTGCCCAACGCGCACGGCTCGGTCTACGTTCCGCCGTCGAATATCCTTTCGGCCCGCGCGCGCAAGCTTATCGGCACCGACGTTCCGCGCATTAAGACCATCGCCAGTACGTATTTTGAGGATGGCACCGACCTGCCGTACGTGCAGGAGTTTGGCGTGGCGAGCGATGGCATTGTGGAGCAGCCGCGCATTGTCTCGGGCGGCATGGTCGACGATTCCTACATGCGCCTGGCTGCCGTGTCCGAGCTCAACATGCACTACGTGAGTACGCACTTTATGCATCCGGACGACCTACTGGATCCCGATCGCGGCGCTAGGGAGGGCTGGGAGGTCTACAAGGGCGGCCTGACCGACTACCTGGACTGGCTTACCAAGTCTGCGCCCGACCTACGTCGCCAGACCGGTTCGGAATGCTCGGGCGCCATCCAGCGTTTTTCGTCCGTGACGGTGGGCGTGGACACAGGCGCGGATGCCTGGACGATCAGCCTGGGCAATTTCCACGACGAGGCGTGGCTCATGTTCCGCGCCAACAACGGCGAGCCTGGTGCAGTCACGGGTGGCGAGATTACGCATCTGACGGGCGATCTGTACCTGGTTAAAGCCACGGACAAGACGGTGACCCTTGCACGCAAGGAGGGTGGCGACAGATGAGAATCTGCTTGGTACTCGAGGGTTGCTACCCCTATGTGCACGGCGGCGTATCTACCTGGATGCATGGCTATATCCAGGCCATGCCCGAGCACGAGTTCGTGCTGTGGGTGATTGGCGCGCATGCTGCCGACCGCGGCAAATTTGTCTACGAGCTGCCCAGCAACGTGGTCGAGGTGCACGAGGTGTTCCTGGACGATGCCCTGCGGCTTTCGGGCGAGCAGCACGAAGCCAGTTTTAACGACCGTGAGCGCGAGGCGCTACGCCGCCTGGTGTCGCTCTCCAATCCGGATTGGGACGTGCTGTTCGATATCTTCCACCGCCGTCGCGTGCATCCGCTCTCGTTTTTGCAGAGCCGCACGTTTATGGATATCTTTCGCGACGTGTGCCTGGCCGAGTATCCCTACACGCCCTTTGCCGATGCATTCCACACCATGCGCTCCATGTTGCTGCCCGTGCTCTACCTGTTGGGAAGCGAGGTGCCGGTGGCCGATGTGTACCATGCCATCTCGACCGGCTACGGTGGCCTGCTCGCCTGCCTGGGCTCAAGCGTTCACCATGCGCCGGTGCTGCTGACCGAGCATGGCATCTATACCCGCGAGCGCGAGGAAGAGATCATTCGCGCCGATTGGGTGGTGCCGTCGTTTAAGGACCGCTGGATTCGCTTTTTCTACCTGCTTTCGGAGGAGATCTACCGCCGCGCCTTCCGCGTGACGAGTTTGTTCCATAATGCCCGCAAGACGCAGATTGATATGGGCTGCGATGCGGACAAATGCCTGGTCATCCCCAACGGCATCCAGTTCGATCGCTTTAAGGGCATTCCCTTAAAGCCCGATGACGGCTGGGTGGATATTGGCGCGGTGGTGCGCCTGGCGCCCATAAAGGATGTTAAGACCATGATTTATGCCTTCTTTGAGCTGCACGAGCGCCTGCCCAAGGTGCGCCTGCACATCATGGGCGGCGTGGACGACGAGGAGTACGGCGCCGAGTGCCACGCGCTGGTCGAAACCCTGGGCGTGCGCGACCTGATTTTTACCGGCCGCGTCAACGTGGTCGAGTACATGGAAAAGCTCGACTTTACCATTTTGACGAGTATCTCCGAGGGCCAGCCGCTCAGCGTGCTGGAGTCGCTTGCAGCGCGCCGTCCCTGCGTGACGACCGAGGTGGGCTGCTGCCGTGAGCTGCTCGAAGGCGCCCCGGGTGATGACTTTGGCGTGGCAGGTTTTGTGACGCCGCCTATGTATCGCAAGGGCTTGGCCGATGCCATGGAACGCATGTGTGCGAGCCGCGCCCGGCGTATCGAGATGGGTGAGCGCGGCCAGCGTCGCGTTGCCACGTACTTCTTGCACGAGCAGATGCTCGCCAACTATCGCGCGTTGTACGACGAGACGGCGCAAGCGTTTGACCTGCCCAGAGAGGGGGAGTAGCCGGTGGCCGGAATCGGTTTTGAGCTCAAGCGCTTGTTTAGGCGCAAGGGTCTGTTTGCCACGATGCGCGCCTATGGCTACGCCGGCATTGTGTGCACGGGCCCCATGCTGCTGGGCGTGCTGCTCCAGGTGGGTATCTTGGTGCTGTGCGGTCTGTGGGGTGTGGGCCGTGGCAACCAAGATCTGCTGGTGTGCATGGTGTCCTATACGCTGCTGGCGTCGCTCACGCTCACGAGTTTTTTCTCTATGCCGGTCACGCGCTTTTTGGCCGATATGCTTTTTGCTGAGCGCGAGGATGAGATCCTGCCTTCGTTTTGGGGATCTAATGCCATCATGCTCGTTGTGGGCACGGTGCTCTACGGCGTCTTTTTGCTGTTCTCGGGCGCCACGCTGCTACAGGGGCTGCTGTGCCTGTGGCTGTTCAACATTATGATCGTCAATTGGAACGGCATGAGCTATCTCACCGCTATTAAGGATTACCGCGGTATCCTATGCAGCTTTGCGGCTGCCATTGGCGTGGCGTGCCTGTGCGCCCTGGCCGCGCTGGCGCTTGGTCTGCCGCCGGTCGAGGGCCTTTTGGCGTCAATTGCTCTGGGCTATGGCGTCATGCTCGCCTGGGACGTGGTACTGCTGTACCGGTTTTTTCCGCAGAGCGAACGCAGCCCCTGGCTCTTTTTACGGTGGCTTGATCAGTTTATTCCGTTGGCGCTCACGGGCTTGTTTACCAACCTGGGCCTCTTTGCGCACTTGGTGATAATTTGGGCCGGTCCCCTTGGCGTGCAGGTCAAGGGCTTGTTTTATGGTGCGCCCTACCACGATGTGCCGGCGCTCATCGCGTTTTTGACGATCCTGGTCACGTCCGTCAACTTTGTGGTCTCGGTCGAGGTCAACTTTTATCCGCGCTACCGCGACTACTACAGCCTGTTCAATGACGGTGGCGTGGTGGGCGACATTGTGGTGGCCGAGGAGGAAATGCTTGCCACGCTCAACCGAGAACTGCGGTTTTGTGCGCTCAAACATCTGTTTGTGACGGCGGCGGTCATCTCGCTCGAGACCACAGTGCTCTCGGCGCTACCGTTGGGCTTTAACAACCTGATGCACGGGTATTTTCGCACGTTGTGCGTGGGCTACGGCCTGTATGCCGTGGGCAATACGGTGTTGCTCATCTTGCTGTACTTTACCGACTATAAGGGGGCCGTGCTGGCCTCGGGGTTGTTTGCCGGTGTGGCCGGGCTGGCGACTGCCGTTTCTCTGCTCTTGCCGCAGCAGTTTTACGGCTTTGGCTTTTTGTTGGGTGCAGCGGTGTTTTTTATCGTGGCGCTGCTGCGGCTCGATACCTATACCGCTAACTTGCCGTATCGTATCCTGAGCCAGCAGCCCATTGTGGCTACTGACAAGACGGGCTGGTTTACCGAACTTGGCCGGGTGCTCGACCGTGTTGAGCAACGCTACGAGGACAAGCGCGTGGGCGGTGATCCGCGCAGTGCGTTTGAACGTATGGTGGTTCGCCTGTTCCAAAAACATTGGGGAGGTTCTGATGATCGATAAGTTGATGTCTCGCCGCTGCCTGATCGAGGCGGCTGCCGGTGCGCTGTTGCTTTCGGGCTGCTCGTCTCAGGACGAATCCTCGACTAAAAAGGTCAAAAAGCAGGGCAAGATTAAAAAGGCCGAGGCCTCCGACCAGTCCAAGCACCTGCGCGATAAGGACGAGCTGTACGAGGTCTACGACGACTCGGGCATTGTGACCATGTACCTGACGGTCTCGCGCGGTAACAGCTCCGAGAACACCGATCATAGCTGGGCCGAGATCAATACGTACTCGGTGTATGACTACGCCGACATGGGCGTGACGCGCTATCAGGTAATGGGGCTTTTGCAGGCGGGCGACGAAGACGGCCCGGTGGCCGGTGAGGTTGGCTATGGCGAGGAAGCGCCCAATGCCACTGTGCAGGTGCGCGGTCAGACATCGAGCAATAACTCGCAAAAGAATTACAAGGTGGAGCTCAAAAAGGGCAAGGGTACCTGGCGCCAACAGCGCGCGATTGCGCTCAACAAGCACATGGGCGAGGGTATGCGTTTTCGCAACAAGATGGCCTACGACCTTATCCGTGGGATTCCCCAGATGATGGGCCTGCGCACGCAGTTTGTGCATCTGTGGGTGTGCGACCAGACCGAAAAGTCCAACGACACCTTTGAGGACTACGGCCTGTTTACGCAGGTGGAGCAGCTCAACAAGACGGCGCTTAAAGCGCACGGCTTGGATAAGAGCGGGCATCTGTACAAGGTGAACAGCTTCGATTTCCATCGCTACGAGGATACCATTAAGCTCGCCGACGATCCCGACTACAACCAGGCTAAATTTGAGGGCATGCTCGAGATTAAGGGCGATTCGGACCACACCAAGCTCATCGAGATGCTCGATGCGCTCAACGACGAATCGCAAAAGATCGACGACGTGCTTGGCACCTACTTTGATACCGAAAATCTGGTCTATTGGCTGGCGTTTCAGATCCTGACGGGCAACTGCGATACGCAGAACCGTAACTGCTATCTGTACAGCCCGCTCAACTCAAATACCTGGTACTTTTTAGATTGGGATAACGACGGCATGCTGCGTAAGCTGGAGCTTTCTCTTACCGGGTTTTCGGACTACGCGAGCTGGGAGCGCGGCGCAAGTAACTACTGGGGCAACGTGCTGTTTAACCGCGCGTTGCGCAGCAAGTCGTTCCGCAGCGAACTCGACCGTGCCGTCAAGGACTTGCGCTCGTATATGACCGAGGCACGCCTGAGCAAGATGATCAAGCACTACCGCGATGTGACTGAATCCCTGGTCTTTGCTTCGCCCGATATCGACAATCTGCCTGTCACCAAGGACCAATACGAGCAGATCGCCGCGGCGATTCCCTCCGAGATCGAGGAGAACTACAAGAGCTTTCGCGAGAGTTTTAAAAAGCCCATGCCGTTCTACATCGGCGTGCCGCAGATCGATAACGGTAAGCTGCGTATTAATTGGGATGCGTCCTACGACTTTGAGGCGCGCGACATTCGCTACACCGTGGAGCTGGCGCGCGACTATGCCATTGGCGATGTGGTCTTTAAGGCCGAGGACGTGCTGCTTCCCGAGGTGACCTGCGATGCGCCCGATACCGGCCAGTATTTTGTGCGCGTGCGTGCCACCAACTCCGACGGCTATACGCAAGATGCGTTTGACTACTATGTGACCGACGACGGCAAGCACTACGGCATGAAGTGTTTTTACGTCCGAGACGGCGGTAAGGTCGTGGAGGACACGTATGAGGAGGGCTAGCGCGCTGCTTGAGCGCTTGGCGGCCCCGCCTGTGCGTGCCACGCAGGAGCGTTACCGCCATGAGCTCAAATATCTCATTAACGAGGGCGAGCACGCCGCGCTTGCCTGTCGCATGGCGCCGGTGTTTAAGCTGGACAAGCATGCGCGGGCGGGCGGTTACACCATTCGCAGCCTGTATTTTGACGACTACTGCAACTCGGCCTACGAGGAAAAAGACGCCGGCATTCTCATGCGCAAAAAGTATCGCGTACGCATTTATAACGGCAGCGACAAGGTGATTAAGCTCGAGCGCAAAAAGAAGTACGGCAGCTGGATCTACAAGGAGGACGCGCCGCTTACGCGCAGTGAGTTTGAGCAGATCCTGGCTGGCGACTACGACTTTTTGCTGAGGAGCCCGCACCAACTCTGCCGCGAGTTCTACATCGAGTGCATCTGCAACATGATGCGCCCGCGGACCATCGTGGACTACGAGCGTGAGCCGTGGGTGATGGACGAGGGCACCGTGCGCGTTACGTTTGACATGAACGTGCGTGCCGCGGTGGGAAGCTTCGATATCTTTGACGCGACGCTGCCCGTGCTGCCGGTCCTGGAGCCCGGCAAGCTGGTGATGGAGGTCAAGTTTACGGAGTTTTGCCCGCAGCTGGTGCGCGATTTGGTGCCGCCGGGCGCGGCCGAGCTTGCGGCGGTCTCCAAGTACTGCCTGTGTTATGAAAAGACCGCCTACCTGCGCGGATTTAATTACTGGGAATCGGATTTTGAGAACCGAGGGGATATTTAGACCATGAGCACCAGGGACTTTTTTAAGAACTCCGTCTTGGAGACATTTGGCCAGGTCGACCCTGCCAAGATCGGCCTTTCGCTGCTCGTGGCGCTCGCCATGGGCATCCTGATCTATTACGTGTACAAGCGCTTTTTTACCGGCGTGGTGTATTCGCGCAGCTTTGCCGTGACGCTCGTGGGCATGTGCGTTCTCACCTGCATGGTCACGCTCGCGATCTCGACGAACGTGGTCATTTCGCTCGGTATGGTCGGTGCTCTGTCTATTGTCCGCTATCGTACGGCGGTCAAGGACCCACTCGACCTGCTCTATCTGTTTTGGGCCATTACCACGGGCATTACGGCAGGTGCCGGCATGTATGCGCTCGTGGGGCTCACGGCAGTTGTGATCGTGGTGATGATCGCCGGCTTTGCGAGCCACCAGGACAAGTCGCGCGTGTACATGATGGTCATCCACTACACGGGCCAGACCACCGGCGACGATATCGTGCGTGCATTTGGGCGCACCAAGTTCACCGTCAAGTCCAAGACCATGCGCGGCGACAACGTCGAAATGGCTGCCGAGGTGTTCTCGGATGGTGTAGATATGCCCTATGCTGACGCCATCCGCGCGCTCGACGGCGTGGAGGACCTCACGCTCATCCAGTACAACGGCGAATACCACGGCTAACTATGTTCCGGCGTTTTAACAAACGCCGGACCGCTCGACGCTGCGCGGGCATCTGCCGGGCGATCTGCCGCTCAAACCGTCGCTCGCGTACCTAAAGTACGCTTCGCTCCTCTTTCGCGGCACCTCGCCACGGCAGCTGCCCGCTCGCTGGCGCTTGCTCGACCTGGATGGGCGAGTTGATTCATTGAGCGCGTTCGCGGGTATTATGGTGAAAGCGATTTCAATGACAGGGGTACTCGTGGTAAAGATGAAAGATGTCGCCGAGCTGGCGGGCGTTTCGAGCGCCGCCGTCTCGCGCTACCTCAACGGTGGCTACATATCGACGGACAAGGCCGAGCGCATTAAGAAGGCGATTGAGCTGACAGGATACGTGCGGTCCAGCCAGGCTCGCGCGCTGCGCACCGGTTCCACTAAGCTCATCGGCGTCATCGTACCTAAGATTAACTCGGAATCCGTAAGCCGCATTACCGCCGGTATTGGCCAGGTGCTCGGTCGCCGTGGCTACCAGATGCTGCTTGCCAATACCGACAACGCGGCCGATCGCGAGCTCGAGTACCTCGATTTATTCCAAAACCACCCGGTCGATGGCATTGTGCTGGTGGCAACTATGATTACCGACGAGCATCGCCGGGCGATTGAGTCGTGCCGCGTGCCCATCGTGCTGATCGGCCAGAATGTTGAGGGCGCGGCGTGCGTCTATCACGACGATTACGAGGCCGCTTTTGAGCTGGGCCATGCGCTTGCAGGCCGCGTGGACGGCAAGATCGCCTACATTGGAGTTACCGAAGAGGACCGCGCGGCCGGTTATGACCGCCGTCGCGGTTTTGAGGCCGGATTGCGCGCCGCGGGTAACCCGCTCGATGCCGCCTTGATTCGCCTCGGCTCGTTTACGCTCGACTCGGGTTATGGTGCGGCGCGTGAGCTGCTTGCCGATGCTCCCGATGTTTCGTTTATCGCGTGCGCGACCGACACTATGGCGGCCGGCGCCCTGCGCGCTCTTGACGAGGTACGCGGCATGGGCGAGGGTGTGCGTCGCGTGAGCGGTTTCGGCGACAACGCATTTTTGCGCGCGCTGACGGGCGGCATTCCCACTGTACATTATGGCTACCTGACCAGTGGCGTCGAGGCCACCAGCATGCTGCTCGACGCGCTCGACGGCATGGATGGGGAGGGCGGCCTGAGGACGCTCAAGCTCGGCCATCAGCTTATGAATGTCTAGGTTTTGGGCATGCCTGCCTTCCTCTGAGCCGACTGTTTTTGCCTTAAAACTACCATTCGCCGACTAATTCCTACCGCTCATACTGGCGTGAAAACGATTACAGACATATGAAACTGAAAACGATTACAGTGTAAGTGTCAAAGATGGCCGGGTGCAGATGCGCCCGTTGGAGGAAAGGGAAGTCATGGACTACCGCAAATCAGCCCAAGAGGTGCTCGACAACATCGGTGGCGCCGACAACGTTGTTTCGGCCGCGCACTGCGCCACGCGTCTGCGCCTGGTGATTGCCGATAACGTCAAGGTCGACAAGGAGGCCCTTGAGAATATCGACGGCGCCAAGGGCGTCTTTGAGGCCCAGGGCCAGCTCCAGATTATTTTTGGCACCGGCACCGTCAACAAAGTCTACGACGAGTTCATTGCGCTCAGCGGCGTCGAGGCTGCCACCAAGGCCGAGGTCAAGGAGGCCGCGGCGCAGCAGCAGAACATCTTTATGCGTGCCATTAAGGTGCTCGGCGACGTCTTTGTCCCCATCATCCCCGCCATCGTGGCTTCGGGCCTGCTGCTGGGCATTATGAGCGCACTCAACTTTATGGCCTCCAACGGCTTTATCGCGCTCGACACCAATAACTTTATTTATAAGATTGCCGACCTGGTCTCGGGCACGTCCTTTGGCATTCTGCAGATCTTGATCGGTTACTCCGCGGCTAAGGCCTTTGGCGCCAACCCGTATCTGGGCGCCGTCGTCGGTGGTGCATTCATCAACTCCTCGCTGCAGAGCGCCTACACGGTTGCCTCCGAGGGCGTGCAGACCATGGTCAACGTCATCCCCGGTGTGTACAGCTTTGAGTGGGTCGGTTATCAAGGCCACGTGATCCCCATCGTCATCGCCTGCGCTATTCTGGCTTTCCTCGAGAAGCGCCTGCACAAGATCGTTCCCGAGATGTTCGACCTCTTTGTGACCCCGCTCGTCTCGGTGTTCGTGACCGTGCTCGTGACGCTCGTTGCCGTCGGCCCCATCTTCGTGTGGGCCGAGAACGCCATTCTCGGTCTGATTCAGGCCCTGCTCGCCCTGCCCTTTGGCATCGGTTCCTTTATCGTCGGCCTGTTCTATGCCCCTACGGTCGTTACGGGTATCCACCAGATGTACACCGCCATCGACCTTGGCCAGCTTGCCCAGTACGGCGTGACCTACTGGCTGCCCATCGCCAGTGCTGCCAACATCGCTCAGGGTGGCGCCGCACTCGCCGTTGCCTTTAAGACCCGCGATGCCAAGATCAAGGGTCTGGCGCTTCCTTCGGCCCTGTCCGCCTTCATGGGCATTACCGAGCCTGCCATCTTTGGTGTGAACCTGCGCTTCTTTAAGCCCTTCATCGCCGGCTGCATTGGCGGCGGTTGCGGTGCCCTGGTCTGCGCGCTCACCTCGCTTGCCGCTTCCGGCACCGGCGTTACCGGCATCTTCGGTATCCTGCTGTGCCTGGCTCAGCCCGTGCAGTACGCGATCATGTTCGCGGTCGCCGCGCTGGTTTCCTTTGGCGTTTCGTTTGTCCTGTACAAGGACGAGCCCAAGGCTTCCGAGCAGGCCTAAGAGCTTTTGATTGAGGGGCGCCCGCGGGTTGTATGCTCGCGGGCGTTTCCCGTATCCGGTGCCGATCTCTGGTGCCTTGTTACTTTCGATTCGTTAGGACTTTTCTATGTCTAATGCACTTGGTCGCGACCTTGCAAAGCTGGTTGCCGCTGTTGACGCCGCCGCCTCTGAGTGCGGTCATGGCGCATATGGTCAGCGCTTCCATATTATGCCGCCGGCGGGCTGGCTCAACGATCCCAACGGTCTTTGCCAAGCGGGCGGCGTGTTTCACGCGTACTTCCAGTATGCCCCGTTTGATGTGAACGGCGGCGTAAAGATGTGGGGCCATGCCACAAGCCGCGACCTTATGAACTGGGAATATGTTGGCGCCCCGCTGCTGCCCGACGAGCCGTTCGACTGCCATGGCGTGTATTCTGGCTCCGCGCTTGCCGAGGACGGCCGCATCCGCGTACTGTACACAGGCAACGTTAAGCTTTCCGATGCGGACGGCACGTACGACTACGTCAATACCGGCCGCCGCGCCGATACTGTTTATGTCGAGAGCGTTGATGGCCTTGCCGGTCGGGAGTTCAGCCAAAAGCGCGTGGTGCTGGCGTCCGAGGATTATCCCGAGGATTTGACCTGCCATGTGCGCGATCCCAAGGTGTGGCGTGACGCGGACGGGCGTTACCACATGGTGCTGGGCGCGCGTCGTCGCGTGGATGGGCCGCATGTCGAGAGCCGTTTTTGTGCGATGCACGGCGAGGGTGCCGGGCGCGATGTAGGCGAGATCCTGGTGTATGGCTCGGCCGATATGCTGAGCTGGGAGCTCGAGAGCCGTGTGTCTACGCCCGAACGTTTTGGCTTTATGTGGGAATGCCCGGGATACCTTGAGCTTGATGCGGATGGCGGCGTGCCGGCGAAGTGGCTGTCCTTCTCTCCCCAGGGTCTTGAGGGCGGTCGTTGGGACCGCGGCAATGTGTATGCAGCGGGCTACATGCCTGTAACGGGCGACATTACGGGTGGCAATGACGCTTATGAGCTGGGCGAGTTCCGCCTGTGGGATGCCGGCTTTGATTTCTACGCGCCGCAGGAGTTTACGTCCGAGGATGGTCGCCACATTCTGATCGGCTGGATGGGCATGCCCGATGAGCCGACCTATGGCAACGCACCGACGTTGGTGGCGGGTTGGCAGCACTGCATGACGGTGCCGCGTGAGCTTACAGCCGGTGACGACGGCGTGGTACTGCAGCAGCCGGCGCGCGAGATCGAGCGCCATTATGCCTCGGTGCGTGTGGGGGAGGGCTCGTTGGAGGTTGCCGGCGATACCTGCTTTGACGTTGTTGTCGACGGTGTCGACGGCGCGTTTACCGCGACCGTTGATGACGAGCTGAAGCTGGAGTTTGTGCCCGCCGAGGGCGAACTGCCCTCGCGCTTTGAGATGCGATTTACCGATGAGGGTCGCGCTTCTGCCGGCTGCGGTCGTACCGTGCGTTGGGAGCCCGTCGACGAGGTTCGTAACGTGCGCATTGTCGGCGATGTCTCGTCGGTCGAGGTGTTTGTGAATGATGGCTCGCTCGTGTTTTCGACGCGCATCTATCCCGAGGCCTATGGCGTGACCGTTGATGCTCCGGGCACGAGCGTGAACTATCACACGCTCAACATCTAAGCGATTCGTCGCATATCGGCGCTATACTGCAGCCGTTGCCCACGATGCGGGGAACACCCGCATCGTGGGTTTTTGTTTTGAAGGGACGGTGCCGTATGGGCGTACAGCAGCTAGAAGAGGCCTGGGCTTTGAGGGCCGACGCGCGTGAGGCGCGTCTTGTTGCGGCCCCGCATGTGCCGGCAGCGCTGTCGCAGCTGGGGATTGTGCGTCCCGGTGACCGCCTGGTGGCCTTTGCGGATGACTTTACCGAAGCATTTGCGCACGGCTTTGATGGCCGCGATGTTGCGCTGGCGGGCTCGCCGTCCGCCGATGCGTTTACCGCCGCGTCCGAGGTCTTTGATGCTTCGTTTGATGCCGAGGGGCCGCACCTGTGGTGGTTCGTCAACTCCATCGGCGGGTTTGGACTGCGCGTGCCCGATCTGCGTACGCTGGGTCGAGCGGCTCGCGAGGCCCATGCGCTGCTGGTTGTGGACAACACCGTGGCGTCGGCTTTTGGCTGCGATCCGTTGCGCTTGGGTGCCGTGCTGTCGCTCGAAGCGCTCGACCGTGTGTGCGCCGGTAACGCTTCACGCAAGTTGGTTGCCGTATCGGTCGCGCGCTCGCAGCTCAAGCGCCATCGTGTGGATGCCGCGGCTGAGTGCGTGCATGTCCTGTTTGAGGGCTGTGGCTTGGGCAAGCTTGATTTGCCTACTGACGAGGCTGGTGTGCTGGAGCGCGGGCTGGACTCGCTCGATACCCGCATGCAGGCACACTTCGACCGCGCCCGTGCTCTGGCCGAGTATTTGGCCGCGAACGAGATGGTGCGCAACGTGCGCTATCCCGGGCTGAGTTCGCATCCCGACCATGCGGTTGCAACGGGAATCCTCGAGCACGGCTTTGGCCCGGCAGCTGAGTTTGATCTTATCGAGCGCAGTGCGGGCGATCTCTTTGATGCTTTGCCGGGGGAGTTCCGCACATCGCCGGCTGGCGGCGCAACGACGCGCCTTTCGGCCCCACGCGGCAAGCAGGGGAGCACCGTCCGCCTCTTCGCCGGCACCGACGACCCCCTGGTCGTAGCGTCCGCCCTAGACAACGCCCTCCGTAAGTAGCTAATTTGGGACGGGG
>DBEWII010000083.1:0-32390 GCA_048384935.1 Collinsella aerofaciens | reverse complement strand
GGTCTGATAAGATTCCCATAGCGGTCTTCGTCCTTTCCTAGAACCTGTTGTTGTGGTGATTTCAGATTCTAGGACGAAGGCCGTTTTTCGTTAAACGGGCGCTAGGGTGTCACCCTTACACCAACATTTTCGACGCGATCCAAATCCTGCGGTTTTAGCGTCGAAAAACGTGGGTGCTTCAGGGGTCCAAATTAGGTCGTTCACTTCTCGGGAAACCATTCACCTTCGATTTACTGGTGCTTATAAACAGCGAGGGGGTCGCCCGGCAGGCGGCCCCCTCGCTTGTTATTCATCCCTCGGCAGCGGTTTCATGCTCCAAAAGACAACGTTCATAATCACGACAACCACCAACACCACGCCGTTGGCCACCCAAAAGCCCATGTTAAGGCCGAGCCACCCCGTGGTGCCAAACAAGTCCATCCAAATCTGCGTCCAGTTCATGCAAACGCTCCTTTCTGCATCAATCCCCCACTACAGCAGCTCGCCGTAGCGCTTGACGTAGGCCTTCTTAAGGCTTGTCGCCAGCGCCATGTACAGCAAGATGCACGGAATCAGGAACAAGAAGTACTCGACAGGCAGGGCGCCCAGACCCAGCGTGGGGCCAAGCGGGCTAAACGGGATCAGCGTGAGCAGCGCGATGCCCGTCATCGTGAGCAGCATCACCGGAGCCGAGGCACGGCTCTGGATAAACGGCAACTTAGGCGTACGGATCATGTGGATGACCAGCGTCTGGCTCCACATAGACTCGACGAACCATCCAGCCTGGAACAGCGCGATGTAGGCCAGCTGCATCTGCTCCAGCGCGGCGCCCGAGTAGACGCTCGCCAGGTCGTTGAACAGCACGCCATGGCTCAAGAACAGGGGGCAGAAAACGAAGTACATAAAGATATAGGTCATAAAGTCGAAGATGGAGCTGGTGGGCCCGATCCAGATCATGAACCTGCCAACACTCGAAGCGTCCCAGGTACGCGGCACGCGCAGGAACTCCTCGTCCACGTTGTCCCAGGGAATCGCCAGGCAGCTGCAGTCATAGATCAGGTTGAGCAGGATCAGCTGGATGCTCATCATCGGCAAAAACGGCAGCAGGGCGGATGCGGCAAGCACGCTGAACATATTGCCGAAGTTGGAGCTTGCGGTCATCTTGATGTACTTGATCATGTTGGCGTAGGTCTTGCGCCCCTCGATGATGCCCTCCTCGAGCACCATCAAATCCTTCTCGAGCAAGATGATATCGGCCGACTCCTTGGCCACGTCGACCGCAGTATCGACCGAGATGCCGATGTCGGACGACTTCATGGCCGAGGCGTCGTTGATGCCGTCGCCCATGTAGCCCACCACATGACCGTTTGCACGCAGCACGGACACGACGCGCGCTTTTTGATCGGGCGTAAGCTTGGCAAAGACCTGCACGTCCTCGGCGCGACGAGCGAGCTCGGCGTCGTCCATTGCGGCGATATCGCTGCCGAGCAGCATGTTGTTGACCTCGAGTCCCACCTGCTTGCAGATGGTGCGCGTGACCTTCTCATTGTCGCCGGTCAAGATCTTGGTGGCTACACCGTGGTTGCGCAGCGCCTCGATAGCATCGGCCGTGGACTCTTTGGGCGGATCCAAAAACGCCAGGTAGCCGATCAGCACCATGTCGCGCTCATCATCGGCGCTAAAGGCACCGACAGGCGACGGGTTGGACTTTTGAGCGATTGCCAACACGCGGAAGCCGTCGTCGTTAAGGTCGGCGACCGTTGCCAAAATGCGCTCGCGCACCTCGTCGTCCAGCACGTGAACGCCGCCGTCAATCTCGGCATGCGAGCACACCGACAGCATCTCCTCGACTGCACCCTTGGTGACCATCTGGGTTTTGCCGCTTCGATCGCGCACCACGGTGGTAAGGCGACGGCGCGTAAAGTCAAACGGCACCTCGTCGACCTTCACATAGGCCTCGGAAAGGTCGGTGAGACTCGGGTCGTTTTGCTCCTCTTCCTCGGTGCATTTGATGATCGCCAGATCCATCAGATTCTTGTAGCCCGTCTGGAAATAGCTGTTGAGGTAGGCATGGCGCAGAACGCGCGAATCCTCCTGGCCATCGATGTTCCAGTGATACTCCAGCACCACCTGGTCCTGCGTCAGCGTGCCAGTCTTGTCCGTGCACAGCACGTCCATCGCGCCAAAGTTTTGAATCGAGTTGAGGTTCTTAACGATGGTCTGCTTTTTGCTCATAGCCACGGCGCCCTTGGCAAGGCACGTGGTAACGATCATGGGCAGCATCTCGGGTGTCAGGCCCACGGCGATGCTGATGGCAAACAGGCCAGCATTAAGCCAATCGCCCTTGGTGACGCCGTTAATCATAAAGACAAACGGAACCATCACCATCATAAAGCGGATGAGCACCCACGAGACGCTATTGACGCCTTTGGAAAAGCTCGTCTCTACGGCATCCTCGGACAGGCTCGATGCCATAGAGCCAAACAAGGTCTGCTCGCCCACGCTAAAGGCGAGCGCCGTCGCGCTGCCCGAGATCACACTGCTGCCCATGAGGGCGATGTTCTCGAACGACGTTGCCGAATCGGACTCGGTGCACGTCGCGGGAACCTTCTCGACCGGCTCGCTCTCGCCCGTCAGGCTTGCCTGGCTCACAAAGAGGTCCTTAGCCTCAATGATTCTCACATCGGCGGGAATCATGTCACCGGCGGACAGGTGCACGATGTCACCAACCACCACGTCGTCGATGGGAATCTCGGTCCTAGGGGCATCCTCGCGGGTGACTGTCACGGTGGTCGTAATCATATCGAGCAGCTTTTCGGCCGCGTTGCCGCTGCGCGCTTCCTGGATATAGCGCAGCGTGCCCGAGAGCACGACCATCGTGGTGATGATGATCACCGTCAGCGGGTCAAAGTCTTCGGGCGTGCTGCCCATCATCGACAACGCTGGAAACACCATGTCGGTCGCTGCCGAAATGATGGCCAGGAAAAACAGAATCGCCGTGAAGGGATTGACGAACGCGTCCGCAAGCTTGCGGGCAATCGACTTCTTCTTGCCACGCGTGACCACGTTACGCCCGTTGTCGGCTTCGCTGTGCGCGACCTCGTCGCGATTAAGGCCGCCGAGATTCGAGCCGACCCAGGATAGGGCCTCCGTCAGCGGAATGGTCGCCGCATACTGGATGCGACCCTCCGCGCGATGCCTCATCAGTTCGTTTTGCGCCTGAACCGCAGACGGCGTATGGCGCATAGTCATCTTCTTCAATTGCCTCGCTCCGTTCTATCGATCGGACGCAGGGCGAATCAGCCGCGCGCCCCCATCAAAGTGGACCCGCGCCGGCAACTTCGTCCTGCGTTACTGGTACTGTCACTGCCGCTCACGGTCCTCACCTCTCTTTCGCGTCCGCGACTGTCTACAGAATAGAAAAGCCGCAAGACCGAGCACATGGCTGGTTTCTTGCGGCTTTCTTGCGATTTGGCAAGGATTGTCAAAGTGACTATTTGGATCGATGGGAGCGAATACCCGAAGCGTTACTCGGCCATTTTGTAGCCCACGCCCCATACAGTCAGCAGGTAGTGGGGGTTGTCTGGTTCGGGCTCAATCTTCTTTCGAATTTTGCGGACGAAGGCCATGATGTTGCTGTCATCGAGCAGATACTCGTTTTGCCACACCGCCCGGTAGATTTCCTCTTTGCTAAAGACCGTACCCCGGTTGCTCGCCAAAAAGGCAAGGATGTCGAACTCCTTGGGCGTGAGCGAGACCGGCGCGTCCGACACCTTGACGGTGCGCGAGGCCAGGTCGATCGAAAGCTCGCCGATAACGATGGGTCCAGTGGCGGCACTTGCCTGCGAGCCGGCAACCGCCAGCTCGATAGCAGTCAGCTTGCCCGATGCGATATCGGCAAACACGGGCGCGAGCTCCAGGGCGGCAGCGCTGCCAGACGAGAACAGCGCGCTGCTGAGCTCGGCGGCCTCGGCCGGCGTAATCGCGATGTTGGTTCTGTTGGTACGCATAGAACCGCCCTAGAACAAGCTGCTCGAGCGGGCCAGATAGACCCGCTTGATCGTCGAAGCAACAACAAGATACAACACGCTCAGCAGCGCAACGATGCCCAGATACCATACAGGCAGCGTGGCGAGCCCAAACAGCTGCGCCACCGGACTGAGCGCAAGGAGCGCCGTGACAACGAGCATGACGGCAACCATCACCACGAGCGGTGTGCAAGGACGATCCCCGTCGCGGACACTGCGCGTTCGCAACACCAGGAGCACGAGCGATTCGGTCCATGCGCATTCCAGCAGCCAGCCGGCTTGGAAGGTCGCGATAAAGGCCGCTCGACCCGCCGCGTCGAGCGCGGCAAAGGGCGCGCCGCAGACGGCGGGGCATACGCCCAAGAACAGAATGGCAAACGTAATGATGTCGAAGGCCGAGCTCGCAAAGCCAAAATGAAGCATAAAGCTGCCGAGCCCCTTACCCGACCAGGCCCTGGGGCGGGCAATCTCTGCATCGTCAACGTTATCCCACGAAAGCGCCAGGCAGGTGGCGTCGTAGCACAGATTGAGCAAGAGCAGCTGGGTAGCGGTTGCCGGCACAAAGGGCAGGAAAATGCTCGAAGCGGCAACCGAACAGATATTGCCAAAGTTGGAGCTCGATGCGATACGGATGTACTTGGAGGCATTGGCGAACGAAGTCCTGCCCTCGCTGACGCCCTCGGCGACAACACCCAAGTCGCGCTCGAGCAGCACCAGGTCGGCCACCTTTTTGGATTCGGCCGCAGCCGAGTCCACGACAATGCCGACGTCTGCCGATGTGAGCGCCGGCACGTCGTTCACGCCGTCTCCGATATAGCCGACGATGTGGCCGGAGAGGCGAATCAGGCTAACGATCTGCGCCTTCTGTGCGGGCGTAAGCTCGGCAAACACGCGAGCCTTCCCCACCCGGATCAGCGCTTCGGATTCCTCCATGGCCTGAAGCATGCTGCCGGTGATAACGCTATCGGCGGGAATGCCCAGGCGCGAGCATGTTGAGCGAGCGACCGAAGCCGAATCACCCGTGAGCACGCGCACCTCGACGGAAAGGTTAGACAGCGCCTGCACGGCGGCACGAGCGCTCGCCTTGGGCCGATCGAAAAAGCCCAAAAAGCCGCACAGCACCAGGTCATCCCAGTCCGCCGACGTCGTGCTATAGGCGACGGCGAGCACTTTGATGCCATCGGCGCGCATGTCCTCGGCAACCTCGTAGGCGCTCTGACGGCCATCGGCATCCATGGGCACCAGCTCGCCCTTAAAGTTTGCCCAGGCGCAGCGTGTGCACACGCTTTCAACCTCGCCCTTTACGATGGTCAGATGATTGCCGGGGCGAACCTGTAGCCCCAAACAACCAAGCGCCCCGGGCGTGGCGTCGAGCTTGACACCCGAAGCCTTGGTGACGTGGTCGAAGGGGTCAGAGGCATGCAGTGCAAAGGCGTGGCCAAGGTCTTTCGCGGCAAGGTGCAGCTCGGGTGCCGCGCACGCATCGGCAATGGCCCGATTGAGCTGATTGGCAGCGGCCCCCTGGCTCGTGCTCTCCAGATACGCCAGGTTGAGCGTCTGCTCGCTTTCGTTGCCCAGGATATCGGTGTAGTACTCGAGCACCGCGGCATCTTCGGTGAGCGTGCCTGTCTTGTCAACGCACACCACGTCCATGGAGCCCAGTGACTCCATGGCGTCAACGTTCTTAACGATGACCTGCTTGTTTTTTAGTCGATGGGCACTGCCCGAAAGGCAAACGCTCGTGACAACCGGCAGCATTTCGGGAACCAGGCCCACGGCCGTGCCCAGGGCAAACAGCAGTGCCTGCGCCCAGTCGCCCAGCACAAAGCCTCGAATCATAATGACAAACGGCAGTACGATGAGCATGCATCTTACCAGGGCGGCGCAGATGCTCTTGGCGCCGGCACCAAACTGTGTGCCCATTCGAGCGCGACGGCGCAAAACGGGCTGCTCATCGGCAATGCGGGCGAGGACGGTTGCCGACGCCTTGCCGTCGACAATGGTCGTTCCCGCGCGAACGGTCTCCCCTTCCCGCTTGGCGGTCTGACCGCTCTCGCCTGTAAGCGACGATTCCGAGACAAGGACCTGGTCGCCCTTGGCAAGGGTCACGTCGACCGGGCAGAGCATGCCGGCATATAGGCGGACGACGTCGCCGGGCACAAGCCGGTCGGCATCAACTTGAATCCAACACGCATCGACGCGTTTCCAAACGGCCGCGTGGTTCGCTTTAAACATATGGCGATCAAAGCTGCGCTTGGCCTCATTTTCGTAAAACAGGCGCACCAGGCCGCCCACCAGCCACATCAAAAAGAGCACAGCTGGCGCGAACACGCCCGTCTGGCCTTCCACCTGCGGCAGGACATCGACCAAAAAAGCCAGCCCGGCAAGCGCAAGCAGCAGCGACGAGAACGGATTAAAGAACGATTTTCTAATCATCGAAGCCTCTTTCTAGCACGGCTTCGATTGTATCCGAGGGCACTCGCCGACAACCCCGCCCCAACCCTTGCGACTTCCTTGCTTTTAGCCGTGACAAAAGGGTTGTCCCTTTGTCACATTATTCGGAACGAAGGGCCTCCACGGGGTCCTTTTTGGATGCGCTACGGGCCGGCAGCAGACCGGCAACGACCGTCAGCAACACCGAAATTGCAATGAGCACCAGCGCATCCTGCACGGGCAGGCTCATCAGGTTGGGGACCTGTTTGGCCGCAAGCGCCCAGGTATTAACCGGGAAGCTCACGGCCACCACGACGACAATGGCAAAGACGCCGGCGATGAGGCCCTCGATAAAGGTCTCGGCATTGAATACGTTGGCCACGTTGCGTTTCGACGCGCCGATCGCGCGCAAGATGCCGATCTCCTTTTTGCGCTCCAGCACGCTGATGTAGGTGATGATGCCGATCATGATAGAGCTCACCACCAGGCTAATACTCACAAACGCAATGAGCACCAAGCTGATGGTGTTCACGATATCGGTCACCGAGCCCATGATGATGCCCATGTAGTCGGTGTACGAGATTGCCTGCTCGTCATGCCCGGCGGCTTTGACCTGCTTGTTATACGCATCGATATGGTCGAGCACGCGCTCCTTGGCCTCAAAGTCGCGCGGGAAGATCTTGACCGAGATGGGATCTGCCTCGTCCGCATAACACAGCGTGGTCAGGTTGTTGTCGTAGGTGAGCTGCGACGCCTTCGCATAGCTCATCATGAGCGAGCTCAGGTCCTCGGCATCCATGTTGAAGTGGATAGCACGGGCAAAGGCGCTCGCATCCACGTGCATGGCGCTCGCCAGGTTGGCAAAACTCGACGACATCTGCGTCGCCATTTGTCCCATGAGCCCCGCCGCGCCTGCTTTGAGCTGGGACGATACGGTCGTCGCAATCTGCTCGCTGATCGCCTTCATCACCTGGTCCATAGCCTGCTGCAAATAGGGCGCGAGCTGTTTTTGTACGTAGTCGGTCATTGCCTGCTGTAGCCGCTCAGCCAGCACATCTCCGCCCAGCGCCTTGAGCTGCGCTAAGCATTGCTGCGCCGCGGCATCGTTCTCAAGATATGCCGAGAATGCGGCGGCAAGCTTTGTCGCGTCCTTAAGATCTTCGGGCGTCAGCGCCTTAAACTGATCGGACTGCATAAAGCCCTCAAACAGCTGGTTGGCAAGCGCGCCCACCTGCTGCATCTGCTCGGGTGTGAGTTCCAAGCCATCGAAGACTCCCGAGAAATCGGGGGCCGGCGCCTTGGCCATGATGTCGTTGAAGTCGATGTCCTCGCCAACGCCCGAAAGGTCGATATCCAGGCCTGACAAATCGATGCCCGAAAGGTCCATACCGCCGGCCACACCCGAAAGCGCGGACGCATCGAACGAGAACGCGCTCTTGAGCGCCGCCTCGTCAACGCTGAACATGCTGCCCAGGTCCACGCCCTGCTTGGCCTCGCCCTGCAACTCGTCGAACGTTTTGCCGGTAAAGACATCCGTCTCGGGATGAGCAAGCTGCTCCTGCACAATCTTCGAATCGGCCGCGCGCTCCATAAGCTGGCGAGTCAGCGCATGTGTGTAGGCGATACCGGGCGAAAGGGCGCTCGCGTTGGCCGTCTCGTTGGGCCGTACCACGCCCACAATGCGCACGTCAATGCCATCGGCAACCTTGGCCGCCATGAAGTCGGCGTCACCGGACATATCGGCCCACATACCGGTCTCTTCGTTTTTGCGATACGCATCTGCCGGCGACAGCACCTTAAACGTGGTGGACAGCGCATCGTCGTAGGTAAAGTCGGCAGCGGTCTCGGGCGTCTCGACCCCGCCATCGGCCGTCATGGCGCTGTTGACCAGGTCGTTGAGCTCATCGATATCCAACGCACCGATGCTATAGAGCGTATAGTCGCCCACCGTGCCACGGCTCGAAAGCACCATCACGGCCTCGTTGGCGGACGCGGGCCAATGACCGGCAACGACATCGTACTGGCGGTCGAGCAGGCTCTGGTCGTCAATCATTTCGTTGAAGACCGAGGTTCCCATGGACTCCATGCTCACCGTTGCCGCCGAGCTCGCGCCGCCGCTCATGGCCTCGGTCATGGCATTGGGCACCAGACGCACGGGCTTCTCGTCGCCCTTGCCCGCGCGATAGACAACCGGCGTTACGCCATAGCCGTACTGAATAGCGTTGACCTCTTTGTCGATGCCGTCGCCACCGGCATCGAGCCATGCCTTGAAGCTCGTCATATCGTTGGACTTAACGCTCGCGAACATGTCCTTCACGGCCGTGACCACGGGAATCTTATCGGACTTCTTGACCGAATCGTCCTCACTGTCGGAAGCGCCGCTCACATCATCGCCATCCTCCGTGGCCCCCTGCCCGCCCATCATGGACGACAGGTCGTAATCCTGCTTGGAAATGGTGAGCGGATAGCTCGAAAGCGTATCCTCCTCGACCTTTTTGATGTAGCCGTTTACGCCGCTGGACAGCGCCAGAATCGCCGCGATACCGATAATGCCAATCGAGCCCGCAAATGCAGTCATGGCCGTACGGCCTTTTTTGGTCATAAGGTTTCGGGCAGAAAGCCCCAGCGCCGTCACAAAGCTCATCGAGGTTTTGCGCGTAGGCTTGGCCTCGCGGCGCGTGGCGTCAGCGACATCGAAAGGGTCGGAATCGTCGGTGATCTTGCCGTCCGCCAGGTTAACAATGCGCGTGGCGTACTGGTACGCCAGCTCGGGATTGTGCGTGACCATGATGACCAGGCGGTCGCGTGCCACGTCCTTGAGCAAGTCCATGACCTGCACGGACGTTGTAGAATCCAAGGCGCCGGTCGGCTCGTCTGCCAGCACGATCTCGGGGTCGTTGATCAGGGCACGGGCAATCGCCACGCGCTGCATCTGTCCACCCGAAAGCTGGCTCGGGCGCTTGTTAACATGCTCGCCCAGGCCGACTTTCTCCAACGCCTCGCGCGCACGCTGGCGGCGTTCGGCATGTCCCACGCCCGTGAGCGTGAGCGCCAGCTCCACGTTTTCCAAAATGGTCTGATGCGGAATGAGGTTATAGCTTTGGAACACAAAGCCGATGCGGTTGTTGCGGTAGGCGTCCCAATCGCGATCGTGGAAGTCCTTGGTCGATATGCCATCGATGAGCAAGTCGCCAGAATCGAAATGATCGAGCCCACCGATAACGTTGAGCATCGTAGTTTTGCCCGAGCCCGAGGGACCCAGAATGGCCACGAACTCGTTATCGCGAAAAGACAGGCTTACGTTGTCGAGCGCCACCTGCGTAAACGACTGCGTAACGTACCTTTTGCAAATACCTTTGAGCTCCAACATGGACGGCAACCTCTCCCACGCGGGCGCACTCGCCCGCTCTCCCCCGCCGTTCGTATTCGACGCGTTTGTCCTACTCTATCCCCATTTTTTACCGGCGCTAGTGAGGAATGTAGGGAACCGCATCAAAAAACGAACGGGACGACGTCCAAAAGAAGAGGTCCCGAGCGGGACCTCTAAATGGTGGAGATTATCTTGAAAGGCAGCAGACTACTCCGCACAGCGGTGCACGATCATCGCCATGCTTTACGCGTTTTCTACTGCTCGCTATTCGCAATCGCCTGGTCGATAAGCTTGTCGAGCGCTGCGCGCTGCTCAGCGGAGCTGATGGCGCCCACGATGGGCTCCCCTACGATGTTGCCATTCTGATCGATGACATACGTCGTCGGGAACGAGAACAAATTTGACGTGAACTTACCGGCCTCGCTATCCGACTTGAACCAGATGTTCTTATATGTCACGCCCTTCTTGCTCAGCACGTCCTTGGCATCTGCAATCTCGCCCTTGTTGCCATCGAGCGTAAAGGAATTGACGCCCACGACCTGGCCGCCCCTCTCGGCAAGCTCCTGATTCAGTTTCTCAAGATCGCCCAGCTCGCCCACGCACGGCTTGCAAGTGGTGAACCAGAAGTTCATGACGGTGACCTTGTTCTTAGAGAACAGCTCGTCGCTGCTCACGTCGTTGCCATCCAGGTCCTTGCCCGTAAAGCTGGGGAACTTCGTCGCCTCGCTCGAAGCATTGGCGCCGGCTGTCATGCCAGCGGTCGAAGCGTCGACGCTCTCGCCTGCGCTCGGCGTGCTTCCACAGCCGGGGAACTCCTTCTCCAAGCTCTCGAGCTTGTCCTCGATCTCCTTGATCTGCTGTGCACCGGCCTTGAGCGTCTTAAGCTCATCCGCCGTGAACTCATCCTTGGCACCGTCGATGGTCTTGAGCAGGAAATCGCCGTAATTGCTGCCGTCCTCAATCATTGCCGAGTCTTTATTTGCCGCATTGAATACCTTTTCCCACAGCGCGTTATCACTCGAAAAGATCTCGTTCTCCTTCTGCATGAGCTTCGCATACAGCTCGGCGGCCTCGTCGGCATTGGCCGGCTTCTGCGCAGTGAGTTCTGCGATCTTAGGATCGGAGCTCGCAGATTCGCTCGCATTGCCACCGGGCGCCGAACATGCCACAAGGCACAAGGCCAATACCGGCACCATAAACAGGGCCGCAATCTTAGAAAGCTTCATAGTCATTCCTCCGTTTTGTCGAAGCTTGTTTACTTTTTATCAGCGGTCAAGGGAAGCTTTTCCGCCGACACATCCAGGCCATAGCGATAGCTGATGGCATCGACAGGACAGGCCCCGATGCACTTTCCGCACCGGATACATTCGGCATGATTGGGCGCGCGGACCACATCAACGTCCATCTGACAAACCTTTGAGCACTTGCCGCACGAGACACATTTGCATGCGTCGACCCGAATCCCCAGTAGGGACACCCTATTCATGAGCGCATAGAATGCGCCAAGTGGACAAATCCATTTGCAGAAGGGGCGGTAGAACAAAACGCTCAGCACTACCACGGCAATGAGAACGGCAAGTTTCCAGGTAAAGAGCTGCCCCAGCGCAGATCGAATGCCGGCGTTGGCAATGGCCAGCGGAATGGCGCCCTCGAGTACGCCCTGCGGACAGACGTATTTGCAAAAGAACGGATCTCCCATCCCCAGGTCGTTGACCACCAGCACAGGCAGCAATACCACAGCAAACAGCAGCACGAAGTATTTGATATACGTAAGCGCCTTGAGCTTTTTTGTCGAAAGCTTTTTGCCGGGAATCTTATGAAGCAGCTCCTGCAGCCAGCCAAACGGGCACAGAAAGCCGCATACAAAGCGTCCCAGCAGCACGCCGAGCAAAATGAGCGCACCGGTAACATAGTAAGAAAAGTTGAACCTGGATGAACCTACCACCGACTGGAACGACCCGATGGGGCACGCACCCGATGCCGCGGGGCACGAATAGCAATTAAGTCCAGGTACGC
This sequence comes from Collinsella aerofaciens, assembly GCA_048384935.1. Classification (GTDB taxonomy): domain Bacteria; phylum Actinomycetota; class Coriobacteriia; order Coriobacteriales; family Coriobacteriaceae; genus Collinsella; species Collinsella aerofaciens_CH. The sequence goes on along the minus strand of DBEWII010000083.1, from coordinate 20,564 downwards.
AGACTGTTTTTCCCGCGCCCTGATAGATGCCGCCTTTGGCAAAGTTTGGCAGGTGAATGTTGGTGATGAGCGTCGCCGCCGCCTGAATGAATCCGCGAAATCGGGCCAAAACATGCGACGCAGTGTTTTCTCTTTTATCCAATTCCGATACACTCCAAGCACAGCCTAATCGCTTTGGCCAGCACGGCATCCGCCTCGCCACGCATAACACCAAAGCACACCATGGCAATTCCGACGATCAACAAAGCGACCTGTACCATGGGTTTTACCGCTTTGAACAACTCGACCACTCCTTTCGTTACGCGACCATTGGACCATATCGACTATAAAATCCGTGTTAAGCGCGATTTGGAATGTGCAAGGAGACTGTTATGCGTATTTTGATCGTCGAAGACGAGCGAGCACTGTGCGATGCAATCGCGCGCAGTTTGCGAAACTTGGCGTACAGCGTCGACTGCTGTCACGATGGACAGGAGGCGCTCGACCTGCTGGGCATCGAAGTCTTTGACCTCGTGGTACTCGACCTCAATCTTCCCCATGTCGACGGCATGACCGTGCTCAGGGAACTTAGGAAAACCGATTGCGAGACCAAGGTACTGATTCTGTCCGCGCGTGGCGAAGTATCCGATAAAGTCGACGGACTCGATGCCGGCGCCAACGATTACCTCACCAAGCCGTTTCATCTGGACGAACTTGCAGCAAGGATCCGCAGCCTTACCCTCAGGCGCTTCGCACAAAGCGACATAGTATTAACCTGCGGAAAACTCAGCTTTGACACCAAGGCGCGCATCGCTTCCGTGGGCAGCGAGGCCTTATCTCTTACACGCAAGGAAACGGGAATCTTGGAATACCTGATGCTTAATCAGGGGCGACCGGTAAGCCAAGAGGAGCTTATCGAGCACGTTTGGGATAGCACCGTGAACTGTTTTAGCAACGCAACCCGCGTTCACATCTCGTCGCTCCGAAAAAAGTTGCGCAGCGCTTTGGGATACGACCCGATTCGCAATCGGATTGGAGAGGGCTACGTTATGGAGGATAGCGAATGAAAAGGCTTTCGCTGCAATGGCGCATAACGATCATGACGGCGCTGCTGACGTGTGCGGCGTGCGTGCTGACGAACTGCCTGGTCGGCTATACGGGCATGCGCTACATGGACGCCATCGGCAGTGACATCTCGGCCCTTAACGCAACCGGCGAAGACTCGCCCCAGGCGTTCGACCCAACGAAGGGGAGCCTCGATGACGAGGTCACGATCGTCGTAAACGACGCACAGGAGTCTTTTGGCACGACAGCCTGGTACATCACGGCTGGAGTTACACTCCTTGGCGGCGCGCTGGCATACTTTGTGAGCGGCCGTGCACTCAAACCGCTACGGGCTTTTGCAGCGCAGGTTGAGCGTGTGCAGCCTGACAACCTAAGCGAAATCAGACTCAATGAAGATGTGCCCACCGAGCTACAACGATGCAGCGCCTCTTTCAACGACATGATCACTCGTCTTGGCGAAGGATTCTCTGCACAGCGTCAGTTTACCGGCAACGCCGCACACGAGCTGCGCACCCCGCTCGCCCTTATGCAAGCACAGATTGAACTATTCGTCTCCGAGCACTCCGGTTTGCAACCCGAAACAGCCGAGCTGCTCGGCCTGCTACAAGAACAAACCGAGCGCATGTCTCGAATGGCCAAGGTATTGCTCGAGATGAGTGAGCTCCGCAGCGTCCCTTGCGAGGACGATGTGGAACTTGGTCCTTTGTCCGAAGAGGTCCTCACCGACCTTGCGCCACTTGCCGAAAATAAGGGCATAGCCCTCAATTGTGCTGGAGACGCTTTAGTAATCGGGAGCGACACGCTCCTCTATCGGCTGGTGTTTAACCTGGTCGAAAATGCCATCCGTTACAGCCGCACCGGCTCGACTGTCAACGTCTCCATCCGCGACAACGACAGCCATGTGTTCCTGCGAGTCGAGGACCAGGGCCCGGGAATACCCAAGCAGTACCGTGAGAGCATCTTCCAACCGTTCTTTCGCCTGGATAAATCCCGCAGCAGGGCATACGGCGGCGCAGGACTCGGACTAGCGCTCGTTTGGGAGATTGCAGCGCTTCACGGTGGCGCCGTAGAGGTCGAAACAAGTTCCGAGAACGGAACCACCATGCTCGTGACCCTCTCAAAGGGGGCCACCACGTGATCCGACTGTCCAGGGGTCCCACTCGGCATTGCGAAACGCGTCCCAAAACTTGGACATGAGAAATGGGAGGCAGTTCGCATCTGTGCCGAGGACGAAGTCCTGGCGGGAATTCAGGATGCGCAGAGGAAGCTTACGGCAGAAAACCCCGACAGAGTCGTGACCGTCGACGGCAACTGTATGGCGTCGCTTGCCCTCTTCGATTACCTGCACGGGAAATACGAGAACGTTGGAATCGTCTGGATCTATGCGCATCCGGATGTATCCACGCTGAATGATGGCTACCCCAACGCTCACGCCATGGTACTTGGCAACCTTTTGGAACAGGGTGCACCGCAACTCGTTTCGCGGATGCGGCATCCGGTGTTTAAGCCGAGCGATGTCCTGCATGTCGGGCTACAGCAGCTCCACGACTATCAGGAAGTTTGCTTAAACAAGCATAGGTGTTGCGGTTTTAGCCGATGTCCTCATGGAGGAAAACGACATGCTGGGTCTGTCTGATTAAAGTCCAACAGTTTCCATGAGGCATCTAGCACGGTAAAAGCTAAAGACCCGGGAGATCCCAAACTGTCAACCATCTTTACGGGTGCAAGGGGAACGGGCAAGACAGCCCCCTCTCGCTCCTATCCGAAACGGCGCTTGAACACGGCTGGATTGCAGCGAATGTCTCCGCCATGCCCGGCATGCTCGAAGATATCATCGAGCACACAAAGGAGGCCGCAGGCCGTTACCTCTCGCAGCCCCATACACGCGTGAGCGGAGTTCAAGTTGGGCAGCGGGGCGGTTTAGCGCGCCAATATAATCAAATCGTGCACTTCCATAGCCTCTCGTCTACGTGGTGTACCGTCGTCTCCCCTTTTATCAGAGTTGGGCGATTTCAGGCACCCGAGCTGAACTCAAATTGAACTCAACGATGCCTTATCGGTCGAGGGCGTCCTAGCGAGAATATACAGAGGCGCACATTTCGCAGGGAACCTCCCATTCGTTATCATATCGGGATGCTGTCAAGGCAGCGTCAATGCGTTCGACCTACACCTTCTCGCTTTTCGAGGCCTCGTCTGCAGGACCATCGGAATCGATACGGAATCGATCGGCATACCATTCATCCGAAGCAATCACCTTATGGAGCATCTGGAGATGCAGGTCGACATAGTGGCAGAACGCCTTGCCGCATTCCACGAGAGGCGCATTGTTTCTCTCGTTGGGCTCGGCTCCAAAATTAAACTCGACCTCATAGCCCTCCCCAGGCACACCCATGCTCGGCAGAACATCAATGGAGAAGTGGACGAATCCAGACGTCACCTTGTATACATCTTTTACCTTTGGATCGAACTTCTCGAGTAAGTCTTGAAGTCTTCCATCGGACATCTTCTCACCCGAGAAATCTTTCAGCTTGTTCACAGGCACACCTTGAAACACCTGCTTGAGAAAGTCATCCTGGTCTTCGGCGGCGAATAATGCGAATGTCCGCAGGCAGACTCCAACCTGTGCGCGGAGAAGCTGGGCGACGCAAACAAGATTCCTCGACTCGAGCATGGAGATGAATCCGTCTATCAGTCTCATCGCATACTCAGAGGAGGATGCCAGATATAGATCCCATTGGGTAAAGTCGCCGTTCATGAAGGGAATCACTGCATTGCGCTCGGCGACTCTCAAGGCACTCAGGCTTTGTTCTATTTTCTCAGCTTCTTGTTTGAACTGTTCGCTATCCAAAATGCCCCCAAATGCCGGCTTCTCAACAAATCAAAAAAGCAGGAGAGACAGAGATTAGGTTCCTGCTCCACTGAACCCGCGCTTCCAGTCGAGACACTCCTCCTCGAAGATCTCCCCAGAGTCCCGTCTCTCGCGCCCCTCACGGAACTGTCCATATCAGTGTAGCCAATCCAAGCACAGCCCCACCGCACGGCCCAGTCGCTTCCGGTCCTGCGTGGCCCCATGAAGGCGGAAGGGCGTGGTTGTCGTCATCGCGTTCCTTTCTCCTCATACCTTTTGGGCATGCGTCACGGGCCCCCGCGCGGCGCCGAGAGCGAATCGGCGCAGGCTTGGGGCCAGTTGCGTAGAGGTTGAGGTTCGGGTTTCGCCGGCTTACGCAGCTTGGCGGGCAGAGCGCCCGGGCTCGCTGCGCCTAGGGCGCGGCGGGATCCGCGACGCCGGAGGTGTCGATCTCGCCCAGATTGGCGAGCTGCTCGATGAGGGGGAGGCCCATCGGGTCGTCCACCTCGACGCCGCCGAGCACGATGGTGCTGTCGCGCGTGTCGATTTGGGTTGTGAACACGGCCGGGTCGAAGCCCGAAGCGATAAAGCCAATGCCCGCGAGGACAACACCCGCGGCAACGAGCCCGCCCGCCACGGCGAGGTAGATCTTCTTCGCGCTGGTCATGGTACTCACTCCTTTCTACGCCGCGAGATGCGCGGCAGCGCCGCCCTTCTCGCCCTTGCCCTTCCAGAAGGGCGAGGCGGCCTTCCTCGCCCAGAGCGCCGAAAGGCGCGCAATTTGTTTTAAGGCGGCCCAAGCGCCAGCACCAACGAAGAGCGCCACGCCGACGAGGCCGAGCCCCACGCCCGCCGAGGCGAGGGCGTACGGGAAGTGGCCGATGGTGACGCCGCTTACGGCAAGCAGGAACTCAACTACGCCCACGCCCCCGAGTGCCGCCGCGACGATCCACACGCAGAGTGCCAGCAGCCAGATGCAGATATAGACCGTGACGGCCACGGCGGCGAAGGCGGCGAGCAGCGGCACCCACACCGGGGAGCCCACGATGGTCAGCACCCGCAGCAGCGTGGTGCTGCGCCGGCGCGTCCTCGCGATCGCGCGCGGCACGGCGGGCAGGTCGTCGAGCGTGGCCTCCGCCACCTCGCCGGGTGTGCCCATGGCGGCCACGGCCTCCTCCTCGCTCATACCGTCCTCCATGCGGTCAGCGATGGCCTCCGCATAGAACGCCTTGGTCTCCTCCACCTGCTCGGCCGGCAGGCAGGCGAGCAGCTCGCCCAACCGGCCCAGAAACTCATCGCGCGTCATGGTGCGCCCCCTCAACGTATGCGTAAATCTCCCGTACGGACGGCCACTCGGCCAGGAACTCCTCGATGCGTGCTCGCCCGTCGTCCGTGATGCGGTAGTACCGGCGCAGCCGCCCGTTGTGCTCGGCGGAGCGCGCCGTGATGCACCCGGCTTTCTCCAGGCGCTTGAGCAGCGGGTAGAGCGTCGACTCCGTGAGCCCCATGCTCGCCGGTACGTCCTTCACGATCTGGTAGCCGTAGGACTCCTCGCCGGAGACGGCCGCGAGCACGCAGGCCTCCAGGAAGCCGCGCTTCATCTGTGCCTCCATCCGCACACCTCCTCTCGTCATATACTATGCTATACACACTATACGATGCAAGGTATTAGACGTCAACTCTCATCGCGAAGATTCTCCGGCCCCTGCGCGCTGCGAACGTGATGTCGCGGGGCGGTTGGCATTATGCATGAAACGTCAAGTAACGCTCTTTTGATCCACTTCCACTCGGCCCCATTCGCCTTGTACAACGCCCCCTTTCAACCTTGGGTTCAAGAGAGCCGCTAGGCTGGACGTGCCGGACGGTAAAGTCCTGGACGCCATGGTGAACTTCTCCGATGCCATGGGGGTCATGGGTCTACGCCGATGGAGTCCCACGTACGCGGCAGGGCTCGCCCGTCACCGCTGGTCGCCGGACGGTCCCCACGCCCCGCTCGCCAACGCGCAGGCGACAGCAGCAGTCCAGCGCTGGCTGGAGACGCCGGAATGCCCAGAAGATGCGTTTCCCATCGCTGCGGCAGAGCTTTTTGCAGGGGTGGCAGTTTTTCTATATCCCAAGGTCAGATAGGCTTCGGTAGCCACCTTGGAAGCATCGCCAATAGACTCTTCCTTTATACGTTCGGCATAATCGTAGGCGATACCCACAAATTCCAGTCCCGAGCAACAGGAGTACAATTGCTGCATTGTTGCCACCTGATGGGAGATGGAAGATGGACTGCGATGGCTACCCGCGCATTCCCATGCCGTTGATGTGCACTGCCTTTGTGCCGGGGCAGATTGACGCTGCGGTTGCAGGCATTTCCGACCCCGATTCACGCACCATCGCCACGGCAGAAGCGCTGTACTTTCGCGGACAGGCCACACCCGCCGCCGAGACAGCACGCCCCTATCTTGACGCCACCGACCCCGCACTGCGTTATTCCGCATGCCTTATCTGCGGATATGCCAGTCTGTCGCTCAACCGTATCGCCGATGCCCGCCGTTGCCTTGCGGGCATCCTCGATGCGCCAACTGACGAGGAATCGCCCGCCGTCCACGCCACGCATATCCTGTTCGCCTCCGCTGCGAGCGTCCTGCTGCACTTGCCTTCCCCGCATTCCGCCGAAGAGTTTTATCCGCTTGCGGCGCATCTGCCCGAAGGCCTGCGCCTGTTCGCCAGCTACGTGATGGCGCATGCCCTGTACCTGCGCGGCGAATATGGCCGCAGTCTGGGCATGGCGGAAAACGCCCTGATCATGAAACAGGGAAGTTATCCCATCTCGGAGCTGTTCCTGCACTTGTCGGCTTCCATGGCCTGCATGAGCCTCAAGGACATCGACACCGCAAAGGCACACTTCGGAGCCGCTTGGGACGTTGCGCGTCCCGACGGCCTTATCGAACTCATCGGCGAGCACCACGGCCTTTTGCAGGGGCTTATCGAGGCGTGTCTAAAAACGCAATACCCTGACGACTTCGCACGCATCATCGAGATTACGTATCGATTCAGCTACGGCTGGCGACGCATCCACAACCCTGATTCGGGCGAGGACGTGGCCGACGATTTAACGACCACAGAATTCACCATGGCCATGCTCGCTTGTCGTGGGTGGACCAACGCCGAAATCGCACGCCACATGGAAGTATCGCCGGGCACTGTTAAAAACCGCCTATCAGGCGTATACGCAAAGCTTGGCATCGGCACACGCGCCGAGCTGGTCGCGCATATGTTGCGTTAGCGACCGGGCTGCCAAGCGCATCGAACGCGTTCCGAGGGCCTGGCGCTTTCGCGCGCTCAAATTGGACATTTTGGCCTTCGAACGGCACTACCGCCACGGGGCACCTTCTCGCAAAGACAGCAACGTCCCCCTTGCGGCAGCCGCCACGGCACTCGAAACCGACACCGCCAATGAGGTCAATTCGGATAGACCTCGCTAGCTCCTAGTTACTTTTGCGAGAGACGCCGACTCGGCTCATCGAACACCAAAAGGGGCTGGCCCCGATAACTCGGAGCCAGCCCTGAGTCGCCTGACGTGAGAATCGCGGCGTTATTTGAGCTTCAGTGCCTCCATCATGGGCACGGCGGCGTCCCAGTCGATCTTCCAGCCGATCGACACACGAACGGTCTCGCCCGTCGCGGGAGCCGTCGCAAACAGCGTATGACCGTTGTCGGGACCGGTAAAGCGCAGCCACGTTATGCCGTTATACTCGACCTGGTCTGTTGTCGTCTCCTTGCCTTCGTAGACCTGCTCCAGGCTCGCAACCTCTTCCTCCGGCGAGCGCGGGAAGATGCTGATGTTCAGGCGTCCTCCAGTCTCGTCGTGGAAGAAGTTTGCCTTTTCATGCTCTTCGTTGGACGAATCCAGCGTGTACCCATCGGCGGCCTCGATACTGTACGATGCACAATCGATGCCGGTCATATTGGCCGCGTCACCAGAATCGGCCACACCGCCGGCAGCCTTGAACTCCTTGGTCTCGCACCCCGTGGTGTCAAAGTGCATGGCTTCGTGATTCTTGGCGGGGGCGTAAGCGTCTACGAACTCGACAGTGATGGGCCCGTAGTACGCCGTCTTGGGCGCCCAGAAATACACGTACTCAACGGTCTCGCCCGGACCGATATCTGGCCTCTCGGAAAGGTCAATTCCCTTGTGCAGATCATCGGGAGCTTCGCTTGCGACGTAGTCGAGCACGGCCGCCTTGCCGGAAGTAAACAACGGGTCGCCTGCCTCAAGATCGCCCTGGGCAGCATGCACGTTAAAGGAACTGAACGTCCTGTTCTTTGTGTTGTTGTTGGTAATCTTGATGTGCAGGTAAAAGCCGTCCTGCAGCTTGGCGTCGCCGCGATAGAACGTACCGTGAGCCACCGACTCATAGGTAATGCCTGCCACCTCGACCGTCTGCGACTCATAGGCCTTGGGCTTCTCGGTCTTCTCCTGCACGGGCGCGCTGCCACCCGAGCCACTCGGCGCATTACCGCCGCAGCCGGCAAGCGTACACGCCAGCACAGCCGAAAGCGTCACGGTGGGAATTCCTAACAGCAGCTTCTTCGTCATGGGCTTCATCATCCTCACCGCTCCTTTCGGCTTGTAGCTCATCCGTTGCCCAAGGCCTTCGTCGTCCCGTGGCATCGGCTTCCACTATGAGCGTATGACGAAACACGGCGCCGGCAAAGTGACCCGTGGCCCAAATAACGACCCGACAGCGTTCCTTATGGGCCAAAGGGACTCGCACACGCACGCCCGTGGCCCATAAAACGAGACGCTTGTCCCAATGTTCGATTCGATCCAACAATCCGCACGACACGTCTTCGACAGCGTATCCAACCGCAAACGCAGCAGGACGCATTCGACCGCTTTCAAACTTACTCGGACAGAGCCGACTCGGTTTTGTCCGAGTAAACGAATCTCCATCGAACTCCGAACGATTGTTCGATGGATTTCGTGTTGGTTGGAACCGTCTGTGGGCTGGGCTATGCTACTTTGACTATCTATATGACTTAAACGCAGCAAAGGAGCACCGAGAGAGCGAGTATGGCAAATAACACCGCAAACTATGGTAACGACAGTATCCGCCAGCTCAAGGACGAGGAGCGCGTACGCCTGCGCCCTGCCGTTATCTTTGGCTCGGACGGACTCGATGGCTGTGCACACGCTGCCTTCGAGATTCTGTCCAACGCCGTTGACGAGGCGCGCCAGGGCTACGGCAAGCTCATCACCCTTACCGCCTTTCGCGATGGCTCCATTCAAGTAGAGGACAACGGCCGCGGCTGCCCGCTCGACTGGAACCCCTCCGAGAAACGCTTTAACTGGGAACTTGTCTTTTGCGAGCTCTATGCCGGCGGCAAGTATAACAACAACCAGGGCGGCGACTACGATTTCTCGCTCGGCACCAACGGCCTGGGCTCGTGCGCGACCCAGTACGCTTCCGAATACATGGACGTCACGGTTTGGCGCGACGGCAACAAGTACTCCCTGCACTTTAAGAAAGGCAAGGTCGTCGGTGCCAAAAAGAAGGCACTCGAGATTGAGCCCAGCGACGAGGACCGCACCGGCACCACTATCAAGTGGCGTCCCGATCTTGAGGTCTTTACCTCCATCAGCATTCCCCACGATTGGTATCGCGAGACCATGCGCCGCCAGGCCGTGGTCAACGCCAACGTGACCTTCCGCCTGCGCATTGAGGGCGACGATGGCGAGTTTTCCGAAGAGGATTTTTGCTATCCCAAAGGCATCGAGGACTACGTGCTCGAGAAGGTCGGTACCGACTACCTTACCGAGCCCTTCTTTATCGAGGCCGACCGTCGCGGTCGCGATCGCGAGGACCTGCCCGATTACAACGTAAAAATCACCGCGTGCATGTGCTTCTCGCGCACCTTCATGATGCAGGAGTACTACCACAACTCATCGTGGCTCGAGAACGGCGGCTCGCCGGAGAAAGCGGCTCGTAGTGCTCTGACCAGCGCCATCGATGCCTACATTAAGCAACAGGGCAAGTACAACAAAAACGAGAGCGGCATTAAGTGGCAGGACGTCCAGGACTGTCTGGTGCTGGTGACCAACTGCTTCTCCACCCAGACGTCCTACGAGAACCAGACCAAGAAGGCCATCAATAACCGCTTTATCCAGCAGGCTATGACGGCTTTCTTTAAGGAGCGTCTCTCGACCTACTTGATCGAGAACAAGGACGCCGCCAACAAGATCATGGAGCAGGTGCTCATCAACAAGCGCTCGCGCGAGAATGCCGAGAAGACGCGCCAGAGCATCAAGACCAACTTGCAGCAGAAGACCGACATGGCCAACCGCGTGCAGAAGTTCATCGACTGCCGCTCCAAGGACAAGAGCCGTCGCGAGATCTACATCGTAGAGGGCGACTCGGCAGCGGGCGCCATTCGCACCTCGCGCGATGCCGAGTTCCAAGGCGTTATGCCCGTCCGCGGCAAGATCCTCAACTGCCTAAAGGAGGACTATCCGCGCATCTTTAAGTCCGACATCATCATGGACCTCATGCGCGTGCTGGGCTGCGGCGTGGAGATCAAAGACAAGCGCATCAAGAACCTTGGCGCCTTCGATCTGGACAACCTCAACTGGAACAAGGTCATCATCTGTACGGACGCCGACGTCGACGGTTACCACATTCGCACGCTCGTGCTCACCATGCTCTACCGCCTGGTGCCCACGCTCATCGACGAGGGCTACGTGTATATCGCCGAGTCTCCGCTCTACGAGATCAACTGCAAAGAGAAGACCTACTTTGCCTACACCGAGCTCGAAAAGAACGGCATCCTCAAGGAGATCGGCGACCAGAAGTGTTCCATCAACCGCTCCAAGGGTCTTGGCGAGAACGACCCGGACATGATGTGGCTCACCACCATGAACCCCGAGACGCGTCGCCTGATTAAGGTGGAGCCCGAGGACGTCACCAAGATGGAGACCATGTTTAACCTGTTGCTGGGCAACGACGAAGCGGGCCGCAAGCGCCATATCTCCGAGCACGGCAAGGAATATCTGGACCAGCTGGACCTGCAATAGCAGCAAATCGATAACGACGGCCCATAAGAAGTTCAAGAGGAAATCGTGGCAAAGAAGAAGACGAAGAACCAGCCAAAGAAAAAGCAGGTCAACGCCGAGAACGTCATCGGCCTGCACTCCGAGGTCACTGATCAGCCGATTACGCAGACGCTCGAGGTCAACTACATGCCCTACGCCATGAGCGTCAACGTCTCGCGTGCGTTCCCCGAGATCGACGGCTTTAAGCCCTCGCACCGCAAGCTGCTCTACACCATGTACAAGATGGGTCTGCTCAAGGGCGAGCGCCAGAAGAGCGCCAACATTGTGGGTCAGACCATGAAGCTCAACCCGCACGGCGATGCCGCGATCTACGAGACGATGGTGCGTCTGGCGACGGGCAACGAAGCGCTGCTTGCGCCCTTCGTGGAGTCGAAGGGCAACTTTGGCAAGTACTATTCGGGCGACTTGAGCTACGCCGCCTCGCGTTATACCGAGGCCAAGCTCTCCCCCATCAGCGCCGAGATCTTCAAGGACATCGACAAGGACCCGGTCGACTTCGTCGACAGCTACGACGGCGCCATGAAGGAACCGCGCCTGCTGCCCACCACGTTCCCCAATATTCTGGTTTCGGCCAACAAGGGCATCGGTGTCGCCATGGCGTCTGACATCTGTGGTTTCAACCTCAACGAGGTCTGCACCGCCACGATGCACTACCTGCAGGATCCTGACTGCGATCTGCTCGAGTACATGCCCATGCCCGACTTCTCGACCGGCGGCGAGATCATCTACCGCCGCGAGGAGATGGAGAAGATCGTCGAGACCGGCCTTGGCAGCTTCCAGATTCGCTCCCGCTGGCGCTGGATTCCCGAAGAGCGCATCATCGAAGTGTACGAGATTCCCTACACCACCAAGACCGATGTCATCATCGAGCGCATCGTCAAGCTCTCCAAAGAGGGCAAGGTCAAGGAGATTGCCGACATCCGCGACGAGACCGACCTCTCGGGCCTGCGCATCGCCATCGACCTTAAGCGTGGCGTCGACCCCGACAAGCTCATGGCCAAGCTCTATCGCTCGACCACGCTGCAGGATTCGTTCTCGTGCAACTTCAACGTGCTAGTCGATGGTTACCCTCGCGTTATGGGCGTGCGCCAGATTCTGCACGAGTGGGTCAAGTGGCGTATTGAGTCCACGCGTCGCCGCATTAACTTTGACCTGGGCAAAAAGTCCGAGCGCCTGCACCTGCTGCACGGCCTCGAGGCGATCTTGCTCGACATCGACAAGGCCATCGCCATCATCCGCGGCACCAAGCTCGAAGCCGAGGTCGTGCCCAACCTTATGAAGGGTTTCGACATCGACGAGACCCAGGCCGAGTTTGTTGCCGAGCTTAAGCTCCGCAACATCAACGAGGAGTACATCCTCAACCGCACCAAGGACATTGCCAAGCTTGAGGGCGAGATTGCCGAGCTTGAGGAGATCCTCTCCAGCGAGGAGAACATCAAGAAGGTCATCAGCGACGAGCTGGCCGCGGTCAACAAGAAGTACGTGATGCCGCGCCGCACGGGCAGGATTGAGCCCCACGAGGTTATCGAGGTAAGCTTGGAGCCCGAGGTCGAGGAGTACCCGGTTACCATCATGCTCTCGCGCGATGGCTATCTTAAGAAGATGACGGACCGCGTGCTCAAGAAGGCGACCACGCTCAAGTACAAGGACGGCGACAAACCCTTTATCGAGTTTCCGTCCTCCAACACCCACGAGCTGCTGGTCTTTACCAATAAGAGCCAGGTGTACAAGTGCAAGGTTGCGGCGTTTGAGGACACCAAGTCGGCCCAGCTGGGCTCGTACCTGCCGACCGATCTTGAGATGGAACCCGACGAGAGTGTCATCTGGGTCATCGACCCCGAGGACTACAAGGCCGACGTGCTATTCGTCTTTGAGAACGGCCGCGTGGTGCGCGTCGCGCTTTCTGGATACGTCACCAAGACCAACCGCAAGCGCCTCAAGAACGCCATCTACGGCGGCAGCAAACTGCTGTATGCCCAGGTGCTCAAGGAAGATCGCGACATCGCGCTGGTCTCGAGCGACTATCGTTTGATGAACTTCAACACGTCGCTACTCAAGACCAAGACGACCACCAACACGCAGGGCGTCCAAGCCTTTACGGCCAAGAAGGGCCGCTCGGTCACCACCGTCGGCACAACCGAAGAGATCCTTGGCGCCGGCGTCTCGGCCGAGAAGTTCACCGCGCAGAGTCTGCCCTCCGCCGGTGCCCTCATGAAAGAAAACGACATGCCGAGTCTGTTTGACTAGGACGACGGCAGCCAAACCGTCATGGTTTTACAATGCAGCGGGGCCCGGAGCGCAGCAACATCGCGCTCCGGGCCCCGCTCGTTGCAACGTAGTCGGAATAATAGGAATCCCCGTTTTTCACTCCTGCAATCCCGCGGCACAAGACATGTTAAACCGTTAGCAAAACTTGCAAAAGTTAGCAAGACTTGCAAAAATTAGCAAAACTTGCAAAGGAGCTACCATGGAGTACAGCAAGAACCCCTTTACCCCGACGTTCGGAAGCGTCCCTCCCTTTCTAGCGGGTCGCGAGCATATCCTGCGTGACATCAACCGTGGCTTAATCAACGGCCCGGGAGATCCCAACCTGTCAACCATTTTTACTGGCGCAAGGGGAACGGGCAAGACGGCGCTTCTCTCGCTCCTTTCAGAAACGGCGCTTGAACACGGCTGGATCGCAGCAAATGTCTCCGCCATGCCAGGCATGCTCGAAGATATTATCGAGCGAACCAAAGAAGCCGCAGATAGCTACCTCTCACAGCCTCACGCGCGCATAAACGGTGTTCAAATTGGCCCAGTGGGCATCGATTGGACATATGCTCAAGAGGCTCAGGGCAACTGGCGCACGCGCATGAATGGCATCTTTAAGCAACTCGAAAAACATGACATCGGACTTCTCATCACCATCGATGAAGTCACCGTCGATCTCGAAGAAATGCTTCAATTTGCCTCTGTTTACCAGCACTTTGTACGCGAAGGTAAAAAAGTTGCCCTACTCATGGCAGGACTGCCCTACAAAGTATCGGCGTTGCTGCGCAACGATTCCGTCTCGTTCCTTAGGCGTTCCCAATATCATCAGTTGGGACGAATCACTGACGTTGAAATTGCAAACGCATTCCGCAAAACCGTTGAGGCCGGAGGCCGCTCAATCACGCCAGAAGCGCTCGAGGATGCCGTGAAGGCCGTCGACGGATTTCCCTATATGATGCAGCTCGTCGGATATCGCACATGGGATGTTTCGGAGAACTCGCCCAAAATCAGTGCACCTGATGTACAGCAGGGTTCTCTGCTTGCCCGTATGGAGCTGCGCGATCGAATTCTCGAAACGACCTATCGGGAGCTTTCCGATAAAGACATTGAGTTTTTGCTCGCGATGCTGCCCGATTCTGGCCCCAGCAGGGTCTCGGAGATAGCCAAACGCATGGGCGTTGCCAGCAACTATGCAAGCCAATATAAACGCCGTCTCCTCGAGGACGGCGTCATCGGGGAACGTGGACGTGGCCTCGTTGGCTTTGACATCCCCGCGTTCAGGGAGTTCCTGAGCGAGAAAGTCTCCTAGCACGCGGAGATTGTCCACAAGGGCAACGGTGCATGGCAATCAACGATTCACCCGGCAAGGACGGCAAGTACTTCCAATAACGCTGATTGCCATGCGTTCTTCTTGTCCTTAGGCGAGCTTGCGAGCGAGCTCTCGCACCTCTTCCAACTTGGGCGAGGATGCCATGCTGTCGCGCTCGGTCATACCGCTGATGGTGACAATGCCCAGGTCCTCCCACTTGCAGTACGCGCAGGTCGACTTGTACATATCGATCGCCGCATCATAGACGCCCTCGCTGTGGCTATCGAGCAAAAGGGCCGTCTTGGTGAACGGGAATCCCGTGGCACCGAAGGCATGCAGACGGTCGATGGCGGCCTTTTCCTGCGCGGTGATATCGAACCAGTAGATAGGCGAGGCGAAGACGACCATGTCAGCCGTCTTCAGCGCCTCGACCACACCGGCCATGTCGTCCTTCTGCACGCAGGCGCCCTCATGGGCAAAGCAGTACTGACATCCCAGACAACCAGCGATCTTCTTGCTGGCAACGCGGATAACCTCGACTGTATGGCCGGTCTCGCGCGCGGTCTCGGCAAACGCCTCGACCATGGTGTCGGTATTGGCGCCCTTGCGCGGGCTGCCGCTCAACACAACGATATTCATAGAAATCTCCCTCCTTCATGCCGCAGGCGCGCGGCATATTAGTTTGTTTTAACCTAAACGTATGGGGTTATTCAATCGCCTCGTTTCAGCTACCCCCACTCTTTAGAAGAATCGCTGCTGGAGACTTGGCATTGAATCAAGGCACGCCTTATTTCAGATATTCCTCAAAGAATGCCTTCAGCTTTCCAAACGGAATGATATCCATCTGATCGTAGAGGTCGGTATGGCTGGCACCGGGGATAATGAGCAATTCCTTGTTGTCCCCCGTCAGCTTGCTATACGCGGTTTCGCTGAAATAGCGGGAGTGCGCCTTTTCGCCGTGCACCAGCAGCACGGCGGAGCGGATCTCGCCGGCGTACTGCAGAATCGGCATATTCATAAACGACAGCGAGGACGTCACGTTCCAGCCGCCGTTGGAATTCAGGCTGCGGGGATGATAGCCTCGCGGAGTCTTGTAGTAGGCGTAATAGTCCTTCACGAACTGCGGTGCATCCTCCGGCAACGGATCGACCACGCCGCCCGCCAGCGCATAGCTGCCGTTTTTATAGTCCTCGGTACGCTGCGCATTCAGTGCTTTCCGCTTTTCAAAGCGCGCCCGCTCGGAATCCTCGGCGTCAAAATAGCCGTTTGCGGTCACGCGGGTCATATCGTACATGGTCATAGCCGCGGTAGCTTTGATACGGGTGTCGATGGCCGCCGCATTGATTGCCATGCCGCCCCAACCGCAGATGCCGATGATGCCGATGCGCTCCGTGTCAACGTTATTCTGCACGGAGAGGAAATCCACCGCTGCGCAGAAATCCTCGGTGTTGATGTCCGGCGATGCTACATAGCGGGGCACACCGCCGCTCTCGCCGGTATAGGACGGGTCGAAGGCAATCGCGAAAAAGCCCAGCTCCGCCATTTTCTGCGCATAAAGGCCGGACGTTTGCTCCTTCACCGCGCCAAACGGACCGCTGACGGCGATGGCAGGCAGCTTGCCCTCCGCGTTCTTTGGCACGTAGACGTCGGCCGCCAGCGTGATGCCGTATCGGTTGTGAAAGGTCGCCTTGCTGTGCTCAACCTTGTCGCTTTTGGGGAATACCTTGTCCCATTCCTGCGTCAGATTCAACTGTTCCATGTTTAAGCCTCCTTGTCAGTCGCTGTAAGGTATTCCTCGTCGTCCACGGGCTCCAACCACTCGTTGGAGGTCTCCTCACCCGGAACCTCCACCGCGAGATGGGAGAACCAGCTGTCGGGCGCGGCTCCGTGCCAATGCTTTACGCCCGCGGGAATATTTACTACATCGCCAGGGCGCAGCTCCTGTGCCGGTTTGCCCCATTCCTGATAAAACCCTCGACCAGCCACGCAGACGAGGATCTGTCCGCCACCGCTTTTGGCGTGATGGATGTGCCAGTTGTTGCGGCAGCCGGGCTCGAACGTAACGTTGTAGACGCCGACCTGCTTGGTGGAAAGGGGCGCGAGGTAGCTTTGCCCGATAAAGTACTTCGCAAATGCGTCGTTGGGGGCGCCGATAGGAAAGGCCATCTCGTTTTGGTGCTCAGCTCTTGCGTCGGCGGCGTCGCCATCCGCCCAGACCTCCTTCGCCATGCGAAAGGCCGCCCACGCCTTGGGCCATCCCGCGTAAAACGCCGCATGCGTAAGGATTTCCGCTATCTCAGCCCTGGTCACCCCGTTGCTCTTTGCGGACATCAGATGATATTGGAACGAAGAGTCCGTCAGCCCCTGCGCCATTAGGGCCACCACCGTCACCACGCTGCGGTCTCGAAGTGAGAGCTCGTCCTCCCGGCTCCATACCTCGCCAAACAGCACGTCATCGTTGAGCTGAGCGAATTTGGGGGCAAAGTCCCCCAGGGCATCTCTGCCTGCCGTCTGTTTAATTGCCATGATCGATTTTCTCCTGTCGATGGTTTTGAGTACAAGCTGCTTTCGCGCAGCTAAGCCGCGCCTAGATTTCCATGCCCATTCGTTGCGCCTGCTCCAGAGCAGGATGCCCGGCGATTTCGCCCACGCCATTCACGCCGCCGGCGAATACCGTTCCGGCAAGCGTGCAACGGGGGAAGCAGTCGACCCATCCCTGCACCGCCTTCTTCGCGCCGTCGAAGGTCGAGTGCCCACCGTCCGCCGCCGTTGCCAACAGATACGCCTCGGTAAATGCGTAATCGGAATCGAAGAGTGGGTTGGCGCGGTCCAGCATGGTCTTGAGCTGGCCGCAGACGCTGTAGTAGTAGACGGGCGTTGCAAACACCAACACATCCGCATCGTGCATCTTGGCGGCGATTTCTATGGCATCGTCCTGGATGACGCAGTACCCCAGCTTTGAGCAGGCAAGGCAGCCCTTACAGAAGCCGAGCTGCTTTTCGCGCAGGTGCACGGTCTCCACGCTGTGGCCCGCTTCTTGCGCACCTTTGGCGAAGGCATCCGCCAACGTCTCGGAATTGCCATTCTTTCGAGGACTTGAAGAGACTATCAAAACCGTTTTGCTCATTACGGAATACCCCTTGAAATCGCGATTTATATTGACGAGAATGAAGGTAATACCTAAACCTGACTTTAAGTCAAGGAATGAACTCGAGATTTATCCGGAGGGACCATGTACACAATCGGACAGGTAGCGGAGATGTTCGGTCTGCCCGTTTCCACGCTGCGGTATTACGACAAGCAGGGGCTGTTCCCGGGATTGGAACGGACATCCGGCATTCGCCGATTCGGCGATACGGAACTCGAGGCGCTTCGGGTCATCGAATGCTTAAAGAAGGCTGGGATGGAGATTAAGGACATCCGACTGTTCATGGAATGGTGCGCGGAGGGCCCATCGACATATCCCAAGCGCAAGGCCATATTCGAGGAGCGAAAAGCCCACATGGAGTCGGAGATTGCGAAGATGAACCGCGCGCTGGACATGTTGAAGTTCAAATGCTGGTACTACGAGCAGGCGATCCAAGATGGCAACGAGGATAGAGTGAAGGCGCTGATTCCCGACAATTTGCCGGAAGAAATCAAAGGCGCCTACGAGAACGCCCACGTTCGATAATGCCGCCCGATGCTCAAGGGAGTTCGGCAAGGAGCTCTTCTTCAGGCGGGAATAAAGGCCTCCGAACCAAAGGGTTCGGAGGCCTTTATTCCCGCTACTTCGCTGATGGCATTGCCCTGCGGCAACGCAGAAACTATAGAGAATGAAATCAGAATTTTCCGACAGGCATCTTTTTAAAGCGAGTTAAGACACCGTGCAGCTACTCATCCCAATGCAGAATTTGTCATTCGATCCTTTAGCTTCATAATTTGCTTTTGAATCTCATCAATAACTTTCTTAAATTCCTCGTCATTTTTGCCCGTCGGGTCTTCCAACCCCCAGTTATCATCAAAGGGCCTGCCGATAAAAGGGCATCCCACATTGCAGCCCATGGAGATGGCGATATCTGGTTCGGGTATATCCGATATCAGCTTGGAATGCTGCGTCTGCTCCATGTCAATGCCATAAAACTTCTTCATCAATCGGACGGCATCCTGATTGATTTGCGGTTTGGTTTCCGTCCCGGCAGAATAGCTTTCAAACACATCGGACGCCAACGCTTTGCCCAACGCCTCCGCAATCTGACTGCGGCAGGAGTTGTGGACGCAGATGAACGCAACCTTTGGCTTTGTCATGCGCGGAAGCTGCCTCTCGTTCTGTTTGCGATTCTAACGAGGTTTTGTTCGTTCATGCTCTCACCTTATTCAAAATAGAAATGACTTCGTCCTTTTTCAGCACCTTGCCATAGGACACCACCTGACCATCTATCACCAGCGCAGGCGTTGTCATCACTCCATAGGCGGCGATTTTTTCAAAGTCCCGCACATGATCGATAGTGTCATCCATGCCGAGATCCCGCAGCGCTTCTTCGGTTTCCGCTTCCAGTGCGTTGCACTTGGCACAACCTCCACCGAGAATTTTGATGCCGGATTCCTTCTTTTTAGCTTCTGCCGCCTGCATGGTTTCCGGCGTACAGCTGCCTCCGCAGCAGCAAGACTGCTTTTGCTCTTCTTTTTTCTTTCCAAATCCGAAAATCGACATGATAGTCCCTCCAAATTATTAGAGAACGCCCTGAAACAGGTTGAATGAATAGCCCACAACGATAATGCCCGCGGCACAGATGGCGATAAAAACACCCAGCAACTTTGGCTTGACCGCCTTGCGCAACATAATCATTGACGGCAAAGACAGCGTGGTAACGCCCATCATAAAAGCAAGCACCGTGCCAAGCTGCGCGCCTTTTCCAAGCAAAGCCTCAGCAATGGGAACCGTTCCGAAAATATCGGCATACATAGGAATACCGATGATGGTTGCTAATACTACGCCGAGGGGGTTATGGCTGCCGAGAACCGCCGCAACCCAGCTTTCGGGAATCCAGTTGTGGATGACAGACCCGATGCCTACACCGATGAGAATGTACGGAAAGACCTTCTTGAAGGTTTCCGCTACCTGATCCTTGGCATAAGCCAGCCGTTCCTTCTGCGTCAGCGTTGGGGAGGCAATGTCCACGGCAGATGCTCTGCGGATAAATTCCTCCACCTGATTTTCCATGTGCAGCTTTTCAATCAGCGTACCGCCAGCCACGGCAATCGCAAGCCCCAGCACCACATAGAGAATCGCAACCTTTGCCCCGAAAATACTCATCAGGAGAACAAGACTTCCCAAGTCCACCATAGGCGATGAAATCAGGAACGAGAAGGTCACGCCCAGCGGCAGTCCGGCACTGGTAAATCCGATAAACAGCGGAATGGACGAGCAGGAGCAGAACGGTGTTACCGTACCGAGCAGGGCTGCGATACAGTTTGCCCAGATACCGTGAAACCGCCCCATAATTTTCTTACTGCGTTCCGGCGGAAAATAACTCTGAATATAGGAGATCAGATAAATCAGCACACAGAGCAGCACGGTGATCTTAATCACATCATAGAGGAAAAACTGGATGCTCCCACCGATTCGGCTTGTCGCGTCCAGCCCCAAAGTGCCGAGTAGATTTCCAATCAGCGTATTCAGCCACTTCATGCCGAGAATCTGATCGGTGATGAATTCGCCCATCAGGAGCAGCACCCACCTTCGTTGTCAGAACCGCAGCCGCAGCAGGTCAGTCCCTCGACAAATGCTTTAAACTGGGTCAGGGTTTCGCAGTTCAGAGAGTAGTGCTGCCACTTTCCTTCCTTGCGGGCGTTCACCAGTCCACATTCCACCAAGATCTTCATGTGGTGCGAAAGCGTCGGCTGCGTAATTTCGAACTGTTCCAACAGCTTGCAGCCGCACTTTTCTCCATCCGACAGCATCTTCACTATTTCCAGCCGGTTCGTATCCCCCAAAGCCTTGCAGATCAGAGTCACATCCATAACGT
>DBEWII010000082.1:0-11105 GCA_048384935.1 Collinsella aerofaciens | reverse complement strand
GTAGTATCGAGCATGGGAGCCCCTTCCATGAATGCGGCGTGGCCGCCGCGGCTGAATTAGACATTCACCATTGTCGGCCTAATCCGCGGTCTTTCATGCAGCAGGGGCTCTCAATGTTTTTATGTCCTGCTCATATCGTCTCTGCCGGCAGTTGGGGACACTCCTTGGCAATTGGCGCATCGGAGCGCTTAGACATACAGTTTTTCGATTCCGTATGTATATATGCGCGCTAATGGGTTATAAAATCTAAGTCTGAACATAGCAGGTCTGCGATTCGGCTCGGGCGACCGGGCCGTTTTTGCGGACGGGGGTAGCGCGAAAGGACTGCACATGCGTCAATTTAAGACCGAGAGCAAAAAACTGCTCGACCTCATGATCAACTCCATCTACACCAATAAGGAAATCTTCCTGCGCGAGCTTATCTCTAACGCGAGCGACGCCGTCGACAAGCTCAACTTTAAGAGCCTGCAGGATCCGAACGTCAAGATCAACCAGGGCGACCTGGCCATTCGCGTCTCCTTTGATAAAGACGCCCGCACCATTACCATCTCGGATAACGGCATTGGCATGACCGCCGAGGAGCTCGAGCGCAATCTGGGCACCATCGCCCATTCCGGCTCCGAGGAGTTTAAGACCGAGAACGCCGAGCAGCAGGGCTCCGATGTCGACATCATCGGCCAGTTTGGCGTGGGCTTCTACTCTGCCTTTATGGTTGCCAGCCATGTGAAGGTCGTCAGCCGCGCCTATGGCGAGGATGTCGCCCATGTGTGGGAATCCGACGGTCTTGAGGGCTACACCATCGAGGACGGTGAGCGCGCCGAGCACGGTACCGATGTCATCCTGACGCTGCGCGAGAACGAGAAGCTCGATGCCGACGGCGAGGCCGAGACCTACGATCGCTTCCTGACCGAGTGGGGTCTCAAGAGCCTGATTCAGCAGTACAGCAACTATGTGCGCTACCCGATTCAGATGATGGTGTCCAAGAGCCGCCAGAAACCCAAGCCCGAGGACGCCGGCGACGATTACAAGCCCGAGTACGAGGACTATCAGGAGCTCGAGACCGTCAATTCCATGACACCGATCTGGAAGAAGCGCAGCTCCGATGTCGAGCAGAAGGACTACGACGAGTTCTACAAGTCCACGTTCCACGACTTTGACGATCCTGCGCGCACCATCAGCTTCCATGCCGAGGGCACGCTCGAGTACGATGCCCTGCTGTTTGTGCCGGGCCGCGCGCCGTTCGATCTGTACAGCAAGGATTACGAGAAGGGTCTGGCACTCTACAGCTCCAACGTCCTGATCATGGAGAAGTGCGACGACCTGCTGCCCGACTACTACAACTTTGTCCGCGGCGTCGTGGATTCCGCCGATGTGTCGCTCAACATCTCGCGTGAGACGCTGCAGCAGAACCGTCAGCTCAAGGCCATCGCCAAGCGTGTGGAAAAGAAGATCACCGCCGACCTTGAGGATATGCGTGACAACGACCGCGAGGCCTACGAGAAGTTCTTTGAGAACTTTGGCCGCGGTCTTAAGTACGGCATCTACTCGAGCTATGGCATGAAGGCCGATGAGCTCGCCGACCTGCTGCTGTTCTGGTCTGCCAAGGAACAGAAGATGATTACCCTGGCTGAGTACGCCAAGGGCATGCCCGAGGATCAGAAGGGCATCTACTACGCCGCCGGCGACTCGCGTGAGCGCTTGGCAAAGATGCCCGTGGTAAAGGGCGTGCTCGACCGCGGCTATGACGTGCTGCTGCTGACGCAGGATGTGGATGAGTTCACGTTCCAGGCTATGCGTGAGTACGTTGCCGCCGATATGCCCAAGATCTACGAGGACGATGCTGCCCGCGAGGCTGCCGAGAAGGCTGTGGCCGACGGTGCCGAGCCCGAGGTCGAGGATCGTCATCTGGAGCTCAAGAACGTCGCGACCGGTGACCTTGACCTGGCGACCGAGGACGAGAAGAAGGAGGCCGAGGACGCCACCAAGGAGAACGAGGACCTCTTTAGCGCTATGAAGGAGGCACTCGGTGACAAGGTCGAGAAAGTTGCCGTTTCCGCGCGCCTGACCGATGCCCCCGCTTGCATCACCACCGAGGGCCCGCTTTCGCTCGAGATGGAGAAGGTGCTCCAGAAGGGACCCGAGGGCGCGCCCGACGGCATACCCAAGAGCCAGCGCGTGCTCGAGCTCAACGCTAAGCACCCGGTCTTTGACAAGCTTGTCGCTGCCCAGAAGGCCGGCGACGCCGACAAGATCAAGCAGTACTCTGGTCTGCTCTATGATCAGGCTCTGCTGGTCGAGGGCATTTTGCCCGAGGACCCCGTTGCCTTCGCGGCGACTGTTTGCGAACTACTTTAGTTACGCGGTTTTACCAAACCGCGTAACCGGCCGACGCTGCAAACCCGCCAGAGCGGCAATCTGCCTTTCAGCTTCAGCGGCATGACCAGAAGGTCAATGCCGCTTCGCTTCAAGGCACCTTGCTCGCTCTGGCGGGTTTTCGCTGTCGTTGCCAAAACATCGGCGCTTCCGTTGTTGTAGTCATTGGGGACGTTCTTAAATGACTAGTTGGGTTGCTAATTTGTGCGGGTTGTGGTTTTGTGACCTGCTGAAATTTAGGATACTGTACATCTGTACGTTAACTCATCTTCGTAGTATATTGCTACCCGCAAAACTCAACACCATTGTGCTTTGAGACGTTAAAGCGCCTACTACAATGGTTGTCGATAGTACGATTCGATTTAACGACAGGATGGATGGTCCAAGCGTGAGTCTCGGCAGCAAACTATCCAATGCAAAGGTGTCCTTTGCGATATTTAAGCGCGACATTAAGCGACTGCTTGTGAACCCCGTCGCCCTGGTGGTTACCCTAGGCGTGTGCGTTATTCCCTCGCTGTATGCCTGGTATAACATCGTGGCAAACTGGGATCCGTATGGAAACACCCAAGGCATCAAGATTGCTATCGCCAACAACGATCGAGGCACCCAAAACGACTTGGTGGGTGAGCTCAACGCTGGCGACAAAGTGGTCGACCAGCTCAAGGAGAATCATCAGTTGGGCTGGACGTTCGTCGACTCGACGGCCGATGCCAAGGAGGGCGTCGAGAGCGGCGAGTACTATGCCGCTATCGTGATTCCCAAGAACTTCTCGGATAACCTGGTTTCGATGCTCGACGGCAACTACCATCAGCCCAAGCTCACGTACTACGTCAATGAGAAGAAGAGCGCCATTGCGCCCAAGGTTACCGATACCGGTGCAAACACCATCGAGGAGCAGATCAACTCGGAATTTGTCTCTACGGTAGGCAAGACTGTTGCCGGTATCGCCAAGGATGCCGGTGTCGATTTAAAGGACAAGGCAACCCAGACTCAGGACTCGCTGGCAAGTTCGGTGTCCGAGGCGTCCGACACCTTGGGCGAGGTGCGCGATTCGATTGGCGATATGAATGCCGCCATCGATAAGACGAGTGGCGCTATCGCCTCGGCTGATGCGGCACTTGCCGGCTTGCAAGGCCAGGCACCGTCGCTGACGCAGGCGATCTCCCAGGGCAACGACCTGCTGAGCGAAGCTCGCACCACGGCGGGCAACTCCATCACCTCGCTCTCCAAGGCGCTCTCGGAAGGCAGCCTTGCGCTCACCAAGACGTCGGCCTCTGCGAACGCTGCCATCGGCAAGCTGACGGGCGCGGTCACATCTACGACCACCCGTATCGACAACTCGCTCGAGTCTCTTCAGGCGACGATCGACCACAATAAGGCCGTTATCGGGCACTTGGAGATTCTCGCCAATGACACGTCGACAGGTTCCGAGGAAATTGACGCGCGCATTGTATCGACCATCGATTTGCTTCGAGAGCAGAATGAAAAGCTTCAGAGCATCAAGGACGGTCTGTCCGCGCAGTCGAGCGCCATGGCGAATGACGCAGCGGCTGTTTCGGGTGCCAGTGACGCTATCAATAACGCAATTCATACCGGTGCGACCAACCTTGGCCAAGCCCAGACGGACTTGGGCCAAAACGCGCTGCCGAAGGCCTCGAGCGCGCTCGACTCTTTTGCTGCCGTTTCGGGCGACCTGACCGGTATCGTCTCGGGTATGACACCTACACTTGCAAATGCGCGCGGCACGTTGGCGCAGCTTAGCGCTACGCTCGGCCAGGCCAAGACCACGCTGTCCCAGACCGATTCCTCGCTTGCCAAGGTCCAGGACAAGCTTGCAACCGCCGCCAATGACATCGCGGCGCTGCAGACCTCCGAGTCCATGGGCGAGCTGGCCGATCTGATGGGCGTCGATGTCAATGACGTGGCAGATTTCATGGCGTCTCCGGTTGAGTTGACGTCCAAGTCAATCTATCCGGTCAAGAGCTTTGGCTCGGGCATCGCTCCCTTCTACACCAATCTGGCGCTTTGGGTGGGCGGCTATGTGCTCATCGCCATTTACAAGCTCGAGGTCGACCGTGAAGGTGTTGGCAGCTTTACGGCGCGCCAAGGCTACTTTGGCCGCTGGTTGCTCATGGTGATCCTGGGCGCGTTGCAGGCCATCATCGTTACGGTAGGCGATCTGGTGATTGGCGTGCAGTGCGTCAGCCCGCTGCTGTTCGTGCTGGGCGGCATCGCCATTTCGTTCACCTACGTCAATATCATCTATGCGCTGTCCACCACGTTTAAGCATATCGGCAAGGCTATCGGCGTCATTCTCGTCATCGTGCAGATCCCGGGTTCGTCGGGCATGTACCCCATCGAGATGATGCCCGGCTTCTTCCAGTGGCTGCACCCGCTGCTGCCCTTTACCTACGGCATCAATCTGCTGCGCGAGACGGTCGGCGGCATGTATTCGTTCAACTACCTGTTTAACCTGTGCATTCTGGGCGTGTTCTTGATCGTGGCGCTCTTTATCGGCCTGCAGCTGCGTCCGCTGCTGCTCAACCTTAACCTGCTCTTTGATAAACAGCTCTCCACGACCGGTATGATGATTTGCGAGTCCAACGACCTGCCGCGCCAGCGCTACTCGCTGCGCACGGCCATGCGCGTCATGCTCGATTCCGATTCGTACCGTCGCGAACTGCTCGATCATGCGGTCGCCTTTGAACATCGCTACCCGTACTACATCAAGGGCGGTTTTGCCGCCGTGGTGGGCGTTCAGGTCCTGCTCTTTGTCCTGTCGACGGTTCTCGATATCGACAATAACGGCAAGATCATCCTGCTTGTCATTTGGATCATCTCGGTTATTGCCATCTGCGGCTGGCTTATCAATATCGAATATATCCGAGCGAGCCTCAATACCCAGATGCGCATCTCGGCGCTTTCGGATGAGGACCTGCGTCGCGAGATGCGCGAACACACGGCCGCCATTCCTGCCGCCCGCCACATGTTTGGCCTCAACGCCAGCGAGCGTGGTGCCAAGGGCGGCGATCAGTCCACGGGCCGCTTGCCGCATATCGGCTCGCACCATAAATCTCAGGGCAGCGACAGCACAGCCACAAATGATGGAGATACCACCGCGCTTGGCAAGCACTCCAAAGGAGGTGAGGCATAAATGAAGAACATCCTGCATCTGTTTAAGCGCGATGTCCAAAACGTGTCTCGCTCCGTGATCGGCTTGGTTGTCGTGATGGGCCTCATTATCGTACCGTGTCTGTACGCGTGGTTTAACATCGCCGGCAGCTGGGATCCGTACGGCAACACCGGCAATCTTAAGATCGCCGTGGTCAACACCGATGAGGGTTACGAGAGCGATTTGATCCCCGTCGAGGTTAACGTGGGCGAAAACGTGACCGCCACCCTACGCGGCAACGAGAGCTTCGATTGGGTTGTGCTCAACAATCGCGAAAAGGCTATCGAGGGCGTTAAGTCGGGCGCGTACTATGCTGCCGTCGTTATCCCCAAAACGTTTAGCGCTGACATGATGACGCTTTTCTCGACCGACGTGAAGCATGCCGATATCGAGTTCTACGAGAATCAGAAGGCCAACGCCATTGCGCAGATCGTGACCGAGAAGGGTTCGAGCGCCGTCCAGGGCCAGGTTAACAAAACTTTTACCGAGACCATTACGACGATCGGTCTTAAGACGGTGTCCAGCCTGCTCGATTACATGAGCACCGACCAGGTGGGTAACTTTATCGCCAATCTGTCCTCGACGCTCGGCGATTCGATTGAGGACCTGCGAGACGTTCGGGCAAATGCTTCGTCGCTGGCGGGCATTTTGAGCTCCACGTCCGATTCGCTGACGTCGGCGAGCGGCATGCTCAAGCAGACGGGCACGGTCGATGAGTCAACGAAGCAGCTGATGGAGCATGTCAAGAGCGGTATTAGCGATTCCAAGGAAGCGCTGAAGGACGCCAACGACGCCATCAATGCCGCGATTGACGGAAGCGCGGGCTCGTTTGACAACGTGTCCGCCGAGCTTGCGAAGGCATTTGATGCCGCGAATCAACATGTCGACCTTACAGTGTCCCAGCTCAACGATGCCGCGGCGGCGCTCAACACGCGTGCCGACGATATCGACGCCACGGCCGACCAGCTCCGCAGCTTTGCCGATCAGGTGACTGACGAAAAACTCCAGGACAGCCTCAAGTCTGTGGCAACATCGCTGAGCAGGATTGCTGTGGAGTATCGCAACAACGCCAAGGACTTGACGGCCACCGCGAAGTCTCTCTCTGACAGCATGGCAGAGGTTAATAAGTCGCGTGCCGAGGTCGATCAGGCAATCGCGGATGCCAAGGCTGGTATCTCGGGCGCCAAGACTGACTACGACTCTACGTTTTCGGCCAAGGCAAAGGAGCTCAAGAAGACCATCTCGGGCGTTTTGGATTCGCTGAACGGTATTTCGAACGATCTGGATAGTGCTGTTGCTGGCCTGACCGACGCATCCGGTTCGCTGGCAAAGGGCCTCTCCAAAGCTGCAAAGCTGGTCAACAAGGCTTCTGATCAGCTGGGCGAGGCGTCGGACAAGATCAGTGCGTTTAAGGACGAGCTCGACGGCGCCTTGATGTCGGATGACCTCGCTACGATCAAGACGATGATCGGCAATGATCCCGAGGGTCTGGCCGTGTCGCTTTCCGGCCCCGTCGCGCTCGATCGCAAGCCGGTCTATCCGATCCGCAACTACGGTTCGGCCATGGCACCGTTCTACACGATTCTGTCGCTCTGGGTGGGCTCGATTGTGCTGGCGGCCATGATGAAGGTCTCGGTTGACGATGAGCTTATCAACGAGCTCATCCCCGTGCGCCTGCACGAGATCTACCTGGGCCGCTACCTGTTCTTTGGCGGTCTGGCCCTGCTGCAGGCAACGCTCGTGTGTGCGGGCGACATCCTGTTCTTTGGCATCCAGTGCGACGACCCGCTGCAGTTTGTGCTGGCGGGCTGGGTCGCGAGTCTCGTGTTCTCCAATATCGTCTACACGCTTACGGTTTCGTTTGGCGATATCGGCAAGGCGCTCGCCGTCGTGCTGCTGGTCATGCAGGTCGGCGGTTCGGGCGGCACGTTCCCCATCGAGATGACCGGCCCCGTGTTCCAGGCGATCTATCCGTTCCTGCCGTTCACCCACGGCATCAACGCCATGCATGCCGCCATGGCCGGTGCGTACCACATGGAGTACTGGATTGAGCTAGGCATTCTGGCGAGCTATCTGATTCCGTCGCTGGCACTGGGCGTCGTCTTCCGCCGCCCGGTCATCAAAGCCAACGACTGGATCATCGAAAAACTGGAATCGACAAAGCTAATTTAGTGCGGCAACGTTAACGCTGATGTAGCACTAATGCCAGCGAGCGAGCCGCATTTGCGCCAAGGTGACGTGAAATGAAAGGGCGCTGACCTTCTGGTCGCGCCCTTGAAATTGAACGTCAGATTGGCGTGAATGCGGCTCGCGTAGCGTCGGCCGGTCCGCCGTTCGGTAGAACGGCGGAACAAAACGCTTTAGTGGGCTGGATTGCACGGGTTGCTTGGTTGTTGCTACAGTAGCGGGGCGTGCCGGGGGTCCGGTGCGCCCCGTTTTTATTTGACCATGAGGCGGCACGCAGCCATACGCGTGCGGACACCACGCCAAGATTGAGTGTGAGGATGTTCCATGGCCCAATACGCTGCCAACGAAATCGAAAACATGCCCGATAGCCCTGTCGCACGGGAGGACCTGGGCGCCGGCGGCACCTCCCGCGGCGCCGGCGCGCGTTCCCCGTTCTTCTGGAAGGTCTTGCTGCTATCGGTGGCGGTCATCTGGGGCTATTCCTTTACCACCATGAAAGATGCGCTCGACACCATTCCGGTGTTCGAACTGCTCTATATTCGTTTTCTTCCGGCTTCGCTGGTTATGTTCGCCATCTTCCACAAACGCATCATCGCGCACTTTAATGCCCGCAACCTTATCGTCGGACTTGGTATGGGCGCACTTATGTGGGGCGCGTACGGTTTGCAGACGATTGGCCTGGCACAGACCACGGCGGGCAAGAGTGCATTTTTGACGGGTACCTATTGCATCCTCGTGCCGTTTGCGAGCTACGTCCTAAGCGGCGAAAAGCTTACCCGTTACAACTTGGGCGCCGCGTTGCTGTGCCTGGCGGGCATTGGTCTGGTGGCGCTCGATAGCGTCGAGTTCAATGTCGGCGATGTCATCACACTGGGCGGTGCGGTCTTCTTTGCCATCCAGATGGCGGTGACCGCCAAGTATGGCCGCAAGATGGACATCAACGTCATCACGTTTTGGATGTTTGTGGGCAACGGCGTGCTGAGCCTGATCTCGTCGCTGCTATTCGAGACCCAAGCGCCGCTGTCCGTTTGGACGCCGAGCTTTATCAGTGTGATGGCGTTTCTCTCGGTGGGCTGCACATGTGTGGCTCTGCTCATCCAAAACGTCGGCCTGGCGCATGTCCCGGCCTCGACGGGCTCGCTGCTCCTTTCGATGGAGTCGCCTTCGGGTGTGCTGTTCTCGGTGCTGCTGATGGGGGAGGCGCTCACCTCGCGCCTGCTCGCCGGCTTCGCGCTCATCTTTCTTTCGATTATCTTGAGCGAGACGCATTTCGATTTTTTGCGTCGAAAGCCGCGTCCGCAATTGTAAACAATTTGTTGCGCCGCCTCCCGGGGCGGCATTTTTTATGCGTCGCCCTTAAAGTAGTACCTTGCACTTTACGCTATCAAAGTGCTTGCTGCAAAAACGTTACTGGAGGGCATCTATGGCACCAGCACTGTCCGATCTTCAACCGCAATCAGCGCCCAAGGCCACCGCGGCGGCGCAGACCGCTATCGGTGACGGTCTTGTTGCAGAAGCTCAGGCTTTTGCAGACGAGCTCGCTGCGTGGCGACACGATCTACACCAGATGCCCGAGCTCGGTAACAATCTTCCGCAGACGTCTGCCTATATCCAGGCACGTCTGGACGAGATGGACATCCCCCATACCACGCTCGTCGACGGTTCCTGCGTCGTTGGTCTGATCGGTGCCGGTGCGGCCGCGGCCGCTCAGGGCAATGGCACGTGCACGGACGAACAGGCCGGTACGGTCGTTATGCTGCGTGGCGACATGGATGCCCTGCCCGTTGCCGAGGAATCCGGCGAGCCCTTTGCATCCACCAATGGCTGCATGCATGCTTGCGGTCACGATATGCACGCGACGGCGCTGCTTGGTGCGGCGCGCCTGCTCAAAGCTCGCGAGGCCGAGCTCGTCGACGCCAATGCCACCGTCAAACTGCTGTTCCAGCCGGGCGAGGAGACCTTTGAGGGAGCACGCGCTGCCATCGCCGATGGCCTGCTGCAGAACCCGCGCCCTCAGGCGGCCTTTGCCATGCATGTCAACAGCCAGTCGCCGCTTGGCCTGGTGCTCTACGGCAGCCCGGCGCTTTCGGGCGTGTACGGTTTTCGCATCACGCTTCAGGGCAAGGGCGGCCATGGCTCGAGCCCCGAGATTTGCATCGACCCCATCACGGCCGGCGTGCATGTGCATCTGGCGCTTCAGGAGCTTATCGCTCGCGAAGTGCCGGCGGCCAAGGAAGTCGCACTTACCGTTGGTAAGTTTGCTGGCGGCTTGGCGGCCAACGTCATCCCCGACACCTGCGTGCTCGAGGGAACGCTGCGCGGCTTTGATGTTGAGCTCATGGCTCACCTAAAGACCCGCATCGCGGAGGTCGTAAACGGCGTTGCTGCAACATATCGTACGTCGGCGACCATCGAGACGCTTTCGGATGTTCCGCCGCTTGTACTCGACAGCGATATGACTCAGGCGTCGCTTGGCTACGTGGGCGCAGTGCTGCCCAAGGCGGCTTTCTTGCCGCTTTTCCATGCCATGGCGAGTGAGGACTTTGCGCTTATCTCGAGCGAGATTCCGAGTGCGTACTTTACCGTGGGCGCGGCCGTAACCGACACGGACGAACACTTTGCCCAGCACCATCCCAAGGCACGTTTTAACGATGCCGAGCTTCCTCTCGGCGCCGCGGCCTATACCGCCGTCGCTTTGGGCTATATCGCCGACCACCGGTAGCATCCAACCTTGCCTTTCAAGCCTGCGGGCATGGCCGTAAGGCCTATGCCCTTGTCTTTCAAGGCAATCTTGGGCACTACCGGCGCCCGGCGCCGGCTATTCGTTTGTTAAATAAGGAGCAGTATGCCCCAGCAGCGTAAGTTCTTCCCCGGCTGGCTCGTGGTGGCCTCCGGCTTCGTGATCATGGCCACGTGTTACACGATTTTTGTCAATTGCATGAGCCTGTTCCAGCCGCTGATCGTCAGCGACCTGGGTATTTCCCTTGCGCAGTACAACGTCTCCAATGCGATCTCTACCGTGGTGAGCGTTATCGGATCGCTTGTCATTGGCCATGTTGCCGATAAAGTAAGCGGTCGCATTTTGGGCCCCCTAACCGTTATCGCCACCTCGGCGGTGCTCGCGGGCATGAGCTTTGTGGGTGAGCTTTGGCAGGTCTATGTGCTCTTTGCCGTCTCGGGCTCCTTTGCGAGCGCCTGGATCGTGTGCCTGGTGTGTTCTGTTGTCATGCTCGTATTCCTGCTGGCCTCGGAGCCCATCGCCGCCAAGCTGCGCGCGAGCGTGGCGGGGGAGTAGACGTCCGTCGCTCTTTTCTGTTCGCCCCGTTCTATCCGTGGCCGCCTTGGAAGCCGAATGGATGCTCGTACCATCATT
>DBEWII010000081.1:0-5480 GCA_048384935.1 Collinsella aerofaciens | reverse complement strand
ATGTGCGGATGAATGTGGGAGGTGTTCGAATAAAGTCGATAATCAAGGGCAAAATATTTTCCAAAATTGCCCTTGCATCGCCGTCCGAGTTCCCGTATAGTACTTCTGCGCACGGGGGCGTAGCTCAGCTGGGAGAGCGCTTGACTGGCAGTCAAGAGGTCAGGGGTTCGATCCCCCTCGTCTCCACCCGAGCATTGAATGAGGCTCCAACGCAAGTTGGGGCCTTTTTTCATATAGGCACACAAGGTCAAAGGCGGCACCATGATCCTCCTGGTCGACAAGATCGAAAAAAGCTTCGGCGCGCGCGTCCTCTTTAGCGGCGCGTCCTTCCAGATCAACCCCGGCGAACGCTTTGCGCTCGTGGGACCCAACGGCGCCGGCAAAACCACCATGCTCAAGATCATCATGGGCATCGACAGCCCTGACGCCGGCCAGGTCCAGTACGCCAAGGACTGCCAGGTGGGCTACCTAGAGCAGGAAACCAACCTGGAGAACAAGGACACCACCATCCTCGCCGAGGTAATGGCGGCGGCCAAGGAAATCCGCCGCATGGGCGAACGCGCCAACGAGTTGCAGGCCCAAATCACCGAGCTCTCCGAGCAGGGCAAGGACGTCGACGCACTCCTTAACGAATACGGCCAGGTCCAGGACCGCTTTGAGCACCTGGGCGGCTACGAGCTCGAGAGCAACGCCCGCAAGATCCTGTCCGGCCTCGGCTTTAAGGTCACCGACTTTGAGCGCCCGTGTTCCGAGTTCTCGGGCGGCTGGCAGATGCGCATCGCGCTGGCTAAGCTCTTCCTGCGCCACCCCGACCTGCTGCTTCTGGACGAGCCCACCAACCACCTGGATCTCGAAAGCGTCCAGTGGCTGCGCGGCTTTATCGCAAACTACGACGGCGCCGTCCTCATCGTCAGCCACGACCGCGCCTTCATGGACGCCTGCGTCGACCACGTCGCCGCGCTCGAGAACCGCCGCGTAACCACCTACACCGGCAACTACAGCAGCTACCTCAAGCAGCGGGAGGACAACCTGGAGCAGATGCGCGCCAAGCGCGCCGCCCAGGAGCGCGACATCGCCCACATGCAGGTCTTCGTTGACAAGTTCCGTTACAAGCCCACCAAGGCCGCCCAGGCGCAGGAGCGCATCCGCAAGATCGAGCAGATCAAAAAGGAGCTCGTCATCCTGCCCGAGGGTCACAAACACATCGACTTTAAGTTCCCCGACCCGCCGCGCTCCGGCGATATGGTCGTGGGCCTGGAGGGCGTCTCCAAGTCCTACGGCAACAAGCACATCTACAGCGATATCGACCTCAAACTCTACCGCGGCGAGCATGTGGCGCTCGTCGGCCCTAACGGCGCCGGCAAGTCCACCCTCATGAAGATCCTCGCCGGCCTGGAGCCGCCCACCACCGGCACCCGCGATCTGGGCACCAACGTGGGTGTGGCCTACTATGCCCAGCACGCGCTCGAAGGCATGACCGAGTCCAACACCGTCCTGCAAGAGATCGACACCGTCACGCCCAAGTGGACCGTGCCACAGCAGCGCAGCCTGCTGGGCGCCTTCCTGTTTAGCGACAACGATTCCATCGAAAAGCAGGTACGCGTGCTCTCCGGTGGCGAAAAGGCTCGTCTGGCCCTGGCCAAGATGCTCGTGGCCCCCGAGGCGCTCCTGTGCCTGGACGAGCCCACCAACCACCTGGATATCGACTCGGTGGACATGCTCGAGAACGCCCTGCAAAACTTCCCCGGCACCATCGTGCTCATCAGCCATGACGAGCACCTGGTGCGCGCCGTGGCCAACCGCGTCATCGATATCCGCGACGGCAAGGTCACGGTCTACGACGGCGACTACGACTACTACCTCTATAAGCGCGAGGACCTCGCAGCCCGTGCCGCCGCCGAGGCGTCCACGGAGAGTGCTCCCGCCGCGGCCAAGCCCACCAAAGCCAGTGCCGCCCAGGCCGACACCCCCGCTGCAGCGCCTAAGCCGGCCGACGGCAAAAAGACCAAGGAGCAAAAGCGTGCCGAGGCCCAGGCCCGCGCTGCGCTCAACAAAAAGCTCAAGGGCGTGCGCAACCAGCTCAAGAAGATCGAGGCGGAGCTGGACAAAAAGCGCGCCCGCTATGACGAGCTTATGGAATTGATGGCAAGCGAAGAGCTTTATGCCGATCAGGATAAGTTCAACGCCGCGCTGGGGGAATATAACGGCCTTAAGCAAGAGCTGCCCAAGCTCGAGGACGAATGGCTGGAGCTTTCCACCCAGATCGAAGAGGAGACCGCGCGTGAACTCTCGTAAGGCCGCTGCCGTGGCGATGAGCATCATCGCCATCGCCTGTCGCATTTGCGGCATCTTCATGAGCGCGATGACCGTGTTGCTGTGCTTTAGCGGCCTCACCGCCAAGCTGAAGATCGTGGGCTTTGTCGTTGAGCTTTCGCGCGCGCTGCCGAACGCCATCGCCGGCTACGGCGTCATCACGTCGCCCTTTGGCGGCGTGTTTCGCCTGGATTACGCTATCGTCGCCGTGATTCTATTTGTGGCGGATTACCTGCTCACGCGCGCTTCGCGCCACGTCCGCTAGGGGATCGACATGTCCAGCAGCTACTTCATGAACCTACTCGCGAGCGCCGTCGCCGTCATCGTGGGCATCGTGATCCACGAGAGCGCACACGCCGCCGCGGCCTGGGCACTCGGCGACAAGACGGCCCGCTCGCGCGGCCGCGTCTCGCTCAACCCGCTCAACCACATCGATCCGTTTGGCACCATACTTCTGCCGCTGCT
Source organism: Collinsella aerofaciens (assembly GCA_048384935.1). GTDB lineage: Bacteria > Actinomycetota > Coriobacteriia > Coriobacteriales > Coriobacteriaceae > Collinsella > Collinsella aerofaciens_CH. The sequence continues at coordinate 2,702 of DBEWII010000081.1, read as the reverse complement.
GATGCTTGCCGCCGGTGGCCCGGTGTTCGCCTTTGCCAAGCCCGTGCCCGTCTACCTCAACAACCTCAAGCACCCCAAGCGCGACGAGGTCCTGGTGAGCGCTGCCGGCCCCGCATCGAACATCGCACTAGCATGCCTTGCAGCTGCTCTCATGCACGCAGCGTATGTCAACCTCTATGCCAGCATGTCCTTTGCCGTGGCGTCCCAAATCATGAACTTCGGCGCCACTATTATCGTGGTCAACCTGTCGCTCGCGTTCTTTAACCTCATCCCGATTCCGCCGCTCGACGGCTCCTCGATTATCGTGCCGTTCCTCAAGGGCAAGGCGCTCGCCAACTATTATCGTCTGCAGCAGTACGCCATGCCGATCCTTATCATCGTGCTGTACCTGTTGCCCATGTGGACTGGCATTGACGTGATCGGCCGGTATTTCGACGTTACCGTGTATCCGCTCGCTGAGCAGCTGCTCAACTTCGCAATCGCCGGCATCTAGGGTAAACTTACAGGTCGACCGCGCAAAACGGTCGCAGCATGCACCCAAACCGCGCCGCGAAGGCGCCGTCAAAGGAGGTCGAAAATGTCGTATCGCGTGTCGACGCAGGTCTACAGCGGACCGTTCGACCTGCTGCTGCAGCTGGTAACCCGCCAAAAAGTTGATATCGGTGCCATCTCAATCAGCGAGGTGGCCGAGCAGTACCTTGCCGAGGTCGAGCGCATCGAGTCGCTCGACCTAGACGTGGCGAGCGACTTTTTACTGGTCGCGGCAACACTTTTGGACATTAAAGCCGCCTCGCTGGTGCCCCAGGAGGCCCCCAGCAAATCCGTCGATGATGACGAGGACGACGAAGACCTAGAGGAACTCAGCGCGCTCGACGGCGACGCCCTGCGCGAGGTCCTGATCCAGCGCCTGATTGCCTACAAGCAGTTTAAGGGCGCGGCGGCGGCCCTTGGCGCGCGCATGCAGGCCGAGAGCCGCATGCATCCGCGCGTGGCCGGCCCCGACCCCGAGTTCCTGGGCCTTATGCCCGACTATCTGGCTGGCATTACCCTGCGCGGCCTGGCCGTCATCTGCGCCGACCTGGACGGCAAGCGCCAGACCTTCCTGCTGGAGGCCGAGCACGTGGCGCCGCATCGCGTGCCGCTCGACCTGACGGTGGCATCGGTCGACCGCTTTACCATGGCGCACCAAACCTGCACCTTCCACGAGCTGCTGGACGGCGACGCCACGACCGAGCAGCTCGTCGTCACTTTCCTAGCCATTTTGGAGCTCGCCAAGCGCGGCTCGCTCACATTGAGCCAGGACGAGATCTTTGGAACCATTCAGATCAACCGCGTCGAGGGCGCCGAGGCTTATGTGCCCGGCGAGGGCCCCGAGCTCACCGAATAGGAGCGGCAACCATGTCAACCCTTTCTACCCTAGAGGCAAACAGCCTCAAAGGCGCTCTCGAGGCGCTGCTGCTGGTTTCGAGCGACCCCGTGAGCGCGCCCGCGCTGGCAGGTGCGCTGGATATCGCCCCCGGTGAGTGCGCATCGCTGCTCGCCGAGCTCAAAGTTGAGTACGAGGAGGCCAATCGCGGCTTTCAGTTGCGCGAAGTCGCCGGCGGCTGGCGCCTGTTTACACACCCCGCCTACCACGATGTGGTCGAGGCCTACGTGCTGAGCTGGGACACGCAAAAGCTGTCGCAGGCAGCGCTCGAGACCCTGGCCGTCATCGCCTACCACCAGCCCGTCACGCGTGAGGTGGTCAAGGGCATTCGCGGCGTCAACTCCGACGGCGTCATCGCGTCGCTCGTGGATAAGGGCCTGGTGCGCGAACTCGGCCGCGACCCCCAGCGCGGTCAGGCCATCATCTACGGCACGACCAACGCCTTCTTGGAGAAGTTCGGTCTGCGCTCCACCCGCGACCTGCCCGATCTGGAGCAGTTTGCCCCCGACGAGCAGTCGCGCCAGTTTATCCGTGAGCGTCTGAGCGGCCGCAGCATTCAGTCTACGCTCGAGGAGCAGGCCGAGGACCTGGACGAAGAGCGTGAGCTGCTCGATACCGATATTGATGATGTCGAGGCAGTCGGCGGCGAGGAAACGCTGTCCACCGACGACACTGCGGAGGATACGCATGACGAAGACTAACGAGACAGGGGAGATGCGCACCGGCGCTGCGGCGCCCAACGCGGATGTGCACAAGTCCGACGCCCAGCCCGTCTATCCGCACACCATGCGCCTGCAGCGCTTTTTGGCGCGCGCGGGCGTGGCGAGCCGCCGCGGGTCGGAGGATCTGATGACCGCCGGCCGCGTGACCGTAAACGGCGAGGTCGCGACCGAGCTGGGCACCAAGGTCGATGTCGACCGCGATCATATCGAGGTCGACGGCATGCCCGTAAAGCTCGACCAGGGCGCCGTGTACCTGATGCTCTACAAGCCGACCGGCTATCTCACCACCATGAGCGATCCGCAGGAGCGCCCCTGTGTGGCGGACCTAGTTCCCCGCGACCGCTTTCCGGGGCTCTTCCCGGTGGGTCGTCTGGACCGCGACACCACGGGCCTCTTGCTCTTTACCACCGACGGTGACCTGTCGCAGGACCTCTTGCACCCCAGCAAGCACGTCTACAAGACCTACCAGGCACTCGTTGACGGCGAACTGTCCGACCGCGACCTCACGCCGCTGCGTCGTGGCATCGAGCTCGACGACGGCCTATGCCAGCCGG
>DBEWII010000080.1:0-2896 GCA_048384935.1 Collinsella aerofaciens | reverse complement strand
GTAGTATCGAGCATGGGAGCCCCTTCCATGAATGCGGCGTGGCCGCCGCGGCTGAATTAGACATTCACCATTGTCGGCCTAATCCGCGGTCTTTCATGCAGCAGGGGCTCTCAATGTTTTTATGTCCTGCTCATATCGTCTGTTTCGGCAGTTGGGGACATTCCTTTGCTAGAAGATTCGACGCAGGTCTCCGCGGTTGAGGGCTTCGTCGAAGAGGTGCTTGAACACCACGCTGCCGTGCAGGCCATCGTGCTCAAACTCGTTCGTCACCCAGACGTGCGAGTTACCCACGCGGCTGAGCGTGTCGAGCTGCAGACCCGAATCCACGTACATGTCATCGAAGTACACGGCGGCCTGGAGTGGCACCTCGTTGCATGCTAGGCGCTGCGGGTCGTAGATCTTGTCCCAGCTCGTGTCTTCCATTAGCAGATCCATCGCGGGCTTGAAGGGCTTAAGTTCGGGCATCTGCTCAAACATCCACGGGAACATGGCCTCGCCGGTAAACATGAGCGGGCGCGCGAGGGTGTCGAACTCGGCGCGGTGTGCCTTCTCTTCTGCCGCGGCCCAGCGGATGGGCATGGTGTCGCCGTCGGCGTAGATGAACTCCTGCAGCGTCCAGTACAGCGGGTCTGTACGCGTGTTGGTGCGCTCGAAGGCGCGCATCAAAAAGCTGTCGGATATCGAGGTTCCGCAGCTCAGCGTGCCGTCGCCGTCAACAAAAGCATGGTCGATAATCCAGTGCATGCGCTCAAAGCTCGGCTTCATGCCAAAGTCGCTGCCCATGAGCTGCAGGCGCTCGACCGTCATCGGCGAGCCGTCGGGCAGCACGGGCTTTTGCTCCTCGATCGCATCGGCCAGGGCTGCCACCCGCTCAACGTCTGCGGGGTAGCGGTCATAATACTGCTGCGTCTTGGCGGCCATGCGCGGGAAGGTGTGCGCGTAGACCTCGCTGGCGCTCGCCGGGACGTGGGGGATGCCACCGCAGGTAAAGCTTGCCGTCACGCCCTCGGGGAAGAGCGATAGATAGCCCAACGTCAAAAAGCCTCCGTAGCTCTGTCCGAGTGTGACCCAGGGCTTGCCGCCAAAGCCCACCAGGCGCAGGTACTCAAAATCGCGCACAATGGAGCTGGCAAGGTGACGCTTGAGAAAGTCCGCCTGCGAGCGTGCGGCATCGGAGCCGGCTGCCGTCGCGCACTCGCCCAGTGCGGCAATCGTGCGCCCGTCTACACAGCTGCTGCGTCCGGTGCCGCGCTGGTCGGGCAGGACGACGCGGAAGTGCTTGACGGCTTCCTCGATCCAGCCATCGCTGGTGGGCGACAGCGGACGCGGGCTCTCGCCGCCGGGGCCGCCCTGCAAAAAGAGCAACAGCGGCAGGTCGTCGTTGATACGGTCGGGCGCGCAAACCACGCGGTAGAAGAGTTTGATGCTCTCGGGCGCGCCGGCGATGGGCGCCGGCATGGCGCCGCGGCGCATGGTGCTGCCGACGGCCAAAAGCATTGGCTCAAGGCCGCGCCAGTCGAGGGGAACATCGATGCTGTGGTCCTCGACATACAGGCCGGGGACGTGGTACGAAGTGATGAGCGCCATGTAATGCTTCCATTCGTTGTGGTGTTTCGGGTTGACCAATTCTACCGCCGTCGGCGAGGATGCGTGCAAATCGGCTACCATGGTTGGCAAACATCTAAGAGAAAGGGCCGTCCATGTCGGTCGATATAGCCACGTATGTCCACGATCTTGCCGTCGAGGCCAAGGCCGCTTCTGCCGCGCTTGCCACGGCGAGCGATGCCCAGCGCCAGGAGGCCGTGCGCGCCATGGCCGCGGCGCTGCGCGATGGTGTCGATTGCATCATTGCCGCCAACGAGCTCGATATGTCTGCCGCGCGCGATGCGGGCACCTCGGCCGGACTGCTCGACCGCCTGCTGCTGACGCCCGAGCGCGTTGAGGGCATGGCCGCCGGCCTGGAGAAGCTCGCTGAGCTGCCGGATCCCGTGGGCCGCGTACTCGATCACCGCGTGCTTGCAAGCGGTGTGGACCTGACCCGCGTGAGTGTGCCGCTGGGCCTGGTCGCCATGGTGTACGAGGCGCGCCCCAACGTGACGGCCGACGCCGCGGGCATCTGCATCCGCACCGGCAACGCCTGCATCCTGCGCGGCGGTTCGCTGGCGTATCACTCGTGCGCCATGATTGCCGAGCTGCTGGCCGATGCGCTTGAGGCCCAGGGTTTCCCGCGCGAGGCCGTGTCGATGATCGAGTCTACCGACCGCGAGGCCACCGGCGAGCTCATGAAGCTCCGCGGCATCGTCGATGTGCTCATTCCGCGTGGCGGTGCGGGCCTGATTCAGCGCTGCGTGCGCGAGTCGCTCGTTCCGGTTATCGAGACGGGCACGGGCAACTGCCACATCTACGTGCATGAGTCGGCCGACTTCGATAAAGCGCTCAACATTATCGTCAACGCCAAGACGCAGCGCGTGGGCGTGTGCAATGCTGCCGAGTCGCTGCTGGTCGACCGCGCCGTGGCCGACGCGTTTTTGCCCGCGGCTGTGGCTGTGCTGCACGACCACGGCGTGCTCATTCACGGCGACGAGGCCACGTGCGCCACATGCGCCGATTCCGGTCTTGCCGAGGGCGACGACTTTGTTGCCGCGACCGAGGAGGACTGGGGCCGCGAGTATCTGGCGCTCGAGATGAGCGTGAAGGTCGTGGCGAACGAGGACGAGGCCATCGCGCACATCAACCGCTATGGCACCATGCATTCCGAGGCCATCATCGCCGAGGACGCGGATGCCTGCGAGCGCTTCTTGGATGAGATCGATGCCTCGGCCGTGTATGCCAACGCCAGCACGCGCTTCACTGACGGCGGCGAGTTTGGCCTGGGCGCCGAGATCGGCATCTCGAC
>DBEWII010000079.1:0-8195 GCA_048384935.1 Collinsella aerofaciens | reverse complement strand
CCTCCGCCGAGCTCTCCCGCGGCCGCGGCGGCCCGCGCTGCAGGAGCATGCCCTTCTGGCGCGAGGACCTCTAAGTCTTTCCGTTTCCGGTGCGGTCCCCCTACAACCGCACCGGCTTCGCCCGTTAAACGGGCAACACTGATACTTACGTAATTCATTTCTTCGAAAGGAATCGAACCATGGGTGTTAACCTCTCCGGCCGTAGCTTCCTCAAGCTTCTCGACCTCACCACCGAGGAGATCGAGTACCTGCTCAAGCTCTCCAAGAACTTCAAGGATATGAAGCGCGCTGGCGTTCCGCATCGCTATCTCGAGGGCAAGAACATCGTTCTGCTCTTCCAGAAGACCTCCACTCGTACCCGCTGCGCCTTCGAGGTCGGCGGCATGGACCTGGGCATGGGCGTGACCTATCTCGATCCCGGTTCGTCGCAGATGGGCAAGAAGGAGTCCATCGAGGACACCGCCCGCGTTCTCGGCCGCATGTATGACGGCATCGAGTTCCGTGGCTTTGCCCAGGACGACGTCGAGGAGCTCGCTGCTAAGTCCGGCGTGCCCGTGTGGAACGGCCTGACCACTGAGTGGCATCCCACCCAGATGCTCGCCGATATCCTGACCGTCCAGGAGAACTTCAACTACGACATCAAGGGCAAGACCCTCGTCTTCATGGGCGACTGCAAGAACAACGTCGCTCGCTCCCTCATGGTCGTCTGCTCCAAGCTCGGCATGAACTTCGTGGCCTGCGGCCCCGAGGAGTGCATGCCCGCCGACGACGTCATCGAGGCCTGCAAGCCCATCGCCGAGGCCAACGGCTGCACCATCAAGCTGACCACCGACGTCAAGGACGGCGTCACCGGTGCCGACGTTATCTACACCGACGTGTGGGTCTCCATGGGCGAGCCCGACGAGGTCTGGGCCGAGCGCATCGCTCAGCTCACCCCGTATCGTGTCACCTCCGAGGTCATGGCTATGGCCAACCCGGGTGCCATCTTCCTGCACTGCCTGCCCAGCTTCCACGACACCAACACCACCATTGGCGCCGAGAAGTGCGAGCAGTTCGGCATCACCGAGCAGGAGGTCACCGACGAGGTCTTCGAGAGCCCCGCTTCCAAGGTCTTCGACGAGGCCGAGAACCGCATGCACACCATCAAGGCTGTCATGTACGCCACGCTCAAGTAAGAGCATCTCGCTCGGGGTGTATTGCTGCACACCCCGAGCGGTTTTATCTGGTAATAATCTCGCATCAAGCGGCAGGCACGGCACGGAAGAGCCGCTTCTGGCGAGATCAGTAAATGATTTATGAAGGGGGGATGAGAACTATGACTGAGACCGCTAAGAAAAAGCGCGGTATGCCTTCATCGTTCACCATTCTTCTTGCTCTGCTGGCAATTGTCGCAGTGATTGCCGTTATCGTCTCCGGCACGTCCGGCGGCGCGGTTACTGCCGCCCGTCTGAGCGATTTCTGCACCGCCCCGATTAAGGGCTTCGCTGACGCTCTGCCCGTCTGCCTCTTCGTTATGATCCTGGGCGGCTTCCTCGGTATGATGACCGAGACCGGCGCCCTGGACAACGGCATCGCCGTTCTGGTGCAGAAGCTTAAGGGCAACGAGATTATGCTCATTCCCGTGCTGATGCTCATCTTCTCCCTCGGTGGTACCACCTATGGTATGTGCGAGGAGACCGTTCCCTTCTACGCCCTGCTCGCCGCTACCATGATGGCCGCTGGCTTCGACCCCATGGTCGGTGCCGCTACCGTCCTGCTCGGCGCTGGCTGCGGCTGCCTGGGCTCCACGGTTAACCCGTTCGCCGTCGGCGCTGCCGTCGACGCTCTGACCGGCGTTGGCATTGAGGTCAACCAGTCCATCATCATCGGCCTCGGTGCCGTCCTGTGGATTGTCACTACCGCTATGTCCATCTTCTTCGTGATGAGCTACGCCAAGAAGGTCAAGGCTGACAAGGGTTCCACCATCCTGTCGATGCAGGAGCTCAAGGACGCCGAAGAGGCTCACGGCAAGGCTGCTTCCGAGGTCCACAAGGAGGTCAAGCTCACCGGTCGTCAGAAGGGTGTTCTGATTGCCTTCGCCTTCACCTTCGTCGTCATGATCGTCGGCTTCATTCCGCTGGCCGACCTCAACGAGGGCGTCGCTAACTTCTTCGACGCTGGCGCTGTCTACGACGCCGACGGTAACGCCGTCGTCCAGGGCTGGTCTGCCCTGATCACCGGCCTGCCCATTGGCCAGTGGTACTTCGACGAGGCTTCCACCTGGTTCTTCCTTATGGCCGTCCTGATCGGTATCATCGGTGGCCTGTCCGAGAAGCAGATCGTTAACACCTTTATCACCGGCGCTGCCGACATGATGTCCGTTGTTCTCGTCATCGCCCTCGCCCGTGGTATCTCCGTCCTCATGGCTAACACCGGCCTCGACGTCTTCGTCCTCGACGCTGCCGCCAATGCTCTGGCTGGCCTGTCCGGCGTGATCTTCGCTCCCATGAGCTTCCTGGTCTACTTCGGCCTGTCCTTCCTGATCCCCTCGACCTCCGGTATGGCCACCGTCTCCATGCCCATCATGGGACCGTTGGCTGTTAAGCTCGGCTTCTCGCCTGAGGTCATGGTCATGATCTTCTCCGCCGCCATCGGTGTCGTGAACCTGTTCACCCCGACCTCCGGCGCCATCATGGGCGGTCTCGCCCTGGCCAAGATCGAGTGGACGACCTGGCTCAAGTTTGCCCTTAAGCTCATCGTCGCGCTCTCTGTCGTCTGCGCCATCATCCTGACCGTCGCCTGCGTGTTGATCTAAGTACCCAACGGGTACCCCACGGAAACCTTGACGATCCTGTAGAGGATCACCTGGTCATCGTCTGTCCGGTGGGGTAAACCCACCGGTAGACTCCTACCTTTAGCCCCCTTCCGTTCCGTGCGCGGGAGGGGGCGCTCTTGTGTTCCGGCGTTTTACCAAACGCCGGAACCACTCGACGCTGCAAGCCCGCCAGAGCGGCAATCTGACGTTCAATCGTCGGGCATGGCCAAAAGGCCTATGCCCTCCTCTTTTACGTCACCTTGCTCGCTCTGGCGGGCTTTCGCTGACTTTTGCTCCACCTGCGGCGCTGCCATTGTTGGTGTTATGGGGCGGTGCAATGGGGTCAGGTTAGTTTGCACTAAATATGTCCGACAAGAGGTTTGACGGATGTTTGGTTGGTGCCTGTTGATGGTCTGGGTATCGGGGAGGGCGGGCTCCGTTATAATCGCCTAGAACATTAAATGGAAACGGGACGGGAGCCATATATGCGCCAGGGTTTCGACAACGCGAAGTATATCGAGCTGCAGGCTGCTCACATTAAGGAGCGCATCTCGCAGTTTGGTGGCAAGCTCTATTTGGAGTTTGGCGGTAAGCTGTTCGATGACTATCATGCGAGCCGCGTGCTGCCGGGTTTTGAACCGGACAGCAAGTTCCGCATGCTCAAGAGCATCGCCGACGATGTCGAGGTTATCATCGCGATCAACGCAAACCACATCGAGAAAAACAAGGCTCGTGGTGACCTCGGCATTACCTATGACGAGGATGTGCTGCGCCTGGTTGACCTGTTCCGCGGCAACGGCTTTGCTGTCGCGGCTGTGGTCATCACCCAGTACGCCGGCCAGCCTGCTGCCGATGTGTTCCGCAACCGCCTGAACGCGCTCGGTATTCCCGCCAAGCTGCACTATCCCATCGAGGGGTATCCGCACGATGTCGATCTGATCGTGTCCGACGATGGCTACGGCAAGAATGAGTTTGTCGAGACCACCCGACCGCTCGTCGTGGTCACTGCCCCCGGTCCTGGCTCGGGCAAGCTTGCCACCTGCCTGTCTCAGCTCTATCACGAGCACAAGCATGGCACGGCCGCCGGCTATGCCAAGTTCGAGACCTTCCCGGTCTGGAACCTTCCCCTCACGCATCCGGTCAACATCGCCTACGAGGCGGCCACGGCGGACCTCGACGATGCCAATATCATCGACTCCTTCCACCTTGAGGCCTATAACAAGACCACGGTCAACTACAACCGCGACGTCGAGGCCTTCCCGGTGGTCCGTGCTCTGATGGAAAAGATCCTGGGCAAGAGCCCCTACCAGAGTCCTACGGACATGGGCGTCAATATGGTCGGCTTTGCCATCACCGATGACGATGCCTGCCGCGACGCTTCCAAGATGGAGATCGTCCGCCGCTACTTTACCGCGGTCGAAAATGTGCGCCGTACCGGCGTGGGCGATGAGCAAGTCGACCGTCTCAAGATCATTATGAAGAAAGCCGGCATCGATAAGAACTACTCACCGGCGCGCTCGGCGGCCCTCACCAGGGAGCAGCTGACGGGTGGTCCCGTGGGTGCCATGGTTATGCCCGATGGCTCCGTGGTGACCGGCAAGACTTCCACGCGCCTGGGCGCTGCGAGCTCGCTCATCATGAATGCACTTAAGCATGTCTCGGGCGTCGACCTTGAGCTCGAGGTCATTAGCGATGAAGCGATCGAGCCCATCAGCAAGCTCAAGACGCATTTCCTGGGCAGCAAAAACCCGCGCCTCCACACCGACGAGACGCTTATGGCGCTGTCGATCACCTCGGCCACGAGTGAGACGGCCGCTCGCGTCCTTTCGGGCCTGGAGCAGCTGCGCGGTTGCGATGCCTTCTTTAGCGTGATTATCTCGCCGACGGACGAGACGGTACTGCGCAAACTGGGTATCAACGTGTGCTGCGAGCCCAAGTTTGAGCGCCGCGGTTTCTTCCACCGCTAAGTTTGAAGCACCGCGGTAATTGCATTGCATTTTGGCCGTATCGGGTTGGCGCCCGGTACGGCTTTTTGATCAATAAAGCGCCTATTTCGGCGAAAAATAGCCGTTTACCTGCCTAGAAACAATTTGAGCGGTATACAATAACCGTAACTGTTTCATCCTTAGCGGGATGCCGCATGATGGATATTACCTGCCATCGTGAGGTGTGTCGGTCGCGCACGGCGCGTTAGATGCTCGTGCTCGGTTTGAGGAGGCTGCTATGGCGGGCAAGGGTCGTGCGAGTGTCAACGATATGAAGCGTGTTGAGGTGCTGGTGTTGATGGAAATCGACCAGCAAACCGAAGACAATGGCGGGCCGTATGGTTTCTCGCGCAAAACGCTTGCCGAGCGCGTGGGGGTTTCGCCGTATCGTGCCCGCGCCGCAATCGATCGCTTGGATTCCGAAGGCATGATTGATGTCGTCTCGCGTTATAGCGACGACGGCGGTCAGCTTGCAAATGGCATTTGCCTCACCGAACGTGGCGAGTGGTATCTTGAGGGCGTCCGTACCGGCATGCTCGTTCAAGAAATGCTTGAGGACGAGGTTGCTGATCGATAGCAGCATGTAACCCTTGCCATAGCGACGCCGCCTGGGAAACCGGGCGGCGTTTTGTTTCAAGATTGAGAAATGCAATCGCACGCAAGAAAAATTGCGAACGGTCCGCGGCGCGAGTATTACAATGAAGACCCGTAAGATGTGGATAAACAACTTCTACGGGAAGCGCAGGTAACTCAATATGACCAAGCATGTGTTCGTAACCGGTGGCGTGGTTTCGTCCCTGGGCAAGGGTATTACCGCGGCCTCGCTGGGCCGTCTGCTCAAGTCGCGTGGCTACAAAGTAACGATGCAGAAGGCCGACCCGTATCTGAACGTCGACCCCGGTACCATGAGCCCCTTCCAGCATGGTGAGGTCTTCGTTACCGAGGATGGTTACGAGTCCGACCTGGACCTGGGCCATTACGAGCGCTTTATTGATGAGAACCTGACCCGCGATTCCAACTTTACGACCGGCGCCATCTATAAGAGCTTGATCGCCCGCGAGCGTCGCGGCGACTTTTTGGGCGGTACCGTGCAGGTGATTCCTCACGTCACCAATGCCATTAAGGACAAGTTCCGCCGCATCGAGGAGCAGACCGGCTCCGATGTAGTCATCACCGAGCTGGGCGGCACGATCGGCGACATCGAGTCCCAACCGTTTGTCGAGGCCATCCGTCAGTACCGCAAGGAGGCCGGCCCCGAGAACGTCTGCTACATCCACGTGTCGCTCGTTCCCTATATCGCCGCCGCCCACGAGGTCAAGACCAAGCCCACGCAGCATTCCGTCAAGGAGCTCCGCAGCTTTGGTATCCAGCCCGATATTATCGTGCTGCGCTCCGACCACCATATCGATGACGCTATCCGCGGAAAGATCGCAAGCTTCTGCGACGTCGACACCGATTGCGTCTTTACCAACGAGGACTGCGCGAGCATTTACGATGTTCCGCAGCTGCTTGCCGAGCAGGACTTTGACCTGCGCATTTGCGAGCGCCTGGGTCTGGACCCGCGTGAGCGCGACATGAGCGAGTGGAACGAGTTCCTGCGCAAACAGAATCACGCCAACCATCACGCCGACAAGGTGAAGATCGCCGTCGTGGGCAAGTACACGCAGCTGCCCGATGCGTATCTGTCGGTTATCGAGGCCCTGCACCATGCGGGCGTCTTCTACGATCGCCATGTGGACGTCCAGCTGGTCGACGGCGAGAGCCTCGACGAGCAGAATGTCTCCGAGGTTCTGGGCGACGCCTCGGGCATCCTGGTCCCCGGCGGCTTTGGCAAGCGCGCCCTGGAGGGCAAGATCCTCGCGGCCGAGTTTGCCCGTGAGCACAAGATTCCGTATCTGGGCATTTGCCTGGGTATGCAGGTGGCCGTGTGCGAATTTGCGCGCAACGTCGTCGGCCTTGCCGGCGCCAGCTCCTCCGAGTTCGATCCGGATGGCCCGTATAGTGTCATCGATCTGATGAGCTCGCAGGAGGACGTGACCGAGAAGGGCGGCACCATGCGCCTGGGCGCCTATCCGTGCAAGCTCGCCGCCGATACCCTCGCTCGCGAGGCATATGGCGAGGAGCTCGTCTACGAGCGTCACCGTCATCGCTTTGAGTTCAACAACGCCTTCCGCGACCAGCTTGAGGACGCCGGTTTGGTTATCTCGGGCCTGTCGCCCGACGAGCGCCTGGTCGAGATGGTCGAGCTGCCGCGCGACGTGCATCCGTGGTATGTGGCAACCCAGGCTCATCCCGAGTTCAAGAGCCGCCCGACCAACCCGCAGCCGCTGTTCCGCGAGTTCGTGCGCGCTTCGATCGGCCAGCACGAGGGCGTCGACCGTCTGCAGGTGACGCCCATGAACCTTGCTACGGACTAAGGGTGCCGGCGAATAAGGAACATACCGAAGCTACTCCCTCGTCGCTCGCCGTGGCGGCGGGGGAGTATCTCGATTACCTCACGGTCGAGCGGGGTTTGGCGCGCAACACGATTGCGGCCTATCGTCGTGACCTGACGACGTACTGCGCCTATCTGGAGCGGGCGGGTATTGTGTCTTTTGAAGAGGTGACCCGTCGGGTCGTGGAGGGCTTTGTCGCCGACCGTCGCGATGGGGGCTATTCCGATGCCTCGGTGGAGCGTGCGCTTGCGGCCGTGAAGGGCCTGCATGCCTTTTTGGTGCGCGATGGGGCTGTGGCCCAAAATCCAACGGCGGCGTTGCGCCTGCCTAAAAAGGCTGAGCGTTTGCCGGAGTATCTATCGGTGGAGGATGTCTCGGCGCTGCTCGATCAAGACTTCCCCGAGGGCGAGATGGGCTTGCGCGACCATGCCATCTTGGAAGTGCTCTACGGATGCGGCTTACGTGTGAGCGAGTTGGTGGGGCTCGATGTGGGCGATATCCATATCGACGATGGCTTTGTGCTCGTTCGCGGTAAGGGCTCAAAGGAACGCCTGTCCCCGCTGGTGGGAAGCGCGGCGCGAGCTCTGACGCTCTATGTAACTGAGGGGCGTTCTCGCTTGGCGGTCCATGCCCGCGGAACCGAGACCTCGGCGGTCTTTTTAAATAAGAACGGCCGCCGTCTGTCGCGCCAGGGCATCCATGCCATCTGTGAGCGCTACGGGCGCCAGGTGGGACTGGTGGGGCTCCATCCCCATACGCTGCGTCACTCCTTTGCCACCCATATGCTTGCGGGCGGCGCAGACCTCCGTGTGCTACAGGAGATCTTGGGGCATGCCGATATATCGACCACGCAGATCTACACGCATGTCGATCGTACGCAACTGACCGAGGTCTATCTGGCGGCGCACCCGCTGGCACCTCGCTAGCACCTCGCTGACCTGCATATTTATAAATATTAAAGGGGACGGGCCCCAGATTGCC
>DBEWII010000078.1:0-6195 GCA_048384935.1 Collinsella aerofaciens | reverse complement strand
TTTTTGTTTGAATGTTATTGTTTCTGTCATACACAACGCAGCGCGTATGCCCGGACGCGATGCTCTCCATTGGTTCATATGTGAAAGGAACGCAATATGGCAACCAAAGAAGAAATCTCGATGGTTGGATTCGAGATCGTCGCATACGCAGGTGACGCCCAGACCGATCTGCTTGCAGCGCTCGATGCTGCTCGCGAGGGTGACTTTGAGAAGGCCGAACAGCTGCACAAGGATGCCAGCGATGCGCTCATCGGTGCCCACGACACGCAGACCAAACTGCTTTCGCAGGAGGCCGGCGGCGGCGAGATGGAGATGACCTTCATCATGGCTCACGCTCAGGACACTCTCATGACCACTATGATTCTGGAGAAGCAGACCCGCTTTACCATCGATGCCTACAAGCGCATCGCCGAGCTCGAGGCCAAGCTCGCCTAACGAGCCCTCACAACCAAGTCCCCTTCCAAAAGCTCTGCCGCTACCCGCGGCAGGGCTTTTTCTGTCCTCCTCCAAGTTGCGGTGAAATGGGGACTGAATAGGGGCCGGCGGGCGCAAAACAATCCCTATTCCACCGCAACTCATCCGGAGATAGTCATTGGGGACAGTCTTGGTGCGCTCTGTTCGTCTTCCCGTTCGTTTTTTGCTCGGTGGGTATACTTCCTTTCGCATTAAGCCCCGGACTGAGGAGGTATCCAAATGCCGGATAACGGGTCAATACAAAAAAGAGACGCGCACGAGATGGCTCATGGGCGTCCTGTCCAGATAACCGAGCACACGACGGTAACCGAGCTGCAGCCCAGCCTGTCCGATGTCGTGTGCGCAAACAAAAAGCTTCAGATTGGCTTTATCGTTGCGCTCGTGGTACTGGCGCTGCTGTCGGGCTTTGTAGCTCGTCCGCATTTCGCCGATACCAAAACTTGGGACTCCACCATCGAGGTCATCGACCAAAAGAAGGGTAACGTACTGGCGCTCACGACCTCGTGCGTGGCGCTATCTGCGGGCATTACCGCGCTACCTGGTGATACGGGAACGCCGGTTGCCGAACAGCTCGCGCAGCTTTCAGGCAACCTTGGTATCGTGCTTGCCGTGCTATACTTGGAGAAATATTTGCTCACGATTTTGTGGTCGGTTGGCTTGGGCATCTTAATCCCGTTTTCGTTGGTGCTCTTTGCGGTGTCGCTCGGCATTCACGGGCGCTGGAGCACGAGCGCTGTCCTGCGCCGTGTGGCGACGCGCGTGCTAGTGGTTGCCGTGATCGGTATGGCGCTTGTGCCCGCGAGCGTATGGGTGTCGCAGAAGGTCGATGAAACGTATCGCGTAAGTATTGAGCAAGCTGAGCAAAAGGCTGCGGACGCGGCCGACACTACGGACAAGTCAGCCGAGACCAGCTCAAAATCGAACAAGAAAAAATCCAAGGCCAAGGAGTCCAAAAACGTGCTCGAGCAGTTGACTGACGGGGCCTCGAGCCTTGTTACGTCGGTGACCAGCGGTGCCAAGCAGATGACCGATGAGATCGTGCATCAGGTGACCGATCTGATCGAAGGCGTCATCGTGATGATCGTGACCTCGTGTGTGATTCCTCTACTGGTGCTCGTGGCGTTCCTATGGCTAGGACACGTGCTGCTGGGGATCGATATCTCCGGTCCCGCGAACTATCTGACGGGTCGTTTCTTGAGCGCTCCGTCCAGACATGCCAAGAAGAGCGAGCAGTCTGAGTAGGCGGCAAAGCGATCTTTGGAAGATCAACCGTGAGAAGGGCGGACGAGACACGTTCTCGGCCGCCCTTTTGTTTGTTGAACACATGGTCGCTACGTCCGTGCCCAGTCCAAACGGTCAGCAATCATCTGTGAACGGTATTTGTTCAAAAAAGAACAAAGATAAACAAATAGTTGTTGCAGTTACTGTTCGAATGTGTTCAAATAAACACGAACAGTGAAGAACCGCACATTCAGATGCCCGGACCTGAACGCGATTCAACACTTCCAAACAGAAACTACGCACCTGCGTATCTCTCAAGGAGGATGTCATGAGGGTTGTAATCGCTTCCGATGCCGACGGTATGTCGATGAAGGAGTCCATCAAGGAGATGCTCATCGCCGACGGTCACGAGGTCGTCGACTATTCCGAGACCCCTGCCGCGGACTTTGTCGATTCCGCGACCGCCGTTGCCAAGGACCTGCTGGAGCACAAGGATTCCCAGGGCTTTGCATTCGATAAGTACGGCGTCGGCTCCTATATGGCCGCCGTCAAGATCAAGGGCATGGTCGTCGCCAACATTTCCGACGAGCGTTCCGCTTACATGACCCGCGAGCACAACGGCTCGCGCATGGTCACCATGGGCCCGGGCGTTGTGGGCACCGAGGTCGCCAAGAAGATCGCCCGCGAGTTCCTGCGCGCCCAGTACGCCGGCGGCCGTCACCAGATCCGTGTCGACATGCTCAACAAGATGGCCTAACGAGAGCCACCGAGAACTCGAACTTCTACCTCAACTTGTGAATTCAGACGAAAGGACGTTCTGATGAAGAAGACCATCGCAATCGGTTGCGACCATATCGTTACGGACGAGAAGATCTATCTGGCCGACCGCCTGGAGCAGGCTGGCTACAAGGTGCTCGACTGCGGCACCTACAGCCACACCCGTACGCACTACCCCATCTACGGTAAGGCCGTGGGCGAGGCTGTTGCCAGCGGCAAGGCCGACTTTGGCGTGGCCCTGTGCGGTACCGGCATCGGCATCACCAACGCCGTCAACAAGGTTCCCGGCGCCCGCTGCGCCTTGGTCCGCGACATGACCTCTGCCCTGTATGCCCGTCGCGAGCTCAACGCCAACATCGTGGGCTTTGGCGGCAAGATCACCGGCGAGTTCCTGATGGCCGATATCATGCTTGCCTTCCTGGAGGAGCCCTACGAGAAGACCCCCGAGCACGATGCCCTGATCGCCAAGATCGATGCCTGCAATAAGGCCGACGCCGAGACTCAGGCTGACCCGCACTTCTTTGACGAGTTCCTCGAGAAGTGGGACCGCGGCGAATACCATGATTAGCGGGTATCCGGCGTAATTAACTAGTCCGTTGACGGCTCGCGTTTCTGTGATGGGGCGCGGGCCGGTTTTCTATCAGCCCTATTGACTTGGCGGGCTGTCGTAAGAAAGGGAAGGCTCCTATGGAGTTTGTTCTTGATAACGGTTCTATCCGCGTGGCACTGAGCACGGCGGGCGGGTCGTTCACTTCTATTACGGCCAACGGCCGTGAGTACCTGTGGCAGGGCGACCCGGCGGTGTGGTCGGGCCAGGCACCCATTTGTTTCCCGATCTGTGGCGGCCTTCGTGACGGTCGCGCAATGACCATGGGCGGCCGCGAGGTCAAGCTCGCCCGCCACGGCTTTGCTCGCAAGCAGGAGTGGAAGCTCGAGGAGCAGAGCGACAACATGGTTGTGCTGAGCTTAAGCTCTGCCGACCATGCCGAGTTGCTCGAGCAGTACCCGTATCCGTTTAAGATCGTTGCTCGTTACACGATCGATGCGGAGAAGGTGGCCGTGTCGTACGAGGTGACCAATGAGGGCACCGAGGACATGCCGTTCTTTGTGGGCGGTCACCCTGGCTTTAAGTGCCCGCTTGACGAGGGCGAGTCCTACGACGACTACGAGCTCCGTTTTGAGCAGCGCGAGGCCGCCGAGCTCTGTACTGCCGTTCCCTCGACGGGCCTGATTGATGTTGAGCATCGCAGCAAGAACCCGATGGTTGGCCATGACCTGCCGCTGACCCACGAACTCTTTGACTTCGCTGAGACCATCTTTGACGTGCTCGAGAGCCACGTGGTTACGCTTACCAAGAAAACCGAGGACAAGGGCGTGCGCCTGACGTTCCCCGATATGCCATACCTGATTGTGTGGAGCAAGCCCGAGGGCGACTTTGTGGCCGTGGAACCGTGGGGCGGCCTGTCCACCTGCTCCGACGAGGACGATATTCTGGAGCACAAGCGCGGCTGCCTGGTGGCCAAGCCGGGAGAGACCGTCACCCGCGGCTTTGAGATCGAGATCCTTTAACGAGCTATCGTATGTTTGGGGCGGGTTATGCCGCCCCGGAACAGGAGTTCAACATGATTCTGACCGTTACCATGAACCCGTCGATTGATACGCGCTATCAGCTCGACAAGCTGATCATCGACGATGTTAACCGTGTGACACCCGAAAAGACCGCTGGCGGCAAGGGCCTCAACGTGAGTCGCGTGCTGCTGCAGCTGGGTGACGACGTGCTCGCGACCGGCCTGCTCGGCGGCCACATGGGTGCCTATATGGCCGAGCTTATGGATGCCGACGGCGTCAAGAACGACTTTGTGCCTATTGCCGGTGAGACGCGCATCTGCCTGAATATCCTGCACGAGGGTAATCAGACCGAGCTGCTGGAGAGCGGCCCGCAGATCGCCCCGGCCGAGCTCGAGGCCTTTACGGCCAAGTTCGCCGAGCTCGCAGCGAAGGCGGACGTCGTGACGCTTTCGGGCTCGCTGCCGCGTGGCGTCGATGCCGGCTACTATGCCGAGCTCGTCAAGATCGCCGAGGAGGCGGGCGCCAAGGTGCTGCTCGACACCTCGGGCGCATCGCTGGAGGCCGCGCTGGAGTCCGACGCTAAGCCTGAGCTCGTAAAGCCCAACCTGACCGAGATTAACGGCCTGCTGGGTACGTCCTTTACGACCGATGATGTCGATGCCCTGCGCGAGGCGCTTGCCGCCGATGACCGTTTTGCCGGTATCCCCTGGGTTGTCGTTTCGATGGGCGCTGCCGGTTCGGTGGGCTTCCATGAGGGCCGCGCGTTCCGCGCCAAGACGCCCGCGATTGCGGCTGTGAACGCGACGGGTTCCGGTGACTCGACCATCGCCGGCTTTGCGCATGCCATTGCGGCTGGTGCCGATGACGTCACGGTGCTCAAGACCGCCAATACCTGCGGCAAGCTCAACGCTATGGATCCCAAGACCGGGCATTTGGTTATGGACCGCTGGGACGAGGTCTACAACAGCGTTGAAGTAACGGAGCTTTAGGGTTACGCGGTTTTACCAAACCGCGTAACGGCTCGGCGCTGCGCGGGCCGCATTTGGACAATCTGACGTTCAACTTCAAGGGCGCGACCAGAAGGTCAGCGCCCTTTCGTTTCACGTCACCTTGTCTCAAATGCGGCCCGCTCGCTGCCGTTGCCAAAACATCGGCGTTGCCTTGCTTCGGGAATGCGGCAGATAGAGACGTTCCTTTTTTGCCGGCAGTTTGGGACACTCCTTACGGGGCAACCCCTCCACAGCGCCTATGCCAGCTTGTCGATTTGCCCAATCTCCCAGAGCGGAATATTGACGAGCGTGCCTTCGTCTCTATATGCCGCTAACGATGTTCTCACGCAGCGCTCGAGCTTGAACTTCTCGCAGGCAATCCTCAGGCTCTTTGCTTTGAGATTCTCTGCCGCCTTGACCTCGAGCGGAAGCACGGTCCCCGCATGGTCGACGGCAAAGTCAGTCTCTGCATTGCCGGAGGAGGATGACCAATACGCGGGAGTATTGCCTTGGAGCAAAAGCTCCTGTGCGACGTATTGCTCGGTCAGCGAGCCTTTGAACTCCGTAAAAACAGCGGGCCCGTTCAGAACAATGGCTGGCGTGAGGCCGGAGAGTGCTCCGAGGATGCCGGTGTCGATGCAGAACAGCTTGAAGCCCGAGAGATCCTCGTAGCTTGTGAGCGGTGCTCTTAGGACGGAAACACGTGGTACCTTATGAACGATTCCATAGTCCATGAGCCACTGGAGGCTTTCCTCAAAATCGCGTGCGCGCGCCCCGGGACGAAGCGCGCCGTAGACGAACTTCCTGTTTTCCTTTGCGAGCTGGCCGGGAAGGGATTTCCAAACCAGCCTCATGCGCTCGACGATGCGGGCTGGCGCATGCTTGCCAAAATCGGATTCATAAGCTTCGATGATTTGCTGCTGAAGCCTGCGGGCCTCGATGAAATCGTGGGAGGCGGCGAAAGCGGAGACAACTTCTGGCATGCCACCGACAACGAGGTATTCCTTGAGCAGGCGCTCGAGCTTTTCGGAAACATTCGCCAGCAGGTCCATGTCTGCGGCAAGGATGGCATCTGCGAGCGGATCGCCATCGACGGCACGAACGAACTCGACAAACCCCATGGGGCGCATGGTAAGCTGGTCGATCTTGCCGACGGGGAACGACT
>DBEWII010000077.1:0-8411 GCA_048384935.1 Collinsella aerofaciens | reverse complement strand
CAGTCCTGCTCGCACGGAGAGCACATTAAGTGCTCTCCGGCTCGTGCGGAACTCGCGACCGACCAGATACCAAAGCCCTCGGAACTTAGGATACATGGTTGGAGTCGCTCTGCTGCGAAATTTATCGGCCTATGACCTATTCCATGTCCCAGGTCGGCTCATCTTCACCACCTTTAAATAAAAAAGAAGTACCGGTTGGAGCCGGTACTTCTTTTGGTGCGTTGTTTCTTGGCTGTAGCTTTTGCCGTTAGCTTACAGGTCGCAGGCTGCTTTGAGTTCTTCGACTCGGTCGGTTTTCTCCCAGGTGAAGTCGGCGTCTTCTCGGCCGAAGTGACCGTAGGCTGCCGTCTTTTCGTAGATGGGGCGACGCAGGTCTAGGTCGCGGATGATTGCGCCCGGGCGCAGGTCGAAGGTCTTCTCTACGGCCTCTACGATCTTGTCCTCGGCAACATGTGCAGTACCGAAGGTGTCGACCATGATTGAGAGGGGCTTGGAAACGCCGATGGCGTAGGCAAGCTCGACCTCGCAGCGGTCGGCAAGGCCGGCGGCGACCACGTTCTTGGCGACCCAGCGCGCGGCATACGCGGCGGAGCGGTCAACCTTGGTGCAGTCCTTGCCGCTAAAGGCACCGCCGCCGTGACGGCCGTAGCCGCCGTAGGTGTCGACGATGATCTTGCGGCCGGTGAGGCCCGTGTCGCCCATGGGGCCGCCCACGACAAAGCGACCGGTGGGGTTCACGTAGATGTCGGCGTTGTCCCACGGCATGTTCTCGGCAGCCATAACCGGCGTAATGACGTGCTCGATCAGATCAGCCTTGATCTTGCCCATGTCCTCGATTTCGGCGGCGTGCTGCGTGGAGATGACGATGGTCGTGACCTCGACGGGCTTGCCTTCCTCGTAGCGCACGGTGACCTGGGTCTTGCCGTCGGGACGCAGATAGGCGAGGGTACCGTCGTGACGTACGGCGGCCAGGCGCTCGGCCAGGCGGCTTGCCAGGTAGTGCGGCATGGGCATGAGGGTCTTGGTCTCGTTGGAGGCATAACCGAACATCATGCCCTGGTCGCCGGCACCGATCAGGTCGATCGGGTCGGTGGTCGCGCCGGTCTGGGTCTCGAAGGACTCGTCGACGCCCTGGGCGATATCGGGCGACTGCTCGTGGATGAGGCTCATAACGCCGCAGGTGTCGCAGTCAAAACCGAACTTGGCACGGTTATAGCCAATGCGGCGGATAACGCCGCGGGCGATTTCCTGAACGTCGACGTAGGCCTGGGTGCGAATCTCGCCGGCGACGATAACGGTGCCGGTGGTCACGAGGGTCTCGCAGGCGCAGCGGACGTTCTCCACGTTGGCGGGCACGCCGTTGGGGGCGATGTAGCCCTGCTCCTGCAGCTCTATTTCTTTTGCGAGGATTGCGTCGAGGACGGCATCGCTGATCTGGTCAGCGATCTTATCGGGATGACCTTCGGTCACCGACTCCGACGTAAAAACAAAGGACCCGTGTTGGGGCGGGATGGAACGAAGTTCTTCTGACATGATAGTCCTTTCAAAAACGTGTCCCGGCGACCGTTACCATTCCGCCAGGCTCTCTATGCAAGGGCACATCATAGCGCGTAAATCAAACATTCACACCCTTTCCGCACCTACTCATTGGGGACAGACATAAATGACCAGCCTTAAACTAAGAACGTCTCCAACGACTGGTCATTTAAGTCTGTCCCCAATGAGTAGGTCAGTGCCCTTTGTGCGGAGGTTGCTTTGATGCTTTATACTGGTGCGGTTAGACATCCATCCTGCAATCGAGGAGATTTCCATGGCATCAGACGTTCGCGTCCGCTTTGCACCCTCACCGACGGGCAAGCTGCACATCGGCGGCGCCCGCACCGCTATCTATAACTGGGCGTTCGCCCGCGCAAACGGCGGCACGTTCATCCTGCGCATCGACGACACCGACCCCACCCGCTCCACCGACGAGAACACGCAGATCATCCTGCGCGCCATGCGTTGGCTGGGCCTGGACTGGGACGAGGGTCCCGAGGTGGGCGGCGATTTTGGCCCCTACGCCCAGACCGAGCGCCTGGACCTGTACAAGCAGGCCGCCCAGAAGCTTTGGGACGAGGGCAAGGCCTATCCCTGCTTCTGCACCAAGGAGCAGCTCGACGCCGACCGCAAAGCCGCGCAGGAGCGCAAGGACCCCTTCCAGGGCTATCAGCGCCGTTGCCGCGATCTTGATCCCGAGGAGGCCCGCCGCCGCATCGAGGCCGGCGAGTCCTACGTCCTGCGTATTAAGGTGCCCGAGGACCGCGGCGACGTCGTCATCCACGACGCCGTCCACGGCGAGGTAACCTTCGACGCCAAGGAGCTCGACGACTTTGTCATCTTCCGCTCCGATGGTACGCCCACGTATAACTTCGCGACCGTCGTCGACGACGCCATGATGAAGATCACCCACGTCATTCGCGGCGACGACCATCTGTCCAACACCCCGCGCCAGGTGATGGTCTACGAGGCCCTCGGCGCGCCCGTGCCTACGTTCGCCCACATCTCCATGATCTTGGGTGCCGACGGCAAAAAGCTCTCCAAGCGCCACGGCGCCACCTCGGTGGAGGAGTACCGCGACGCCGGTTATCTGCCCGACGCCTTCGTCAACTATCTGGCACTGCTCGGCTGGTCGCTCGACGGCGAGACCACGATCATTCCGCGCGATGTCCTGGCCAGCAAGTTCTCGCTCGATCGCATCTCCAAGAACCCGGCGACCTTCGACCCCAAGAAGCTCGACTGGGTCAATGCCGAGTACATCAACGGCATGTCCGATGCTCAGTTTGCCGACGAGATCATGGTCCCCGAGCTGCACGAGGCGGGTCTCATCGAGGGTAATGTCGAGTACGGCGAGGACTGGATCGACGCACTTGCTGCCATCGTCAAGCCGCGCACCAAGATGCCGGCCGACGCCGTGACTGTCGCCGCTCCCATCTTTGCCACGGCCGAGACGCTCGAGTATGACGAGAAGTCCGTCAACAAGGGTCTGGCCAAGGAAGGCATGGGCGCCATTCTGGATGCCGCCAAGGCCGCGCTCGAGGGCGTGGACGAGTGGACGGCCGCCAACATCGACGCCGCGCTTGAGCCGCTGCCCGAGCAGATGGACCTCAAGAAGCGCGTGGTGTTCCAAGCTGTGCGCGTCGCCGTCTGCGGCAACATGGTGAGCCCCCCGCTGGGCGAGACCATGGCGCTCGTCGGCCGCGACGACTGCCTGGCGCGCATCGACCGCGCCCGCACGATGGCACTGTAGCAGTAGCGTAAACGCATGTATCCGAGCCCCGTTCACCCGAGCGGGGCTCTTGTTTCTAAAGACGTATGGGATGGGAGGTGCAGAGACCATGGCCGAGCAACTGTCGCTGTTTGGTTCGCCGGGGCCGGAGGAAGCTCCGAATTCCGCGTCCCCTGTCGCCGTCCCGGCGCAGCCCGAGCCCGCACCCGAACCCGTCGCCGCCTACGCGAGCGTGGTTCTCGACATCCCGACCCGTGCGCTCTCTGAGCCGTTTGCCTATGGCATTCCGCAGTCACTCGCCAACGATGCCCAGATCGGTTCCACCGCCCTAGTCCATTTTGGCAACCGTGCGGCCGCGGGCTACATCGTCGACATTGTGACCGAGCTGGCCAACTTGCAAGGTAACGACGCTCTCGATCCCGCACGCATCAAGCCTATCGAGGCTATCCTCAGCAAGCCGCTCTTTACCGCCGAAGCCGCCCGCATTGCGCGTTGGATGAGTCGCGAGTATGTCGCGACGCTTTCCGAGTGCCTGCGCCTGTTCTTGCCCCCGGGCGTCAGCCCGCGTGTGGTCAAGGGCGACGACGGCGTGTGGACAG
The DNA here is from genome assembly GCA_048384935.1 of Collinsella aerofaciens. Classification (GTDB taxonomy): domain Bacteria; phylum Actinomycetota; class Coriobacteriia; order Coriobacteriales; family Coriobacteriaceae; genus Collinsella; species Collinsella aerofaciens_CH. The sequence continues at coordinate 4,547 of DBEWII010000077.1, read as the reverse complement.
TTGTGCGCCCCGCCGTCAAGCCTATCCAAAACCGCTGGGTCATGCTCACGCCCGAGGGTTTCGACTATACGCCGCCCAGGACTGCTGTCCGCCAGCGTCAGCTCATCGAGGCGCTCCAGTGCGGGCCGGTCACGACGCGCGACCTCAACCTTCTCTACAACAGTATGTCGGCGACCATTAAGGCGCTCGAAAAACGCGGCGTCGTGGTGGTGGAAGAGCGGCGTGCGTGGCGCGGCTGCATCGAGCAGACCACGCTGTCCTCAGCAAACGGTAAGGCGCCGGTCTCCCTTACCAACGGCCAGCAACAGGCACTCGCGCAGATTGAGCGCGCCCGTCTGGACGCCCACGGAGACGTGGTCCTTGTCGACGGCGTCACCGGCTCCGGCAAAACCGAGGTTTACCTTTCGGCGATTGAGCGCGTGCTGGCGGCCGGCCGTTCGGCCTGCGTGCTGGTGCCCGAGATCTCGCTGACGGCCCAGACCGTCGGCCGCTTCCGCTCGCGCTTTGGCGAGACGGTAGCCGTGTTCCATTCGCGTCTTTCTGCTGGCGAGCGCCTGGACCAGTGGGATATGGTCGCCAGCGGTGCGGCCCGCGTTGTCGTCGGCGCGCGTTCGGCGCTCTTTTGCCCGCTCAGCGACCTGGGTCTCATCATCATCGACGAGGAGCACGAGACCAGCTATAAGCAGGGCTCTAGTCCGCGCTACCATGCGCGCGAGGTCGCGGCCGAGATGGCGCGGCGCTACCGCTGCCCGCTCGTGTTGGGCTCCGCCACGCCTTCTGCTGAGGCCCTCGATCGCTGCCGCCGTGGCACGTATAACGGTGCCACCTGGACGCGCGTCGAGATGCCCGAGCGCCCGGGACATGCAGTCCTGCCGACGGTTCGGATCGCCGACCTGCGCCGTGAGTTCTCGCACGGCAGCCGTTCCATGTTCTCAAAACCGCTGATGGAGGGCCTAGAGCGTGTGGTCGAGCGCCGCGAGAAGGCCGTGCTGCTGCATAACCGCCGTGGCTTTGCGCCGTTTCTGATGTGCCGCGAATGCGGCTGCGTGCCCACCTGCAACCACTGCTCCACCGCGCTTACGTATCACGAGCGCACACACACGCTGCAGTGCCACACCTGCGGTTCGTCTTGGCGCGTGCAGCCGTATCCCGCGCCCACGAGCCGTTGCCCCAAATGTGGCAGTCGCTACCTGGCAAAAATGGGTCTGGGCACTCAACAGATCGAGGACGCGCTACACCAGATGCTTCCCGAGGACGTCGCCATTATTCGCATGGATGCCGATTCCACGCGCGGCAAGGATGCGCACAAAAAGCTGCTCGAGCAGTTCGATGCCGCCGATTGTGCTGTGCTGCTGGGCACCCAGATGATCGCCAAGGGCCTCGACTTTCCCGAGGTCACGCTCGTGGGCGTGGTCAATGCCGATTTCGCCCTCAAGCTGCCGGACTTCCGCGCAGGAGAGCGCGCCTACGACTTGCTGGAGCAGGTTGCGGGCCGCGCCGGCCGCGGCGATCGCCCCGGTGAGGTGATCATCCAGACCTACCTGCCCGAGGACCCGGTCATTCGCGCCGTCGCCGAGCACGACCGCTCGATCTTTACCGTCTACGACCTGGACCAGCGCCGCGACGCCCTGTATCCGCCGTTTGTTCGCCTGGTCAACATTTTGGTGTGGTCGGCGAACCGAGACGACGCGCAGGACTACATCGGGCGCATTGCAAAGCTTCTTAAGCGCCGCTGGCATGCCGCCGCGCCCGACTTTTTGCGGGCGGGCAGCGCGGTGCCGCAGGTGCTGGGCCCGGCTTCGTGTGTAATCGAGAGAGCCAAGGACCGTTACCGCTTCCACCTGCTTGTGAAGTCGCCGGTAGGGTACCATGTCTCTGATGATATCGACGCCTGTCTCAAAGAGGCGGGCTCCGTGCGCGGCGTGAGCGTGAGCGTTGACGTCGACGCCTATGATTTGATGTAACAACCCGAAAGGATGGCCATGGAAGCCAACGGAATCGTACTGTCCCCCGACCCTCGTCTGCGCCAGGAGTGTGCCGTCATCGAGGAAATCACCCCAGCGATCGAGGCGCTTGCCGAGAAGATGAAGAAGATGATGTTCGAGAACGGCGGTTGCGGCCTGGCTGCTCCGCAGATCGGCGAGCTCATTCAGCTCGTCACCATCGACTGCGACTACAGCGATAAGAACGACTATGACCCGTACGTGCTCATCAACCCTGTCATTGTTGAGCAGAGCGACCATCTGGTGCCTTTTAGCGAGGGCTGCCTGTCCATCCCCGGCATTAGCTGCGAGATCGAGCGTCCCGACCATGTCGTCGTCGAGGCGTACGACCTGGATGCCAACCTGATTCGCTACGAGGCCTCGGGCGACCTGTTCTGCGTGTGCCTGCAGCACGAGATCGATCACCTGCACGGCAACACTATGTTCGAGCGACTGAAGCCCATGCAGAGGCTCAAGGCCGTCAAGGAGTACCAGGACGCCCTGGCCCGCGGCGCTCGACCGGGCGAGACGGAGTAGATCCCACCGTCCCCGGTGCTGAGCGCCCACATATCATCCCGTGCTCAAACATTCTCGCTGCGCTGCGAAACTGCGCGCGGGACGATATGTGGGCGCTCAGCACCGGGGACTGCGTTGTTCTGGCTCGGTTCGCCCGGGTGCCGTCGGGCCAGGGAGGGGCGTCTTCGCTGATAGTCTTTGTTGAGAGGGAGCTGCTTTTATTGCGGCTCTTTCTTTGGTTTTGGGTATATTTGTTCTTGTTGAATTGTTATTGCGGATGGGCTGGTGACTTGGCTTTCCGCTGTTATTTGTAGCCGTCTCGGCTTTGGTTGAGGGGAGACGTTCTTTATGCGTATTGTGTTTATGGGTACGCCTGATTTTGCTGTGCCTTCGTTGACTTCGCTCGTCGAGGCTGGGAATGAGATTGCGCTTGTTGTTACTCGTCCGGATGCTGTTCGCGGGCGTGGTAAGAAGCTCGAGCCTTCTCCTGTTAAGGCCAAGGCGCTCGAGCTTGGTTTGCCGGTTGTTGAGGCTAATCGTATGACGCCTGAGGTTGTTGAGGCGCTCAAGGCTGCCCAGGCTGACATTTTCTGTTTGGCTGCTTATGGCTGCATTTTGCCTGATGACGTGCTGCATATGGCACCGCTCGGCATTGTGAATGTTCATGCTTCCTTGCTGCCTCGTTGGCGTGGCGCCGCTCCTATTCAGCGTGCGATTCTTGCTGGTGACGAGCTTGCTGGCGTTTCCATTATGCGCATTGGGCATGGCGTGGATACTGGTGCTTATTGTGCTCAGGCTTCCACGTCGGTTGCCGGTAAGCATGCTGAGGCGCTGACCATGGAGCTTGCTGAGCTTGGCGGCAAATTGCTTGCCGATACGCTTCCTTCGCTTGCCGATGGCACTGCTGTGTGGACTGAACAGGATGAGTCGCTCGTCACTCATGCCGCCAAGATTTCTAAGCAGGAGATGCGTCTGGATCCTCAGATGGCGGCGCTTGATTGCGTGCGTCATGTGCTTGCCTCGTCCGATACCGCTCCCGCTCGTTGCGTGATTGCCGGCAAGACCGTTCGCGTGCTCGATGCAGCACCGGCAGATGTGTCGCTTGGCGAGGGACTCGTCGCCGTTCAGGCCAAGCGCGTCTACCTGGGCCTGTCCGATGGCGCGGTTGAACTGCTCGAGGTTAAGCCCGATGGCAAGCGTGCTATGGCTGCTTCTGCCTGGGCTGCCGGCCTGCAGGGTGCGGATCTTTCGTGGGGTGTTTTGTCATGAGTAAGCTTTCCCCCGCGCGCAAGCTCGCGCTTGATGTTTTGATGGAGGCCGATCGCCGCGGCATGTACGCGCGCGACGTGCTCTCGTCCCGTGCTTCGGCCAAGGCCATTGACCAGCGCGATTCTGCTTTTGCCGCTCGTTTGGCACTTGGAGTTGCAGCCACCCAGGGCATTTTGGACGAGCTGCTCGACCAGTTTCTCGATAAGCCCAAAAAGGTTGCGCCGCGCGTGCGCATGGCCCTTCGTATCTCGGCCTTCGAGATGCTCTATCTGCATACGCCGGGACGCGTTGCGGTGAGTCAGGGCGTTGAGCTTGTGCGTAGCGGTGCTAAGTCTGCCGCCGGTCTGGCCAATGCCGTGCTGCATAAGGTCGCGGACAACGTTGAGGATTTTGCCGCCGCAGCGGATGCCGATGAGTCCGAACGTCGTCTGGTTCGCTTGTCTCGCCTGATGGGCCTGCCGCGCTGGCTGTGCGCTCGTATTATGGCGTCGTTTGACACGCCAGAGGGCGCGCTTAACTTTGCCGGCAATCTGGCCCCCGCGCCCCTGGCTCTGCATGAGAACGCCTTTGCCACCAAGCCCGACCCGTATATCTCGCAGCTTGTTGCTCCCGTATTCCCGGGTTGTCATGCGCCGGTCGATGCGCAGGCCACGGTTGCGTCCGGCGTGTTTGAGCGTGCTGCTGCCGTTGCCTCGGACCTTAACGCCCAGCTCATCGCCACTGCGGCGACGCGTCCCGGGCGTTGCCTGGAGATTGGTGCCGGCCGTGGCACCAAGACCT
>DBEWII010000076.1:0-43499 GCA_048384935.1 Collinsella aerofaciens | reverse complement strand
GGTCAGAGTCCGGCTTAAACGGCTTAGCTATCGCACGTCACAACGTTCTCGTCGTCCTCCCTATCGTATTTATAGTGCTTACTGTGAAAAGAGTGAGTTTAGCGAGAATAGCATCGCTCAAGACTCGCGGACTCAATTATTGGCCTCTCGCCCAGAATGAGTGGGGTAAATATTCCTATTAGAGGTCAAATCGAAGCCCAATAGGGCCTTTTCGCCCCGTCATTTCGATCGATCGCTTTCTTTTGAATATTGTCGTAAGCTGGTATCACTTATCTTAATGAATGCATACTTTTGCGAGGTACCCGCCGTGAAACGCTCCACCTATATCGGCCTGCTCGTCTTAGCGTTTGCGATTACCGCAGTCGGCGTAGGAATTATCTATCTCGCATTTCTCCCCGCCTCTGCGACGCAGGCGGCGATTGAGACCGTAAGCTATCCCATCGAGGTCCTCACCGATATCGTCAAACCCGATTCGATCACCGTCGATTTTGACGGTACGCCCGCAGCGCTTGGTGTCAGCAACTATCCCCGCATCGAACTTGGGGCCAGACGCTACACCAAAGATGAGCAGCTTATCGGCAAGGCAACCAGTTTACTCAAAGGCAAGACGTTTAAGCGGTGGTACGGCGCCGCAATATATCGAGCCAAGAATGGCCAAATGGTTGGCGGATATTATTCGACCCTTGAGCTCGATGCGGCAAACGGGAGCAAATTGTGCAACGTCTCATACGACCCCGGCTGCGTGGACAATGAAGGACCGGGGGTCTATATCTCGGATGGCGACGTAATCTACGTCATGGAGGGCGACCAGACGGCAGTCGTCGATTTTATGGATCGGTGTACCGAGGATGCCTACGAACAAACCTGCGAGCCCGATCCGCAGACAGCGCGCAACAGTGGCTCGGCACGCACTTGGCTATTTGACGATGAAATAACCTGGACCCCATCGAAATAAGGACCCGCCGGGCAGGCAACTTTGTGATGGTCCCGGTCAATTATTAGCGCCTCTCAAGACCCAACGAGAACGTCGCGGTAGCCCCGGCCACACCTTTCCCTCGGGCGACCCTCGCGAAGCGCGTGAGCACGAGGGAAAGGTGTGGCCGGGGCGTACAGCAGAGTTACTCGGCAGCGGCCTTGAACTTGTTGTAGTTGATCAGGCAGCCGGCCTTGACGATGGCACGCTCCTCTGCCGTCATATCGGCAATGTAGAGCTCAATCTGCTCGACCGCACCATCGGCACGCACTACGTACGCGGCGATGCCCTTTAGGTCGCCATCGAGCGCGGCGCGGATACCCGGCACAAAGACGTAGTCGCCCACCTCAAAGCTGGGCTCGGCCTCCATCTGGAAGGGCACCATGCCCCAGTTCATCACGTTGGAGCGATAGCGCTTGGTGGCGTACTCGTGGACGATGTTGGCCAGGCCGCCAATTACGCGCTGGCAGCTCGCGGCCTGCTCGCGGGCAGAACCGTCACCGGGCTTCTTGGCATAGAGCATGGAGCCGTACTCAGTCGCCTTGGCATCGGCCGCGACACCCGCGCCGGCCAGCGCCTCAAACACGCTGGCAAGCTCGGCATCGAGTGCCACCAGGTCGCCTGCTGCCTCGCCGGCAACGCGGCGCTTCTCTACGGCGTCGACCTCCTTCGAACGGCCCACGTAGGCCGGGTCGCGGCGGCTCAGCGTAAACTCTGCCAGGCCCAGCGGATTGGAGCGGAAGGAGCTCGTCTCGCCCGAAGGAATGAGCTCGTCAGTCGTGGTGACCGGGTCCATGATCTTGGAGCACACCTTGAGCAGGATATCGTCGCCGAGAGGCTCCATCGCGGGCCACGGCTTGATGTTGGGGCCCTCGACCAGCTCGTCGGCCGGCTCAGCCTTGCCAAAGCCCCAGTACACGCGCTTCTTGTACGGCGCGTCGTCAAAGGTGTACTCGCAGGCCTCGTCCCAAGTCTCCTCGGGCAGGTCGGTCGCCGGCGTCAGGACGCCGCCGTTGGCAGCCGTCGCCGCAATGGAGCGGGCGTCCATCAGGGCCACGGCGCTCAGCTGACCGTTGCCCGGCTTGGAACCCTCGCGATTGGGGAAGTTGCGCGTGGTGTGGCGGATCGAAAGGCCGTTGTTGGCAGGCGTGTCGCCGGCGCCGAAGCACGGGCCGCAGAATGCCGTGCGCACGATCGCGCCGGCCTCCATAAGGTCGTAGATATAGCCGCGGCGTGTAAGCTCGAGCGCCACGGGCTGGCTCGTGGGATAGACCGACAGCGAGAACTCGCCGCAGCCGGTGTTGGCGCCCTTGAGCACGCGGGCAGCCTGGACCACGGAGTCGTAGTTGCCGCCCGAGCAGCCGGCGATAACGCCCTGCTGCACGTGCAGCTTGCCGTCGACGATCTTGTCGAGCAGGCTAAAGTGCGTCTTGCCCTCGCCGATCTTGGCGGCCTCAAGCTCCACCTCGTGCAGGATGTCCTCGAGGTTCTCGTTGAGCTCGTCAATCTCAAAGCCGTTAGAAGGATGGAACGGCAGCGCGATCATGGGCTTGATACTCGACAGATCGACTTCGACGCAGCCGTCGTAGTAGGCAACATCGGCGGGCTTGAGCTCGCGGTAGTCCTCGCCGCGACCGTGCATGGTCAAAAACGCGTGCGTGTCCTCGTCGGTGGCCCAGATGCTCGACAGGCAGGTGGTCTCGGTGGTCATGACGTCGACGCCGTTGCGGTAGTCGGTCGTCATGCTCGCGATACCGGGGCCCACGAACTCCATAACCTTGTTCTTAACGTAACCCTTGGCAAAGACGGCACGGATGATGGCGAGCGCCACGTCGTGCGGGCCAACGCCGGGGCGCGGGGCGCCCGTGAGGTAGATGGCGACGACGCCGGGATAGGCGACATCGTAGGTGTCGCGCAGCAGCTGCTTTGCCAGCTCGCCACCGCCCTCGCCCACGGCCATGGTGCCCAGAGCGCCGTAACGGGTGTGCGAGTCGGAGCCCAGGATCATCTTGCCACAGCCGGCGAAGTTCTCACGCATAAAGGAGTGGATGACGGCGATGTGCGGCGGGACGAAGATGCCGCCGTACTTCTTGGCCGCGGAAAGGCCAAAGACGTGGTCGTCCTCGTTGATGGTGCCCCCCACGGCACACAGCGAGTTATGGCAGTTGGTGAGCACGTAAGGCAGCGGGAACTGCTCCATGCCCGAAGCGCGCGCCGTCTGGATGATGCCGACAAAGGTGATGTCGTGGCTCGCCATGGCGTCGAAGCGAATCTTGAGCGCCTCGGGGTCGCCGGACGTGTTGTGTGCTTGAAGGATCGAATACGCGATGGTGCCACGCTTGGCATCCTCGGGCGTCTGCTTAATACCGCGCTCGGCAGCCTCGGCCGCAGGCACAACCTCGCTGCCGTTACGCAGGTAGATGCCGTCCTCGTACAGCTTGACCATACTGTCTCCCACTCTGCCCAAAAGATTTGGGCGCATAGCATACATTCGTTCAATATCGTGCCATAGAACGGTTGCGAGTGGGTTACGAATCTGCGCGTTCACTTTATCTCAGTAAAGCAAAGGACGAGCCCCTTGCATCACTCTCTGGACAAGGAGTGTCCCAAAGTGCCGGCACAAAAGGAGCGTCCCCAACTGCCAAGTGCCGCAAGAGTGTCCCCTTTGACTAGTCATTTAAGAACGTCCCCAATGACTACCGCATCCGGAGCAAGGCAACGCCGCAGGTTGAGGACGGACAGCGAGTGACGTCCAGAGCGAACAAGTTGGCATGGAAAAGGTGAGGCATAGACCTTCTGGTCATGCCTTGCCTTTTGAATGGCAAATTGTCGCTCTGGGCGGCGCGCAGCGTCGGCCCGTTACGCGGTTTGATAAAACCGCGTAACTACAAATCCCCGCCGGCACCCAGCAGCTTGCGCATGACCTGTTCGGGGTTAACCGAGCCGTCGCGCGGGGCCAGGGCGGTGATCTTCTTCTGCATCTTGTACTCGTGCAGCTCGTCCTCGAGCTGGCGCACGCGGGCGCGGAGCTTTTCGTTCTCGCGCTCGCGCTCCTCGGCACGCTCCTTCATATCGAGGATGCGCACCACGCCGGCAAGGTTGATGCCCTCGTCGGTCAGCTGGTTGATGAGCTCCAGGCGCTCGATATCGGCACGCGAATACAGACGCGTGTTGCCGCCCGAGCGCTGGGGGTTCACCAGGCCCTTGGACTCGTAGACGCGCAGAGTCTGCGGATGCATGCCGGTCAACTCGGCCGCCACGCTGATCATGTACAGCGGTTTATTCCTATTGTCCTCGGCCATGCTACCTGACCCCTTTCCGTCTCGTTATCGTCCATCATAAGCCCGCGGGCGCGGGTGTGCGCCACGACCGCCCTAGTACGTCGCCTTGTAACGGTTGACCTTCTCGCGATAATCGCGCGTGTCGGCCTCGCGCAGCTTGGTCATAGCATCGCGCTCGTCATCGGACAGGTTCGTGGGGACCTGTACCTTGATTTCGACGAGCAGCGCGCCTGTGCGGCCACGGTGCTTAACGTCGGGCGCACCCATCTCCTTAAAGCGGAACTTCTTGCCCGTCTGGGTGCCAGCGGGCACCTTCAGACGAACCGTCGCGCCGCCGGGCGTGGGCACATCAACCGTGCAGCCGAGCGCCGCCTCGTAGACCGAGATCGGCACCTCCATGGTCACATCGGCACCCTTGCGCTTAAACAGCGGGTGCTCCTCCACATGCGTGGTCACGACCAGGTCGCCGCGCTCGCCGCCGGCAACGCCATACTCGCCGCGACGCTTGTAGCGCAGCTTGCCGCCGTCGACCGCGCCCGCGGGCACCGAGACCGTAATGGTCTGCTGCTCGCCTGTCGAGGGAATGCGATAGGTGACCTTGTGCGTCACGCCGCGAAACGCGTCCTCGGCCGTCACATCGACGGTCAGCGACAGGTCGCCGCCCTTGCGAGCACGGCTGCGACCCGCGCCGGCACCGGCAGCGCCCGCAGCCCCGGCAAAGCCCGAGCCCCAATCGCTACCCCAGGCACCGTTGCCGCTAAAGATGCTGTCGAAGATGTCGCCCCAGCCGCTGGCACCCGCGCCGGCACCGTAGCCGCCGCCATACGCGCCGCCTGCGCCCGGCATGCCGCCAAACATGAGCATCTGGTCGTACTCTTTGCGCTTCTTCTCGTCCGAAAGCGTCTCGTAGGCCTCGCTGATCTCCTTGAACTTGGCCTCGTCGCCGCCGGCATCGGGGTGATATTTTTGCGCGAGCTTGCGAAACGCGCTCTTGATCTCTTTGTCGGAGGCGCTCTTGGATACGCCCAGGATGTCATAGAAGGTTTTGCCTGCAGCCATCGTAGCTCCTCTCCTGTTTCATCCGCCGCCCAGCGGGCGGCGGCTCATGCTTTCATATGGCACTAGGCCAGAAAGGGCCCCGGGTGTTGCCCCGGGGCCCTTCTCAATTACTCCTCGGTGCTCTCGGCCGTATCGGCCGCAGCATCCTCGGGCGCCGCTTCGGGCTCCGGTGCGGGGCGCTTCTCGCCACCGTAGGTCACCGTCACCATCGCGGAACGCAGAATGCGGTCCGCCATGCGGTAGCCCTTCTGGTACACGTCGTTGACGGTCTCGTCGTACTGCGATGCGTCCTCGACGCGGCCCACGGCCTGGTGCTCGAGCGGATCGAACGCCTCGCCCTTGGGGTCGATGGGCTCAACGCCCTCGTGCGCAAACACATCGAGCAGCTTGGCATGCACCGCGTCGACGCCGTCGACGAACTGCTTAAAGTCGTCGGCAAGCTCCTGGCTGCGGGCATGGTCGATCGCACGCTCGATATCGTCGACCACCGGCAGCAGCGCGGTGACGAGCTTCTCGGTCGCGCGCTCGCGCTCGGCGATACGCTCATTGGCGGTGCGGCGACGGAAGTTCTCCCAGTCGGCCTGCAGACGGGCGGTGCGCTCGGTGGCGTCCTTTGCCTTGTCCTCGGCGGCCTTCTGGGCCTCTGCCGCAGCATCGAGCTCGTTGCGCACGTCGGTAAGCTCTTTCTGAGCCTGCTCGAACTTGAGCTTAAAGTCGTTGTCGGCGGCTTCCTCACCGGCGCGGATAGCAGCTTCCACCATCTCGTCCTCGGTCATCGTCGCCTCCTTGTTGGAATCCTCTACCTGGTTCTCGACAGCCTCGGCGGCCGCGGCCTCGTTGGCCTCGGTATCGTCGACGGCCTCTACGGGAATCTTCACGTCCTTCTCCTCAGAGTCAACGGGGGCGGCGCCAGCGGCAGCCGCCTCCGTGCGAGCTTTACGGGCGGACATGATTACTTGTCCTCGTCGTCCACAACCTCGTAGTCGGCGTCGACGACGTCATCGTCGGCAGGCTGGGCGCCGGCGGCACCGTCGGTCTGCTGCTGAGCGTCGGCGTAGACAACCTGAGCCAGCTCGTAGGCCACGGACTGCAGGGACTCGCCAGCGGCCTTGATGGCCTCGACGTCAGAGCCCTCGAGCGCCTTCTTGGCGTCGGCGATAGCGGCCTCGGCCTTGGACTTCACGTCGGCGGAAACCTTGTCACCGAGCTCATTGAGGGTCTGCTCGGTGGAGTAGCACAGGCTGTCGGTCTGGTTGCGAACCTCGACCTCTTCCTTCTGCTTCTTGTCCTCCTCGGCATGAGCCTCGGCGTCCTTGACCATGCGATCGACTTCGTCGTCGGAAAGCGCGGTGGAGCCGGAGATGGTGATCTGCTGCTCCTTGCCGGTACCCTTGTCCTTAGCGGAGACCTTGACGATGCCGTTGGCGTCGATGTCGAAGGTGACCTCGATCTGCGGCACGCCGCGGCGGGCAGCCGGGATGCCGGTCAGCTGGAACTTACCGAGCGACTTGTTGTCGCGGGCAAGCTCGCGCTCGCCCTGGAGCACGTTGATCTCGACGCTGGTCTGGTTGTCGGCAGCGGTGGAGTAAACCTCGGTCTTGGAGGTCGGGATCGTGGTGTTGCGGTCAATCATCTTGGTCATGATGCCGCCCATGGTCTCGACGCCCAGCGACAGCGGGGTAACGTCGAGCAGCAGGATGCCCTCGACGTCGCCGGTGAGCACGCCGCCCTGGACGGCAGCGCCGTCGGCAACGACCTCGTCGGGGTTCACGGACATGTTGGGCTGCTTGCCGGTCATCGTCTTGACGAGCTCCTGGACGGCGGGCATACGGGTGGAGCCGCCGACGAGGATGACCTCGGTCAGATCGGAGAGCTTAAGCTTGGCGTCGCGCAGGGCGTTGGTGACAGGCTGCTTGCAGCGCTCGAGCAAGTCGCGGGTGATCTTCTCGAACTCGGCGCGGGTCAGCGTGTAGTTGAGGTGCAGCGGGCCGGACTGGTTCATGGTAATGAACGGCAGGTTGATGGTGGTCTGCTGGGCGGCGGAGAGCTCCTTCTTGGCGTTCTCGGCGGCCTCCTTCAGACGCTGCAGGGCCATGGGGTCCTGACGCAGGTCGACACCGTTCTCCTGCTGGAACTTATCGGCCATCCAGTCGATGACGCGCTGATCCCAGTCGTCGCCGCCCAGGTGGTTATCGCCCGAGGTGGACAGAACCTCAAACACGCCGTCGGCGAGGTCGAGGATGGAGACGTCGAAGGTACCGCCGCCCAGGTCGAAGACCAGGATGCGCTGGTCGGTGCCCTGCTTGTCCAGGCCATAGGCAAGAGCAGCAGCGGTCGGCTCGTTGACGATACGCTTGACGTTGAGGCCGGCGATCTTACCGGCGTCCTTGGTGGCCTGACGCTGGGCGTCGTTGAAGTAGGCCGGGACGGTGATGACGGCGTCGGTGACGGTCTCGCCCAGATACTTCTCGGCGTCGGCCTTCATCTTCGCGAGCGTCATGGCGCTCACCTGCTCGGCGGTGTAATCCTTGCCCTCGATGTCGACGACGGCACGGCCACCCTGGCCCTCCTTGACCTCATACGGCACGGTCTTGATCTCGGAGGTGCACTCGGAGTACTTGCGGCCCATGAAGCGCTTGATGGAGAACACGGTGTTCTTGGGGTTGGTGACAGCCTGGTTCTTAGCGGCCTTACCCACGACGCGGTCGCCGTCGGCACGGAAGCCCACGACGGACGGGGTGGTGCGGTCGCCCTCGGCGTTCACGATAATGGTCGGAGAACCGCCCTCCAGAACGGCCATTGCGGAGTTAGTAGTACCAAGGTCGATACCAAGAATCTTGCCCATTAGAAATTCCCTCTCTCTTGTGCGTTTGCACCGACTCGGCGGTCTGCCGCGCGGTGTTTCGGCTTGTCTTTCAGGATGTAGTGTATCCCCTTATGGGCCGGAATATACAAAATCTAAGTCAATTCATATAAGATTTCTTATTGCTGAGAGTTTAGGTTCTTAAATGTGCAGGTAGATGCGCTGATTGAGTTCTCGGCAAATCTATCGAGATCTATGTAGAGATGGCTGAGGCTTGGGTCTGGAACCCCTCGGGATGGCCTTGCGGAAAGCAAATCCCGGTTTGAGCGTGAATTCCGGGCTGCAGTTTCCGTCTGAAGGCTCAACCGGAAACCGTATCCCGTTTTGAGAGCTGATACCGGCTCGCATTTTCCGCTAGCGGGCCTAACCGGAAACTGCAACCCGTTTTTCGGCCAAATAACGGGATGCCCTTTCCGCAGGCGCGCTCAATAGCTCAATATTTCAAGTCACCTTTAGCTAACATTTGCGCAGCTCAACGGCCCCACCTGCGCGTTTTTTAGTAAACCTTGGCATACTCGGCGAACGGTATGAAGATGCCGGCCAGAGGGTATTGCAAACGGTCGCTCCCGTGGTATGTTTTTGCCCGAATCAAACCGGCGCGCATCGTCTGTAGCGTCGGTCAACAGAGAGGAAACTACCATGGCTCATCCCGTAATTGATGCCGACGAGTGCATCGCTTGTGGCGTTTGCGTCGACTCCTGCCCCGCTGGCGTTCTGGAGCTCCAGGACGTCGCTACCGTCGCCGACGAGGACTCCTGCGTCGCCTGTGGCGCTTGCCAGGACGCTTGCCCCGCTGGCGCGATCACCGAGATCGTCGAGGAGTAACAACTCCCCCACCTGCACACTCAAAAGTACACCGTGCACAAAAAAGGAGGCCTCCGCATCGCCGCGGAGGCCTCTTTTTTGTGCGGATAACTAATTTGACACCGTCGCAGGTTGAGCTCACGTCAGCGAAAACGTCCCTAAGCGAGCAAGGTGACGTGAAAGAGGAGGGAAGCGTACTTTTGTACGCGACCGACGATTGAACGTCAGATTGCCGCTTAGGGACGTTTGCAGCGTCGGCTACGATAGGTCGTCTTCGTAGGGCAGTAGGTCTGCCAAGTAGCCTTTCTCCTTGAGCATCGCCTCGATCTCGTCGAGGGTCTGTTCGTCCTCCGCCGCAATGCGATGGAAGTGATAGCCGCTCGTCACCGTTAGCAGCGGAAAGCTCTTGCCACTCTCGATATCGCGCAGATAGCGCTCGACATCGCGACGATTGCGGATGTCCAGGTCGGCCGTAATCTTACCGTACACGCGGTGATTGACGATTACGTTGAGCACGGCGCCGCCGGCGTCGACGATACTCGTGAGCTCATCGCCTGCCTGCTCCACGCCGTGGCGAACCTTGACCAAGCGCGTAGGCACGGCGGGGCTGCTGGGCGCCTCCTGCAACACGTAGCCGCGGTTGGTCGCCACGATATCGTGCCCATCAGCGCGCAGCAGGGCGATGTCCTGCACCACGATCTGGCGGCTCACACCCACCTCGCGGGCAAGCGTGCTGCCCGATACGGGCCCCTTGGCCCCCTCGAGCACGGCCATGATGGCACGGCGACGCTCGCGGGCGTCCATTATTTACCGTCCAGCAGACGCAGGTGCTTAAGCGAGAGGTCGAGGATCGGCGCGGAGTGCGTCAGGGCGCCCGAGCTAATGTAGTCGACGCCCAGATCAGCCAGGGCGCGGATATTGCTGGCGTCCACGTTGCCCGAGCACTCGGTCTTGGCGCGACCGGCGATAAGCTCGATAGCGGCGGCCATGTCGTCATGGGTCATGTTGTCGAACATGATGATGTCGGCGCCGGCCTCCACGGCCTCGCGCACCATGTCCAGGTTCTCGCACTCGATCTCGACCGTCGTGGTAAACGATGCATGGGCGCGCGCCATCTCGATCGCACGCGTCACGCCACCGGCGGCATCGATGTGGTTGTCCTTGAGCATGACGGCCGTCGACAGGTTGTAACGGTGGTTGCTGCCGCCGCCGATCTCGACCGCGGCCTTCTCGAAGACGCGCATGCCCGGCGTGGTCTTGCGCGTGTCGACGAGCACGGTCTTGGTTCCCTCGAGCGCCGCGGCCATGCTGTGCGTGTAGGTAGCGATGCCGCTCATGCGCTGCAGGTAGTTGAGCGCCACGCGCTCGCCCGAAAGCAACACGCGCGCATCGCCGCGCACCTGACCCACATGGTCGCCGGCGTGCACCTCGTCGCCATCGGCAACGTCGAGCAGCACCGAGCTCTGCGAATCCAGCAGCTCAAAGGTGCGGGCGAACACATCCAAGCCGGCGATGATGCCATCGGCCTTGGCGATAAGCTCAACGGTAGCGGGACGCGCCGTGGGGCACACGCTCGCCGTGCTCACGTCCTCAAACGTAATGTCCTCGCGCAGAGCCTGCAGAATCAGATCATCGACGACGAGTTTCATGGTAATGGGATTCATGGTCTACTCCTCCACGGCCTGCGTGCTGGCGGCACGGGCCAAATCATCGATTGCCAGGGTGTCGGCGCTCAGGGCGCGATGACGGCCATCGAGCGCGGGCTCGCCCGCCTGCTCCACGGCCAGCGACTCGCCGGTGCGCATACGCCAAGCAGCGCGACGACCCCAGACTAGGGACTCGAGCAGGCTGTTGGAAGCTAGGCGGTTCTTGCCGTGAACGCCGTTGCAAGCCGTCTCGCCCGCGGCATAGAGCTCGGGCATCGAGGTGCGGCCGTCCTTGTCGACCCACACGCCGCCCATAAAGTAGTGCTGCGTCGGCGTAACGGGAATGGGCTCGTCCAAGATGTCGCGGCCGTCCTCCAGGCAGCGCGCGCGAATGTTGGCAAAGTGCCCGGTCACCACGTCACGCTCGACGGGGGCAAAGCTCAGCCACTCGTGCTCGGTGCCGTCCTGCTTCATCTGCTCGCGGATGGCGGCGGCGACAACGTCGCGCGGCTGCAACTCGTCGGTAAAACGCTCGCCGGCGGCGTTGAGCAAAATCGCGCCCTCGCCGCGGCAGCTCTCGCTGATCAGGAACGTGCGACCCGGCTGCGGCGAGAACAGACCCGTGGGATGGATCTGCACGTAGTCCAGGTGCTCCATCTTAATGCCATGCTCCTGAGCGATGTAGCAGGCGTCGCCCGTGAGCTGCGGGTAGTTGGTCGAGTGGTCGTACACGCCGCCAATGCCACCCGTCGCCCACAGCGTGTGGCGGGCATGGATCTTAAACGGCTTACCGGCATGCACGCCCTCAACGGCATTTGCCAGCTCGTCGGCGGGGCGAACCGAGTTGTCCTCGTCCACGGCTACGGCGACGACGCCGGTGCACACCGTGGCGCCATCGCGCTCGGCGGTCAGGATGTCGGTCATGGCCGCGTGCTCCAAAATCTGCACGTTGTCCAGCTTGCGAACGGCCTGGAGCAGCTTGGTCGTGATCTCCTTGCCCGTAATGTCGGCATGGAAGGCAATGCGCGGACGGCTGTGCGCGCCCTCGCGGGTAAAATTGAGGCTGCCGTCGGCCTTGCGCTCAAAATCCACGCCCATCGCTAGCAGGTCGTTGATGACCGAGCGGCTCGAGCGAATCATGATGTCGACGCTCTCGCGGCGGTTCTCGTAGTGGCCGGCGTGCATGGTGTCCTCAAAGAAGGCATCGTAGTCCGAGCCCTCGGGCAGCACGCAGATGCCGCCCTGCGCGAGCATCGAATCGCACTCGTCGACCGCGCCCTTGGAGAGCATGATCACGCGCGTGCTCGTCGGCAGATTGAGGGCCGCGTACAGACCCGCCACGCCGCAGCCGGCAATAACGACGTCGCACTCCATATCGGGGTATTGTTTGGTTTCCACAGGAATCCTCTCCCTTGTAATGTGACATAAGGGATGGTCCCTCATGTCACATTGGCTTAGCGCGTCGCGTACTCGAGCATGCAGTCGAGCGTGAGCTTGGCCTGATCGGCGGCCTCTTCCGACACGCCAATCTGCACCTCGCCCTCGCCCGTCTCCAGGCAGTGCACGAGTTTTTCGAGCGTGATGAGATCCATGTTGACGCAAGTGGGCTGCACCGCAGGGAAGTAGAACTTCTTGCCGGTGCCCTGGCAGCGGCGCTCAAGCTCGTAGAGCACGCCGCGGACCGTCACGATAATGAACTCGCTCGCGTCCGACTCCTCGGCATACTTGATGATGCCGGCAGTGGAGCCGATGTAGTCAGCCTCGGCCAGGACGTCGGCCTTGCACTCGGGGTGCGCCAGCACGAGCGCGTCGGGATGCGCCTCCTGCGCGTCGACGATCTGCTCGACGGTAATGATGTGATGACGCGGGCAGTAGCCGTTGTTGAGGATGACGTGCTTTTGGGGCACCTGCTCGGCCACAAAGCGGCCCAGGTTCTGGTCGGGAATGAACAAGATGTGCTGCTGCGGCAGCTCGGAGACGATCTTGACGGCGTTAGAGCTGGTAACGCACACGTCACTCCAGCTCTTGATCTCGACCGTCGAGTTGACGTAGCACACCACGGCCAGGTCGTCGCCATACTCGGCGCGCGCCGCGTCGACCGTCTCGCGCTTGACCATGTGCGCCATGGGGCAGTCCGCGCCCGGCTCGGGCAGCAACACGGTCTTGGTGGGATTGAGCAGCTTGGCGCTCTCGCCCATAAACTCCACGCCGCACAGCACGATCGTCTGCTGCGGCAGGCTCTTGGCGAGCTTTGCCAAGTAGAAGCTGTCGCCGACGTAATCGGCAACGGCCTGGACCTCGGGCGCCACATAATAGTGCGCCAGGATCACTGCGTCACGTTGGGTTTTTAGCTGATGAATGGCCTCGACGAGCTCTGCGGGCACCAGTGCCGCGCGCTCCGTTGCCGTCGTTGCCGATGCCAGGCCGGCCGCGATATCGCGTGCAAGCTCCGATGCATCCATGTTCGCGCTCTGTGCCATCAAGGCCCCTCTCTTTTGGCGAATCTTGGGGCTTTAGTATGACACCTAGGTTTACAGCTGACAAGACAGCTGTAAACCTAGGTGTAAAGTTGAAATAAAGATTCAATCATGTGGCAGGTCCATTTTCGAACTGGCAAGCTGAGGATAGCCGGGCTTTCGATAGCGCAGGAGGCATCTTTCGCCACCGCAACACCGCTTGGCGCGAGCTGCACGCCGTGAGGCGCAAACGGTCCGCACCCCCGCAAGCGGCGCGTGCCCGATGTGGCAAAATCGAACTACTTAAGGGGGCCGAATGCTCAAGATTATTGCCTGCGACGACGACGTCGCTTTTCTAGATAGACTGCACCGGATGATCGACCGTTGGTCGACCGAGACGGGCACGGCGGTCGATGTTGCGCTCGTCACGCGCGGCGAGGACCTGCTGGCCCGCCATGCCGCATCGCGCGCCGACATCATCTTGCTCGATATGATCATGCCGCTCGTCAACGGCATGGACACCGCACGCGAACTGCGCCAGGCCGACACCGCCGTGCGCCTGGTGTTCCTCACCTCGTCGCCCGAGTTCGCGCTGGAATCCTACGAGGTCCGCGCCTTCGACTATCTGCTCAAGCCCGTGTCTTACGAACGCCTGGCGCGATTACTCGACGAGCTTTCGAGCATGCGCCCGGCGGCAACCGACGAGCTCGTGATCAAAACTTCCTTTGGCTACCACGCCCTGCGCCTGTCCGACATCGAATATGCCGAGGCGCGCAACAAGCACGTGGTCTTCCACCTGCGCGACGGACGCGATATCGAGGCACTCGAGTCGTTCCGCAGCGTCGAGGACCGCTTGGAGCAAAACGCGGTCTTCTTTAAATGCCACCGCAGCTACCAGGTCAACCTGCGCAATATCGATCACTTTGACCGCACGGACATCGTCATGCGCTCGGGCGCGTGCATCCCGCTTTCGCGCAGCTGCAAGCAGGGATTCCAAGACGCCTACTTTGCGGTGCGCTTTGGGGGTGGGAGACACTGATGGTCTCCTCGGTCGAAATGGTCCTTTGGGCAATCCACCACGCCACGACGCTGCTCTTTGGCGTCTTTGCCTCGGCGGCGCTGTGCGGTGTCGAGATCAACCGGCGTCATGCGCTTGAGCTGCTGGGGGTCGGCGTCGTGACCGGTGCCGCCTTCTCGATCGCCAATGCCGTCGGCGGCGAGCTTTTCGCCCGCCAGGTATATCCACTCGTCGTGCATCTGCCGCTCGTCATCTATTTGTGCGCGCGCTACCGCCTGAGCCCGCTGCTTGCCGTGCTCGGCATTACGAGTGCCTATCTGAGCTGCCAGTTCAGCAATTGGATGGGCATCGCCGCATTTGCCGCAACCGATTCTCAGATCGCGTACTATCTGGCGCGCATCGCGACCACACTCGCCGTCTTTGCCGTCCTGTTGCATTGGGCCGGCGACATCGGTCCACGCTTGGCGATTAAAAACACCACCGAGCTGGGCATCCTTTTAATCCTGCCGCTCGTCTATTACGTCTTTGACTATGCCACCAACGTCTACACCACGCTGTTCCACTCGGGCTCGGTGGTAACGGTTGAGTTTTTGGCATTTGCGCTCTGTGCCTTCTATCTTATGTTTCTTGCCGTTTACCTGCGCGAATACGAAGAAAAGGAAACCGCCGAGCGAGAGCGCTGGATGCTCGAAACCCGCGACAGCGCCGCCATCAAAGAGCTCGAGGCTTGGCGTCAATCTGGGCGCGAGCTGTCGATTCTTCGCCACGATATGCGCCACTTCCTACGCGGCCTAGCCGCTTTAATTGAGGAGGGCCACACCGACGAGGCGCTCAAACGCATCGACGAACTCTGCGAAGCCGGCGATCGCACCGCCGTACGCCGCTTCTGCGCCAACGAGACCGTAAACATCGCGCTTTCGTCATTTAACTCGGATATCAATAGAAACGGCATTACCGCCAACCTGCGCGCCGCCGTACCCGAAACCATCCACGTAGGTGAAGCCGACCTGTTTAGCGTGCTCTCAAATGCCTTGGAAAACGCTATCACCGCCGCAAGCACCGCACCCCAAGGAAAGCGATTCGTCGACTTTGACCTGCGATTAGAGGACGGCCAGCTGCTGCTGTTAGTTTCCAACACGTTTGACCGCGCGCCGCGCATGGTCGACGGCATGCCCGTAGCCGGGCACACCGGACACGGCTTTGGAACCAAGAGCATTAAGCTTGCCGTCGAACGCATGAACGGCAACTGCCAGTTCCGCATTAACGGCGATCGGTTTGAGCTGCGCGCTGTGATGTAGAAGTGCGGCGCCGATCTCGAGGCGCGCCTTGCCCGCCAGACAATCGCTCGCCGGCAGCCAATCCGCTACAGCGGAGCGGCTGCCGGGGTCAGCTGCTTGATGTATGCCCACATGCGCTGCTTGGCGGCCTTGTCGGTGAGTGCCGCCTCAAAGCCGTCGAGCGCGAGCACGCGGCGGCCCTGCACATGGGCGACCAGGCCGGGCTTGAGCATAGCGGTATCGAAGTCGTCGATTGCCACAAGCATGTCGGCATAGGTCTCGCGCATGGTATCGGCCGCGCGATCGTCCAGCAGCAGAACCGCCTCGGGGTCCAAAGCCTCAAGCGCCTCACGGAACAGCTCGCACGGCAGAGTCTCGCCCACCGCGACCGCTCCGTCACCCACGCCGGCGACGCTTGCCAGCACGCAAAAATCCTCGGGCGCGTAGCCGATGGCCCCAAGCGCCTTGCGCAACGCCGCGCCATCCGGGCCGGCGGCAAGCTCGCCACCCGAACGCTCGGCCTCGTCCAAATCGCCTTTGACCAGCACGATCGGCGAGCACGCGTTGCCCGCGATACGCACGCCACGACCCGCAAGCGATGCGAGCTCTTGCTCGGCCGCCTGGGCGATGGCTTCTTTTTTCTGGCTTTGTGACGTGGGCATGCGCTCTCCAATCGTTTGCGTGCCCACCATTATATAAAAGAGCTGCCCGCGAGTGGTTGCTTTGCGGGCGGCTGGGTATAAGCACGGTCGTACTGAGTTTTACGCGGCCGAGCCGCGTCGCATTATGGAGGTCACCATGGCTGACATTAAGCAGATTACCCCCGAGAACTTCGATTCCATCGTTAACGACGGCCTGCCCGTGCTAGTCGATTTTTGGGCGCCCTGGTGCGGGCCCTGCCGATCGCTCTCGCCCATCGTTGACGAGGTGGCAGACGAGCTGGCTGGCAAACTTGCCGTTGCCAAGTGCAACGTCGACGACAACCAGGACCTGGCCATGAAATATGGCGTCATGAGCATCCCCACGCTGATTGTCTTTAAGAACGGCGAGGAAATTGACCGCTCGGTCGGCGCTCTGCCCAAGGCGAGGCTGCAGGCGCTGCTGGAGAAGCATCTGTAATACGCTTGTTACTTACCCGCCGTCTATGAGCGCTTTTGCACCGCTCGCCGGACTTCTAGATGCACCGAGTCCAACCACGGATAGTATGGTAGTCACAAACAGCCCCCAGTGAACGGGTGCGGGTCGCACAGACTCGTACCCGTTTTCTTATGTAACTGCGCGCAGAGCGGGCGTAGTAAAATCTGAACCACTGAACTGCCCCATACAAAAGGAGATTTCCCATGCATGATGTTGGAATGAACATGAGCCAGCTTGCCATGAGCGTCAAGCAGGTCGACGACACCATCGAGCTCGCTCACGAATGGAGCCATCAGTTGCTGCATGCGACCGAGAATTTTGACATGGAGCGCATCGGCGCCAAGCTCGAGGCCGCCATGGCCGCGCTGCACGAGGCCCACGACGCACTCGAGGGCTACGAGGAAGCCATCGAGGCCGACCACAACTCCGTCGGCTCCGTGAAGCTGGTGTAAGGTGGCCGAACACGAGCACGGCCGCGGGTACGAGCACGAGCACCCGCACGGGGCGGACGGTGACGCGGGCTGCCACTGTAGTGGCTCCGGCTCCGAGCTGGTCCGTTTTTCGGTTACCGCACCCGACGACCTGCTGCGCCGTTTTGACGAGCAGATCGCACGCCGCGGCGACGTGGCCAACCGATCCGAGGCCGTGCGCGACCTGATTCGCGCCTCGATCGCCAAAGAGCAGATGCGCACGCCCGATGAGCATGTTATCGGGTCGCTCACCATGATCTACGACCACCATACCGGCGACCTGACGCGCCGCTTGGACGAGGTGCAGCACGACTACACCGACGAGATCGTATCGACCATGCACGTGCATCTGGATCACCACAACTGCTTGGAGATTCTGGCGCTCAAGGGTCGCGGCGAGCGCGTCTACGAACTAGCCGACCGCCTGCTGGGCCTGCGCGGCGTTAAGCACGGCGAGCTCACGTGCGCCGCCACCAAGCAGAGCCTGGGGCTGTAGCGGAATTTCCCGCAGCGCACCTGCCAAAAAGGGACAGGTTTGTTTTGGCAGGTTTAGCGTTTTACCTACCAAAATAAACCTGTCCCTTTTTGGTCGGTTTTGATGAGGGGTGTCGCATGCGGCATGTGCATATTCATGTGACGGGCATTGTGCAGGGCGTTGGCATGCGACCGTTTGTGTATCGCGAGGCCATGGCGCATGGCATTTGCGGATGGGTGCTCAATGCGGGCGACGGCGTGCATATCGAGGCGCACGCTCCGGCCGATGCGCTCGATGCTTTTGTTGCCGCGCTTTCTGAGCATGCGCCTGCGGCAGCCCGCGTAGAGCATGTCGAGGTTGTGGACTTGGCAGCCAACGGTTGGGATGCCGCCAACGAACAGGGCTTTCGCATCGTAGCATCGCAGGACCAGACCGCGCACACGACGCTCGTCTCGCCCGATATCGCCACCTGCAACGATTGCTTGCGCGAATTGTTCGATCCCGCCGACCGACGCTATCACTACCCCTTTATCAACTGCACTAACTGCGGCCCACGCTTTACCATCATCCGCTCGCTGCCTTACGATCGAGCGGCCACCTCGATGGATTGTTTTCCCATGTGTCCCAAGTGCGCCGCGGAGTATGCCGACCCACTCGACCGGCGTTTTCACGCGCAACCCGATGCCTGCTTTGATTGCGGGCCGCATATTACGTGGCGCGAGGCTGTAAACGGCAATGCGTGCGGGAATTCGTCCGCGACACTGGCCGTCGGCACCACACGCGAGGCCAGCGACGCTATCATCGAGCGCTGCGTTGAGCTGCTGGCCAGCGGTGGCATCGTCGCCATCAAGGGCCTGGGCGGATTCCATCTATCCTGTGACGCTGCCAACGAGCAGGCGGTGCGCGAGCTGCGCCGTCGCAAGCGTCGCAGCAACAAGCCACTTGCCGTCATGGTTCGCAGTCTTGCCGATGCCGGGCGCCTGTGTCATATCGACGATGCTGAACGCGATCTGCTCGCTGGCAGTATCCACCCCATTGTGCTGCTGCGCCGGCGCACTGTTGGCGAGGGCAACGGCGGTTCCCCCGACATCCTCGCTCTCGCGCCATCTGTCGCGCACGACCTTCCTGAGCTCGGCGTCATGCTCCCCTATACGCCGCTTCAACATCTGTTGCTTGCCGCGGCAGAAGCCTGCGGTATGCACGCGCTCGTCATGACCAGCGGAAACCTGAGCGAAGAACCCATCGAGACCGACGACGACCTTGCCTGGGAACACCTCGTTGCCGCCGGCATCGCCGACGCGCTGCTCGGTAACGACCGCGCGATCCTCTCGCGCTACGACGACTCTGTAGTGCGCGTGGTCGACGGCGCCATTATGCCCGTTCGCCGCGCTCGCGGATATGCACCCCAGCCGCTGCCGTTGCCGGCGCTCGACGGCGCTCCGTCCTGCGTGCTCGCCTGCGGGCCACAACAAAAGGCCACGATTGCGCTCACGCGTGAAGGGACGAACGGCGAGGCGACCTGTTTTGTGTCGCAGCATATCGGCGATGTTGAAAACGGCGGGACCTTCGATGCCTGGAACGCCGCGCGCACGCGCTTGGAAGATCTCTTTGACTTGGCGCCCGCCGCCTTGGCCTGCGATTTACACCCCAGCTATCTATCGGGCCAGTGGGCGCGCGAGCAGACGCGAAAATGCAATCTGCCACTCGTCGAGGTGCAGCACCATCATGCGCATATCGCGAGCGTAATGGCCGAGGCCATCGCCGCGGGCCAGCTTACAACCGACGCGCGCGTCCTTGGCATCGCCTTTGACGGCACCGGCGCCGGCACCGATGGGACCATTTGGGGCGGCGAGTTTCTTGTTGCCAGCCTTGGCGGCTTTGAGCGCGCCGCGCATTTGCGCACCTGGGCGCTCCCCGGTGGGGCGGCCTCCGTGCGCGACGCCCGCCGCAACGCCTTCGCCCTGCTCAGTGAGCTCGGCCTGCTCGAGCACCCAGGTGCCGCTCGGCTTTTGGACAGCCTCGACGAACAAACGCGCAGCGTGACAGCCACCATGATCGAGCGCGGCATCAACAGCCCGCGTACCAGCAGCATGGGGCGTCTCTTTGATGCCGCGGCAGCAATTCTGGGCATCTGCGACAAGGCAACCTACGAGGGCGAACCCGCCATCGAGCTTGAGGACGCCGCCTGGCGCGCGCTCGACGGCGAAATCGCCCATTTTCCCGACGACAACGCCGGCTATTTCGCATCTGGCCCATCGTGGCTGGACGGCCCCTATGTTATGGACCAGAAAGCACTCTTTGAGACACTTTTGGGAGGAATTGAAGCCGGAGCGCCCGCCAACAGGCTCGCACTCGACTTCCATGTCGCCGTCGCGCGCTCCTCGGCGCGCATCGCCAGCGATATCTGCGTGCACGAGGGCATCGACACCGTCGCCCTCTCGGGCGGCGTGTTCATGAACCGACTTCTACTCCGGCTCCTCACCCGCGAACTCAAAAGCGCAGGCCTTACTGTCCTTGTCCCCCACACCGTACCCGTCAATGACGGCTGCATCGCCTACGGTCAGGCAGCGGTTGCGCGCGCTCGTCTTGCGCAGATTGCATCGCAGTAGCTCGCTCTCGCACGCCGCTGTGCCCAGCCGTCTCACAGGCGTAACGCGTTTGCCCGCGAACCCCGCGAGCGCTACCATCAACTGATGGATTATTAAGCGCCCGTCCAGCGCAAAGCGTATAAAAGGGGAACAATATGTGCCTTGCCGTTCCCGGTAAAGTAGTCAAACGCGACGACGACCTCAAGGCCACCGTCGACATGATGGGCATCGAGCGCCCTGTGTCGCTGCGACTCGTACCGACGGCGCAGGTTGGCGACTTTATTCTCGTACACGCCGGCTTTGGCATCCAGATCGTTGACGAGCAGGAAGCGCAGGAAACGCTCGAGCTCGTTAATGCTATGTCCGAGCTGGTCGAAGAAGACCAACTTGCCACCAACCCGGCGGAGGCTTACTAGTGGCGCCCGAACAGCCGGCTCGCTCCGGTATCGACTTCTCGGCATTCCGCAATCCCAAGCTGGCTCGCGAGCTCATCGAGCGCATTCATGAGCTTGCCGGCGACCGCGCCATCAACCTTATGGAAGTCTGCGGCACGCATACCGTGAGCATCGGGCGCTATGGCTTTCGCTCCATTATGCCGGCCGGGCTCAAGCTGCTGAGCGGCCCGGGCTGCCCCGTCTGCGTCACCGCCAACCGCGACATCGACCACGCAATCGCGCTCGCCAACATAGACGGCGCCATCATCACCACCTTTGGCGACATGATGCGCGTGCCCGGATCGTCCACCTCGCTCGCTGCACAAAAGGCGGCAGGGCGTGACATTCGCATTGTGTACTCCCCGCTCGATGCGCTCGACATTGCCGAGCAAAACCCTGATCGCCCGGTCATTTTTATGGGCGTGGGCTTTGAGACGACGACACCCACCATCGCCACCGCCATCTTGGAGGCCGAGGCGCGCGGGCTTTTGAACTTCTCAGTCTATTGCGCCCACAAGACCACGCCGCCGGCGTTGCGCGCCATCGCCAACGACCCCGAGACCGCCATCGACGGCTTTATCCTGCCGGGCCACGTCGCCACCATCACGGGCTTGGCCCCCTTTGGCTTTTTGGTCGACGAGTTTAAGACTCCAGGCGTGGTAACGGGATTTGAGCCGGTCGACATCTTGCAGGGTATCTGCATGCTGGTCCAGATGGTTGTTGAGGGGCAGCCTGCGATCGACAACGCCTACCGTCGCGGCGTCAATGCCGACGGCAATCCCGTGGCGCGCCAGCTGGTCGAGCAGGTGTTTGAGCCATGCGACACCACGTGGCGCGGGCTGGGGCCGATTGCGGCTTCGGGACTCGCCATTCGTCCCGAATTCTCGCGCTTTGATGCCCATACCCGCTTTGATGTGCCCGTTGAGGCGACAGTCGAGCCGCGCGGGTGCCGCTGCGGCGACGTGCTGCGCGGGGCCATTACGCCGAGCAGCTGCCCGCTCTTTGGCCGCACCTGCACGCCCGAGCACCCCGTCGGCCCGTGCATGGTGAGCTCCGAGGGCAGCTGCGCAGCATATTTCCGCTACCGAGGCTAATGGGTTCCGCCGTTCTAACGAACGGCGGACCGGTCGACGCTGCACCTCACCCATATAATTCCACCCACGATTGGAGTTTTCGATATGTCCCGTACTGCCACCGATAGCACCGTCCTGTTGGGCCACGGCTCTGGCGGTCAGATGATGAAACGCATCGTCGATGAGGTCTTTTTGGATGCGTTTGGGTCGCCCGAGCTGCTCGAAGGCAACGATGCCGGCGTCGCCGCGCTGCCCGCGAGCGGGCGCATAGCCATGTCGACCGACAGCTTTGTGGTCTCGCCGCAGTTCTTCCCCGGTGGCAACATCGGCCGCCTCGCCGTGTGCGGAACCGTTAACGACGTCGCGACCTCGGGCGCCAACGTGCGCTACCTGTCGTGCGGCTTTATCCTTGAAGAGGGCTATCCCATGGATAAGCTCCGCCAGATTGTGCAGACGATGGCCGAAACGGCGCATGAGGCGGGCGTGTCCATAATCACGGGCGACACTAAGGTGGTCGAGCGCGGCGGGGCCGACGGCGTCTATATCAATACCGCCGGCGTGGGCGAGGTACCCGCGGGCGTAGCGCTCAGCGGCACCAACTGTCAGCCCGGCGATGTCATTCTGGTATCGGGTACGCTGGGCGACCACGGCATCGCCATCATGAGCCAACGCGAGGGCTTGGCGTTTTCGAGCACGATCGAAAGCGATGCCGCACCGCTCAACCACCTGATTGCCGACGTTCTGGCCGCAGCACCCGGCACGCGTTGCTTTCGCGACCCCACGCGCGGTGGCCTAGCGTCCACACTCAACGAGTTTGCGCAGGCCAGCGGCGTTGCCATGGAGATCGACGAGGACGATGTGCCCGTGCGCCCCGATGTTCAGGCAGCCTGCGAAATGCTCGGCTACGATGTGCTGCAGGTGGCAAACGAGGGCAAGATGGTTGCCGTCGTGCCGGCCGAGCAAGCCGATGCCGCGCTGAGCGCCATGCGCGCCGCCCGCTACGGCGAGAATGCCGCCATCATCGGTCGCGTGCTGCCACTTGCCGAGGGCGCCCATCCCGCCGTGCGCGTGCGCACCGGCTGGGGCTCGACCCGCATCCTCGACATGCTCGTGGGAGAGCAGCTGCCGAGAATTTGCTAGGGCGAAACCACACGGTCGGCGCGATGCGGCCTGATACCCCTGGAGATGTTCAGATTCCAAGCACGCCCAACGCGGAAGCCCAGTATTATGGGGTGCGTTTTAAACCCAATGACGGGAGTTTTTATGGCAGCAGCTTTTTCCCATGTGATCTTTGACCTGGACGGCACCATCCTCAACACACTCGAGGACCTGGCGGCCGCCGGCAACCATACCTGCGAGATGCACGGCTGGCCCACGTTTGCCGTAGACGAGTACCGCTACAAGGTGGGAAACGGCATGCTCAAGCTGGTTGAGCGCTTTATGCCCGCCGAGTATGCGGGCGACGGCCGCATGTTTGAGCAGGCGCTTGCCGAGTTTAGGGCTTACTACGGCGAGCACAAGGAGGACCACACCGCCCCCTATGCCGGCACGATCGAGATGCTCGACCGCCTACGCGCCGCGGGCGTTCAGCTTGCCGTGCTCACCAACAAGGACCACGTCTCGGCGGCTCCGCTTATCGAGAAGTATTTTGGTTCCGAGCGCTTTGCGCTGGTGCAGGGCCGCGTCGATGCGTTTCCGCCCAAGCCCGAGGCACCTGTTACGCTGCATGTGATGGAAGAGCTAGGCGCCGATCCGTCGACCACGCTCTATGTGGGCGATTCCAATGTCGATATCCTGACCGGTCACAACGCCGGCCTTAAGAGTGCGGGCGTCAGCTGGGGCTTCCGCGGCCGCGCAGAGCTGGAGTCCGCCGGCGCCGACTACGTGGTGGACACCCAGAACGAGCTAGCGGCGCTGATTCTGGGCGAGTAACGAGCGACACTGCTTAACGCAGCTGCGACAATTCTTCCGCGCGGAAAGCGCATCCCGTTTTGGAGCTCCGGAATGGGATATGCTTTCCGTTTGAGGCGCATCAGGGAAACCGCATCCCGTTTCAGAGCAATATTCCGGGTCGCACTTTCCGCAACCCACCCCATCCGGAAAATGCGACCCACTATTCGGCCAAAAACCGGGTCACGGTTTCCCAAGCAATCGATGCAACGCTGGCACAAGGAGTGTCCCCAACTGCCGGCAGAAAAGGAACGTCCCCAGCTGCCGCCTTCGGCAGCGATGGCAACGCCACAGGTACAAGCGCCACTTTAAGCCAGCCAAGGGAACGACGTTGTTTTGGCAACGACAGCGAAAGCCCGCCAGAGCGAGCAAGGTGCCTTGAAACAAGGCGGCATTGACCTTTTGGTCATGCCGCCGAAGTTGAAAGGCAGATTGCCGCTCTGGCGGGCTTGCAGCGTCGAGCAGTTACGGCGTTTGGTAAAACGCCGTAACCCCCTAGCTCAGCATTGCATCCATCATCTCGGAGTTGACGGAGTCGTCGGCAGACCACTCGCCGTCGTCGTTGCAGGTGTACTTGAAGATAACCGTGGTCTTCCTGGGCTCGGTGGCCTTGGTCACATCGACCATAACCTGACCGGCCATCTTGTACAGCTCGTCATCGGAAGGAACCGTGTCAAGCGCAGCGACCTTCTCCTGATACTGGGTGGAGAAGTCCTCGACGATCTTGTTCATAGACTTGCATGTGATAGAGACCTCGGCGGTCGCGACACCCTTGTCTTCGTCGACCGTCACGTCGCCGATCTTGTAGTCAAAGCCCTCGAGATAGGTCTTGGCATACTCCTTGGGATCGATACCCAGCTGCTCGAACTCGTCGCCCGAAGCCTCCTCCAGACCAGAGAGGAAGTCGTCGCCACCGTTCTTGACCTCGTCAAACTGCGTCGTAAGATCCTCGGTGATGAGCTCCTCAACCGAAGGACCTCCACAGCCGGAAAGCACGACCACGCATGCAACCAAGACGGCCATGAGGGGCGCAAGCAGCAGCTTCTTTTTCATGTTGTTCCTCCCAATGAGCGGCACCGCGCTTCCCGGACGCGGCACACGTTGTAATAAGTAAGCCCATACTATCCACTTATGAACACCCTCGGCAACGCGAAGGCGTGGTCGGTTCGTTTTAGCGTCCGAACGGTTTGCAAGCCCGCCCAACGTGCAATAAAACGCTTCCCCACGGTGCAATAAAAAAGGTGGCCGGAAAACCCGACCACCCTTGCACATCCTTTGGACGCCGCAGTTTACTTGCGGACGACCTTGACGATGGCGTCACCGGCGGCGACGGCGGACTCTGCCTCAACGGTGAGCTCGACATCGGCAAACTCGGCGGTGTTGGACACGGCCACGACGACGCAGTCCTTGTAACCGGCAGCGGCGATCTTGGCGCGGTCGATCTTGAGTATGGGCTGGCCAGCCTTCACAACGTCGTCGGCCTTGACGAAGCCCTCGAAGCCATCGCCGTTCATGTTGACGGTATCGACGCCAACGTGCACCAGAACCTCGATGCCGCTATCGGACTGCAGACCCACGGCGTGACCCATGGTGACGGTCACCTTACCGTCGCAGGGAGCGTAGACCAGATCGTCCTCGGGCCACACGGCGCAGCCCTTGCCCAGAACCTCGCCGCCAAAGACGGGATCGGGCACGTCGGCCATCTTGATGACCTTGCCCTTGACGGGCGAGCACAGCACGTCGGCGCCGGCAGAAGCAGAGATGGAGGCCGGAGCAGCGGCAGCCGCGGGCTCAGCCTTCTTCTTGAACATATCAAACAGACCCATACGTTTTCTCCTCTTGATTAAGCGCAACGTTGTGCGCATGCCTACGGTAATTATAGTGCCAAATGGTTCAAATGCTAAGGTGGGGACTCGAATCGCGAGCCCTTCCCGGTAGTGCTCGTGGGATGAGCATCTCCTTTGCATCGCGGTTCGATAAGCCGAGTATCGCCCACGCGCGGGACGGGCAGAAGCGGGCACGCCAAACCCGATACTTCTTTTCGCTCTCGAGTCCTGCCGCCGCCCCGTCCCTGACACTTCCTGATACCGACCGAAACGTGCCAGAATAAGCCTGTCCCCTTTTAGCCGGTTTAGCGAATGCGGGAGTTCGCATGGATATCAAACGCAAGATTACCGAGGCGCAGGGCCTCACCCCCACCGAGCAACAACTCGGCATTGCAGCCCTTGCCATCGGCGAGGACATCCGCGGGCTTTCTATTAAGGAATTTGCCGCGCGCACCAACGTTTCTGTTGCGAGCGTGCACCGTTTTTGCAAAAAGCTCGGCCTCGAGGGATTCAAAGATCTCAAGGTCGAGCTCATCCGCCTGGCGACCGAGGCAGGAAACCGCCGCGACGTGGACATCAACTTTCCCTTCGACGCTACGTCCACCCCTGCGCAGGTCATGGAGCGCATGGAGGGGCTCTACCAGACCACGCTGGCCGAAACGCAGGAGCTGCTCGACCCCACGCAACTTGACCATGCCGCCAAGCTCATCGCGAACGCCCGACAGGTCGACATCTACACGGGCTCGCACAACCTCTATCCAGCGGGAATGTTCCGCGACCGCCTGCTCTCGGCCGGCAAGAGCGCCACATGCTACGGCAACATCGAGGCACAGGTGCGCACGGCGCTTACCTCGGATTCAGACCGCGCGGCGATCGTTATCTCCTACAGCGGCCTTGCGCCCAACCTCAAGGAAATCTTGCCGATCCTCAGCAGCCGGAACGTCCCAGTCATCGTCATCGGCACGCCCTACTGCGCGCGCATTCACCCCGGCTTTGCCGCCTACCTTACGGTGAGCGATCACGAGAGCATGACGCATCGTATCACGCAGTTCGCAAGCCACATCGCCGTGCAATACGTACTCGATTCGCTCTACAGCAGCTACTTCGCCAAAGACTACGCCCACTGCTCCGAATTCCTGGAGCGCTCGTTCCCCCACACCCGCCTCCCGGGACTCAAGTAGTCATTTAAGAACATCCCCAATGACTAACGGCCGACCTAATAACAACTTCTCGTCATTAGGTCGGCCGTTTCAACTCTAATAACTATTTATTCCGGAAACTCGTTATTAGAATCTGACACAGGAGGCCAGGCTCACGTGTGGCACCATGGCGAAAAGCAGCTTGCCCCTGCGCTAACCGAATGAGCGTGGATTTTCGGACGTCTATCTAACGAGCGCGGATAATCTCCCACTTTGAGCCCGCACACAGGCCAAAAACGGGAGATTATCCACGCTCATTCCTGAGTAGTCATTTATGAACGTCCCCAATGACTAGTCCGGCAACGCCGATGTTTCGGCAACGACAGCGAACGGGCCGCATTCGGAGCAAGACGACGCCGCAGGTAGAGAACGGACAGCGAGCGGGTCGCATTTGTGACAAGGTGACGTGAAACAAAAGGGCGCTGACCTTCTGGTCGCGCCCTTGAAGTTGAACGTCAGATTGTCCAAATGCGGCCCGCGCAGCGTCGACCGGTTACGGCGTTTGGTAAAACGCCGTAACTACTCCTGAGCTCCGTACTGCTCGTAGTAGGCATCGATGGCGGCCTTGAGCTCGTCGTCGATGACAACCTTGCCGTCGATCTCGTGGTTATAGAGGGTCTCGACGACCTCGGCCATGGAGACGATGCTCGCGACGGGGAAACCGTACTTGGCCTCGATCTCCTTCTGGGCGGTGGTCACACCGCCCTTGCCGACCTCCATGCGGTTGAGGGACACGATCAGGCCCTTGATCTCGACATCGGCAGCAGCCTTGACCTTGGGATAGGTCTCGTCGATGGACTTACCGCTGGTGGTGACGTCCTCGACCATGACCACGCGGTCGCCGTCCTGGGGCTCATAGCCCAGCAGGTTACCCTTGTCGGCACCGTGGTCCTTGGCCTCCTTGCGGTCGCAGCAGTACTTGACCTCCTTGCCGTACAGCTCGTGGTAGGCAATTGCGGTCACGACGGCCAGCGGAATACCCTTGTAGGCCGGTCCAAACAGCACGTCAAAGTCGTCGCCAAAGTTATCGTGGATGGCCTGGGCGTAATACTCGCCCAGCTTCTTGAGCTGATAGCCCGTCACGTAAGCGCCGGCGTTCATAAAGAACGGGGACTGACGGCCGCTCTTGAGCGTAAAGCTGCCGAACTTAAGAACGTCGGACTCGACCATAAACTTGATGAACTCTTGCTTGTAAGCCTCCATGCGGGCTCCTCTCGTAATCGCGTACGTGCCTTCCAGTTTAGCGCAGGCGAAGCGTCGATGCGGGCGCGCTTTGGGGCCACGGCATTCTGTAAAGGCTTTGTCAGGGGGAATGGTTTTCCGAACAATGGGGTTGACATGTCAAACCCCCTCATCAAGAATACGGGCGGATTAAAAAGGGGTACGAGATACCCAAAGCGCGCTGCGCTCAGCCTTTAGGAGGTGTGCCATGGAAGGCAGTCCTAGTCGAAAAACCTGCATGTCGCCCTCGGCACGCCGCGAGGACTCCGCACACGCATAAACGCCACCGGCAGATCGCCAAAACCACCGCAAAGGCGCGCTGCACCCTTTGTGGGCTCAAGAGCTTG
Source organism: Collinsella aerofaciens (assembly GCA_048384935.1). Lineage (GTDB taxonomy): Bacteria > Actinomycetota > Coriobacteriia > Coriobacteriales > Coriobacteriaceae > Collinsella > Collinsella aerofaciens_CH. Next base: position 15,402 of record DBEWII010000076.1, on the reverse strand, counting down.
ACGTGAGCGACATCTAGGTTTTTTGAAGCAAATACGACACGTACGCTAACTCCCCTCAACAAGGAGGACCCTATGCTGATGCTCAAAACCGTCACGGTACTCGAAGCCATCTCCAAGCGCCGCCGCACGGCGCGCCCTGCCGCTCATACCGGCCTGTCCAAGAACACCATATTCGCCGCCACCCATAGTGCCGAGGACGCCCTCGTACTGCTTGACGCCACGGCAAACGGCCTCACCGTCGAGCAGGCAACTGAGCGCCTGAACGCCGTCGGCCCCAACACCATCGAGGCAACGACCAAAACGCTCGCCCGCCGCATCGCCGACGCGTTCATCGATCCCTTCGCCGGCATCCTCGCCGCGCTCGCACTGGTCTCGCTCTACATCGACGTGCTCGCCGCACCCGAGCCGCAGCGCGACCCCTCCACGGTCATCGTCATCGGCATCATGCTGCTGGTATCGGGCGGCATGAAGTTTATCCAGGAAGCCCGCAGCGGCAATGCGGCCGAGGCCCTCAAGGACCTGGTCTCCAACACTTGCACCGCCCTGCGCGACGGCGAGCGCATCGAGATCCCCTTCGACGAGCTCGTCCCCGGCGATGTAATCCGTCTCTCTGCCGGCGATATGGTGCCAGCAGACGCCCGCATCATCACCGCGCGCGACCTGTTTGTGATCGAGTCCGCACTCACCGGCGAGAGCGAGGCCGTCGAGAAGACCACCGCCGTCACCGTCGTCGAGGGCGCCGACGGCTCCGCACTGCCACTCTCTGCCTGCAAGAACATCGTCTTTACCGGCACCTCCGTGCAAAACGGCGCCGCCATGGCGCTTGTCGTTGCCACCGGCTCGGACACCTACCTGGGCGGCATCGCCAAGATGCTCAACGGGCGCGGCGAAAAGAGCGCGTTTGACCGCGGCGTCTCGAGCGTCTCCATGCTGCTGGTGCGCCTGATGCTCGTTATGGCGCCGGCCGTCTTTGCCATCAACGCCGCCACCAAGGGCAACGTCATCGACGCGCTGCTGTTCGCCACGAGCGTGGCCGTGGGCATCACGCCGCAGATGCTTCCCGTCATCGTGACCACGAGCCTGTCGCAGGGCGCCAAGGACCTCGCCCGTCGCCAGGTTATCGTCAAGGAGCTGCCGGCGATTCAAAACCTCGGAGCGATGGACGTCCTGTGCTGCGACAAGACCGGCACCCTCACCGAAGACCGCATCGTGCTCGAGCGCTACCTCAACACCGATGGCAACGAGGACGCGCGCGTGCTGCGCCATGCGTTTTTGAACAGCTTCTTCCAGACCGGCCTCAAAAATCTTATCGACCTGGCCGTAATCGACCGTGCCGATGTGACGCCCTCGACCGTCGTGCCCGATTCTATGCTGGGCCAGAGTCTGCGCGACCGCTACACCAAGGTCGACGAGGTTCCCTTCGATTTCTCGCGCCGTCGCCTGAGCGTAGTTGTCGCCGACGCCCAAGGCAAAACCCAGATGGTTACCAAGGGCGCCGCCGAGGAAATGCTCGAGATCTGCTCCTTTGTCGAGATCGATGGCATCGCTCAGCCGCTCACCGACGAGAAGCTCGCCCAGATTCGCAAGCAGATCGCCGGACTTAACGCCGAGGGCCTACGCGTAATTGCCGTGGCGCAGAAGACCAATCCGCGCTGCGTGGGCGAGTTTGGCATCGCCGACGAGTGCGACATGGTGCTGATGGGCTTTTTGGCCTTCCTCGATCCGCCCAAAGCAAGTGCCGCGGGCGCCGTCGCCACCCTCGAGGCCAAGGGCGTGGCGGTCAAGGTCCTAACCGGCGACAACGACCGCGTCGCCGCCACCGTCTGCGAGCAGATTGGTATCGATGCGAGCAACGTCTTGCTCGGCTCCGAGATCGATACGCTCGATGACGCCGAACTTGCCGAGCGCGCCGAGAAAACCCACCTCTTCGCCAAGCTCTCGCCGCTGCAGAAGGCGCGCCTGGTACGTGTCATGCGCGAGATGCTCGACCGCACCGTGGGCTTTATGGGCGACGGCATCAACGACGCCGCCGCCATGCGTGCGAGCGATTGCGGCATCTCGGTCGATTCGGCCGTCGATATTGCCAAGGAATCCGCCGATATCATCTTGCTTCAGAAGGACCTGGGCGTGCTCGAGCGCGGCATCATCGAAGGCCGCCGCACTTACGGCAACCTGCTCAAGTACCTCAAGACCACGGTGAGCTCCAACTTTGGCAACGTGCTGTCCGTGACCGTCGCGAGCCTGTTCTTGCCGTTTTTGCCCATGAGCGCCCTGCAGCTGGTACTGCTGTCGCTGGTCTACGAGATCGTGTGCATCGCACTGCCGTGGGACACCGTCGATGACGCCTGGACTGCCCGCCCGCGTGCCTGGGACGCCGCGTCCATCAAGGGCTTTATGCTCGAGCTGGGCCCCGTGAGCTCGCTGTTTGACATCGTGACCTTCGCCGCGCTCTTCTTTGTCGTGTGCCCCGCCGCCGTGGATGCAAGCTGGCCCGAGCTTGCCGCCGCGGGCGACGTCGCGGGTATGGCGACCTTTGCCGCACTCTTCCAGAGCGGCTGGTTTGTCGAGTCCATGTGGTCGCAGACACTCGTGGTCCACATGCTGCGCTCCCCGCATCTGCCGAGCCCGCGCGACCACGCCGCGCCCGCACTGTGCGTTCTCACCGTGCTGGGTCTGGCGCTCGTCACCTGGCTGCCGGCAAGCCCCATCGCCGATGCGCTCGGCCTCATGCCGCTGCCCACGAGCTTTTTTGGGCTGCTCATTGGCATCGTTACCGCCTATATCGCGCTCACCCAACTGGCAAAGCGCCGCTACATTGCCCGCCACGGCGAGCTGCTGTAGCAAGAAGACGGAAAACACCCTGCCAGCTGCCGTTGCCACTACCACAGCTACCAACGCCGCTGCCGTTGCCTCTGCCGCCGCCGCAGTCTATCCCCCCAGCAGTTGCGGTGGAATAGTTCCTGTTTAAAGCCCCGTGACTTTAATTTAGGGACTATTCCACCGCGACTTATTGGGAGATTAGCTAGTCCTTGGGTGTCCAGGACCAGAAGAAGTTGATAAGGGCTACACGCGAGGCGGTGCCGGTCTTTTTGTTGATCGAGGAAATGTGACGATAGAGCGTGGAGCGCGAAAGGAAAAGCGTTGTGGCGATGTCCTGAACGCTCTGGTCCGAAACGACCAAGACCTCAAGAATATCGCGCTCGCGCTCTGTAAGCCCAAAGGTGGCGACGAAGGCATCAAGGCGTTCATCGGACGTGAGCTCCGCTGCCTCCACGGGCTCGGGGTCGGAGCACGTGGGCGCAAGATTCCCACCAAGATCGTCGGTGGCAAGTGGCAGGCCATCCTGCATCACGGCATCATCGGCTCGTTGCCCCAACTGCCCCAGCAGCGTAATCGCAATGCCCACAAACATCACGAGCGCCGCACCGATCGCAGCCAGCACGTTTTGACTCGAGATGATCGCCACCGCCGGCGCCGTCACGAGCATCGAGCACACGTTGTTGACGACGCGACCCATGCACGGCCAAAAATATGACCAGCGCGCATAGAGCGAGACGGCGGCATATTTTGTGGTAAAGAACACCACGAAAAAGCCCGAGCCCAGATAAAAGATGATCGTGGCAGCAAGCTCGTTGCCGCCATTGCCATCGACGATGAGCACAAAGAACGAAAGCGTGGACAGTATGGCGGCACATGTCATGCCGATATTCATATACGAGCGGCCGTGCAGGTCAAATAGTGCGCCAGCGACCAACGAGCTCACGACAAGCAGCAGGCGCGGCCAATCGCCCAAATCGACGGCTCCGACAGCATGCAAGGTCGTGAAGCCCGCGTTGAGAGCGGTGAATACGCTGGAAAGATACGCCGTCGCCACGGTCAGGCGAACTACGGCGCGACGGAATGCCGCCTTTGCCTCGGGATCGTCATGCCACTTGGCGCCATATTCCAGAGCATCTACCGAAAGCCCGGCAGCACTGGGTTCAAAGTTGGGGTCGGACTCGTCGCGCAGCTTGGCGCGTCGGGCACCGTGGAGCAACGCCACCTGCGCGATCGCACAGACGACCAGAACAGCCTGCTGAGGAATGCCGACAGGCATCACCATGTGGTTGAGAACCTGCACCAGAACGCCCATGGCGTAAGAAAGTGCGGCGGCGCGCGCCAAGCAGGGCGTTCGCGCAAAGCGCCTCGCAAAATTTGCATGAGCAGTCGATCCGCAGTAGCCCAGCGCGCAGCACGCCACCAAACCGCCGGCAATTACCACCTCAACCTGAACCGCCATAATCAACAGCAGCAATGCCGCCACCAGCAAAACGCCCGTGACGTCACTCGTTGCGTCGATAACATGGGGACGGCGATAGTACAGAATGGGACGCACAAAAAAGCCAATCACGCTCGCGCCGATGACAAGGCTCTCATGAATAACGACCTCGTTCGGAGACACGAACTCGGCCATGCGCACATCAAAAAGATACTCGCACGCCAAAAACGTGAAGAAGAACAGCGCCAGGCATATAATCTCCCGAATGCCCCGACGCAAATATGCGGTTGTGTCTCCCATGCCCCTCATGGTTAACCCCCAGCCGCTCAATTGTCTGGAAATCTATTTTAATAAAGAACCAGTCTCAATATTGAAGCTGAGCTCGAAATGCTGCAAATTCGACCCCGGCCGTCCACATCACGCCGCGATTTTGAGCCGCAGGGCCCAGAGGGGCACGCGCGATCTCTAGCTCGGCCAGGAGTGTCTCCAACTACCACTCATTTAAGTGCGTCCCCAATGAGTGGCCGAAGAGTGTCCCCGGCGTCCAATCAAAAAATGGGCCATGTGTCCCAGTTGTGGAGACTCCTTGAGCCATCTGGGTATCGCGAAGGATCGCGCACTCCCCCATCATCAAAAGTGACACACGCTACCTGTTGATGGGAGGCAGCCATGGGCTTCTTTGACAAGATGTTCGAGAAGAAAGAGTGCGCGATTTGCGGTACCGAGCTGGGACTTCTAGGTAAGACAAAAATCAATGAAGGCTACCTGTGCAAAGAGTGCGCCGGCAAGCTCTCCCCCTACTTTCACGGCTATCGCTCCAGCACCGCGGACGATATCCGCGAGCAACTCGCCTACCGCGAGGCCAATGCCGAACGCCTGGCCTCATTCAACCCTACGCGCACGCTTTCTGCCGGGCGCACCAATATTATGCTCGATGAGGACGCGGGCCTGCTGATCATCACTTCGCAGAGCCGCTGGCGCGACGCCAATCCCGACATCATCGAGTTCTCTCAGGTACTCGGCTGCGATATGGATATCGACGAGCAGCGCACCGAGATCTATCACGAGACCAAGGACGGCGAGCGCGAGAGCTACAACCCGCCGCGCTACGACCTGGATTACGACTTTAACCTGACCATCCACGTCAACACGCCGTACTTTACCGAAATCAACCTGCGCGTAAACGACTCCACCATCGATCAGCGCGGCTCCATCGAATACCGCGAGGCCAAGCGCCAGGCAACCGAGGTCCGCGACGCGCTGGTGCAGCTGCGCCAGGAAACGCGTGACAGCGTCGTGGCCGCCAAGGCCCCCAAGACCGCGGTCACCTGCCCCTTCTGCGGTGCAACCACCATTCCCGATGCCAGTGGGCGCTGCGAATACTGCGGCGGCGCCATCGGCGCATAGCCTCCGGCAGCGAAAGGACCGATCATGGCCTTCGAGAGCGTCAACTATCAGTGCCCCGCGTGTGGCGGTCCCCTTCACTTTGCCAGTGCCGAGCAAAAGCTCGTCTGCGACTACTGTGACTCGCGCTTTGAAGTCGAAGAAGTCGAGGCCCTCTATCGCGAGCGCCAGGACAAGGCAGATGCCAAAGCCGATGCCGCAGCCGCGGCCCCCAAGCCTGCTGTCGACGATGCCGTGCAGGAGCTGGCTCAAAACGCCGGTTACATCTGCTCGTCGTGCGGCGCCGAGCTCGTGTCCGACGGCACCGTCGCCGTCACCACCTGCCCGTACTGCGGCAACTCCGCCGTAGCGCCCGGTCAGCTTTCGGGCGACTTCTCGCCCGACCTGGTGATTCCATTTAAGCTCGGGCGCGATGACGTCACGGCCGCACTCAAGGAACACTACAAGGGCAAGATCTTGCTGCCCAAGAGCTTTGTCACCGGCAACCACATCGACGAGGTCCAAGGTGTCTACGTGCCGTTTTGGCTCTACGGTGCCCGCGTTGACGGCGAAGTGTACTTTGACGCGACCAACGAGACCGTGACCGAGGAATCCGACCGCACCGTCACGACCACCGACCACTACGATGCCTATCGCAAGGGCAATATCTCGTTTAAGCGCGTGCCCGTCGACGGATCGTCCAAGATGCCCGACGGCCACATGGACGCCATCGAGCCGTTTGACTACGACGCGCTGCGCCCGTTCTCGGTCGCATATATGCCCGGCTACATCGCCAACCGTTACGACGAGGACTGCGAGACCTGCAAGGCGCGCGCCGAGCGCCGCATGGAAGAAAGCACGATCTCGGCCCTGCGCGAGACCGTCGTCGACGAATACGACGATGCCACGGTCGAAAGCAAGCAGCTCGACTACACCTGGGAAGACAGCGACTACGCCCTGTTCCCCGTCTGGATGCTTTCCACCTCGTGGAACGGCAAGAGCTACCTGTTTGCCATGAACGGCCAGACCGGCCGCTTGGTCGGCGAGCTCCCCTGCTCCAAGCCCAAGCTCGCTATTGCCTCGGTGCTGTTCTTTGTGATCGGATTTATCCTCTCCCAGATCCTCTTTATGGGAGAGAACGCCTTCGATCCGGACTACCTCACCTTTGATATCGAGGGCATCCTCATCAACATCATCGCGCCGCTGATCATCGTGATTATCGGAGACGTGCTACTGGTAGGCCAGCTCAAGACGGCCAACGAAGCAACCCATGCCGATGAGTATTGTGGCGAGCTCGACCTGACCGAGAAGCACGACACCTTCAGCCACACCGAGACCACCGTTGTCATGAAAGACGACAAGGACGACTAAGCAATCCAACCAATACCACCCGGCCTTTGACGAGAAAGGAAGATCACCATGGGACTCTTGAAAGCTGGATTGGGAGCTGCCGGCGGCGTCATGGCCGACCAGTGGAAGGAATTTATCTACTGCGAATCGATGCCTGCTGACGTCTTGGCCTGCAAGGGCAGCAAACGTACCGGTGGCCGCAGCTCCAACACGCGCGGCGAGGACAACGTCATCTCCAACGGCTCGGTCATCGCCGTCAACGACGGACAAGGCATGCTCGTGGTGCAAAACGGCAAGATCATCGAAGTCGCGCTGGAGCCCGGTGAGTTTGTCTTCGATACCGGCAGCGAGCCGAGCGTCTTTAGCGGCAACCTGGGCGATTCCATCAAGGAGACCTTCGCCAATATCGGCAGCCGCTTTACCTTTGGCGGCGACGCGGGCAAGGACCAGCGCGTCTACTTCATCAACACCAAGGAGATCATCGGCAACAAGTACGGCACCGCCTCGCCCGTGCCCTTCCGCGTGGTCGATAACAACATTGGCCTGGACGTCGACATCTCCGTGCGCTGCAACGGCGAGTATTCGTACCGCATCACCAACCCGCTGCTGTTCTACACCAACGTATGCGGCAACGTGACCGATAGCTACACGCGCGACAAGATCGACAGCCAGCTTAAGTCCGAGCTGCTCACCGCCCTGCAGCCCGCCTTTGCCAAGATCTCGGAGATGGGCATCCGCTACAGCGCCATCCCCGGCCACACCACCGAGCTCGCCCGCGCGCTCAACGAGGTCCTCTCTGCCGACTGGCGCGACCTGCGTGGTGTCGAGATTGTGAGCTTTGGCGTCAACTCCATCGCCGCCTCGCAAGAAGACGAGCAGATGATCAAGGACCTGCAGAAGGCCGCGGTCATGCGCGATCCCACCATGGCAGCCGCCAACATTGCCAGCGCCCAGAGCGACGCAATGCGCGCGGCAGCCGCCAACCCCAACGGCGCGATGGCAGGCTTTATGGGCATGGGCATGGCAGGTGGCATGGGCGGCATGAACGCTAGCCAGCTGTTCGCCGCCGGTCAGGCACAGCAGCAGGCTGCCCCGCAGCCGGCTCCGACTCCCGCACCGGCACCCACCGCCGCACCTGCGGCCGGCGCATGGACCTGCAGCTGCGGCGCCACCAACACCGGCAAGTTCTGCTCCGAGTGCGGTAGTCCCGCACCCGCCCCGGCACCGGCCAAGTGGTTCTGCCCCAACTGCGGCAGCGAAAACGGCGGCAAGTTCTGCAGCAACTGCGGAACGCCCCGGCCCTAGCCCCTCTATCTGGTAATTGGCGGGGGATCCGCCACCCCCGCATTTGCTTCTATGGGTTTCGTTCGATAAAGGAGGACACCATGAAGACAACGTTCAAAAAGTCCGTACTCGCATTTCTGACATGCGTCCTGGCGCTCGCCTTTGCCCTGACGGGCTGCAGCGGCGGCGGCAAAGACCCCAAGGCCAACTTCGTCGGCAGCTGGGAACTCTCGGGTGGAACCGTGGATGGCGAAGAGCTGACCGATGAGTACATGAAGATGCTCGAGGATTGGGGTGTCCACTGCGTCCTGATTCTCGATGAGGACGGTACAGGCGCCCTCGACCTGTTCCTTGAAGTCGTCGACCTTAAATGGGAGGCAAAGGACGCCACCACCGTAACCATCACCGCCGAAGATGAGTCGCACGACATGAAGCTCAAGGACGGCAAACTCATCCTCGAAGAAGATGACGGCAATCTTGTCTTTACCAAGTCCGACAAGGACCTGTCCGGTACGGTGAAGAAGGATCGCGAGGCGGCCGAGAAGGAAGAGGAGATCGATGAGGCCGTCGAAGACGACGATGTCCAGAACGTCGAAATCTCCCCCGCCGTCACCGTCGCCGATGACGATCTGTGCACCATCACCATCACCGAGAAGTTCAAGGACGACTGGGGCGACATCGGCTTTGTCGTCAACATCACCAACAAGAGCGACAAGGACCTGACCTTCTACGCTCCTTCCGGCAAGACCAACGTCAACGGCACCATGAAGGAACCCTGGTTCTCGGCTAACCTGATGCCCGGCACCAGCGCCACCGAGGAATTCACGTTCTCGAGCGGCGAGCTCGACAGCCTTGACGACCTGGTCAACACGACCATCGGCATCGACGCCTACCTGACCGATTCCTACGAGGACGTCGCCTCCTACAGCGCAACCATCGCGTAACGGCACGTACATCAGCCGCGGATTGGCGGACACATCCGCGCACATGTCAGGCGGGGCCGCAGGAGTTGATCCTGCGGCCCCGCCGCCTTGCGCCGACAGCACCGCTCGCACAAGCAGACTGCCAGCCGTTTTCTGATGCAAAACGGCGGGCGGCCTATCTTTGGCGTTGGAGCACGGTCGGCGCACCGACTACGGGCGCTCCATATTGGGGACGATGCTGCCTTCGGTCACCGCATGCACGGCCAGGCGCATGATGTTGTCGTAGCCGGTCTTGCTCAGGATCTCCGAGATGCGGCGCTTGATGGTGCCCTCACTCATAAACAGCTCGGCCGCAATCTCCCGACGGCTCTTGCCCTCGCAGGCAAGGCGCAAAATCGACAGCTCGACATCGTCGAGGGCCGCCGTGCCCGAAAAAATGCTCTCAGGCGGCTTGGGAAACGTGCAATAACCCGCCAGCGTGGAGCGCATCACGGCGAACAGCTCGTCGATACCGACGTTCTTGTACACAAAGCTATCGACGCCCGCCTCGCGGGCCTGATCGACAAAGGTGATCTCGGGCATGCCGGTCATGATAATGATGCGACACTCGGGCAGCTGCTCCTTGATGCGCGCCGCCGCCACGATGCCGTTTGAATCGTGTTCGGTGCACACGTCCATCAGTATCATGTCCGGGCGCTCCTTGAGCGCGACACCCAAGGCCTCGGAGGCATCGGCGATCGCGGCGACGACGGTCATATCGGGCTGGTCGCCAACGGAGCGCGCCAGGCTCTCGCGCAGGATGGCCTGATCTTCGACAATTAACACGCGGATCATGAGTTTCTCCTTTGGGACGTGTCGTTGGCGTTAAGCGGAATGGATACCGTAAGCGTAAAGGGCGGGGTGGCGTGGACATCCAGGCTGCCACCCAGATCTTGTGCGACATGCCTCATACCTGGGATACCCGTTCCCTCGCGATACGATACGGGGGCCGGGGACCCGTCGTTAGAAATCGTCATGCGCGCGACGGCGTCAGCATCCGTCCCCTCCTGCCACAAGCGCACATGGACCCGATGCGCCTGCGCATGCTTGGTGGCATTGGTCGATGCCTCGCGGATAATCTGCAAAAATGCGGCGGCGACACGCGCGTCCTCAGGCAGCACACCTTCAACATCGATCTGCACGCTCACCAGGCCAAAAGCGTGGACGATATCACCCAGCTGCTCCGCCGGCTCACTGGCCCCGCCACTGCGCAGGTCGACGGTGATCGAGCGCAGCAACGGATCGATCTGCTCGAGCGACTCGTCGTCCAGGCGCCCCTCCTCCAAATAGCGATGGAGGATGGACAGGCGCTGGCCGATCACATCGTGCACGCGGGAACGCATGCGCAGGTAGGCCGCATTGTCGGCAACCTTTTTGACTTCTTCGATCTGGGCCTGGAGCTCTTGCCCCGCAAGCTCAAGCAGATGATTGGCTTGCGCCAGGCGGTCGTAGGCATGTGCGTATTCCGTCACGTCCAGGCCGACGACGCGCTCGAACGGACGGCCCGAGACTGTAACGGAGTCACGCACGAACAGACGAATCTCGGAAGGAGAGGTCTCGACCACGGCGCGATCCCTACCAAAGCGGTCAAGGTCGATATGGGCGCGATTAGCGCTGCTTTCGGGCGTCTGCATACTGAGTTTGCGCAGGTCGTTCCATGTGCTGCTCATGTCGCGTAGATCGGTGGGCATATGAAGCTCCACCAGGTTTTTGCGCATGCAGCGGTTCATGAGCAGCGGACGGCCCCTCGGGTCCAGATACAGGATGCCCACGGGAATCACGTTGATGGTTTCGATCGTCGAGAACGCGGTGATATCCTCCTGACGGTTGCGAACGTCCATCAAGAGCGCCGCGATGGAGCGGAATAGGAAGAACGCTCCTTCTGCGATGAGGACAACGGTCCACGCCGAGCCCATGGCAAAAACCACCGGCGGTGTAACGGCGGCAACAAGCAGCAGCTCGACCAGCATGACGGGGCGACGATAGTGCACCATAAGCATCACGCCATAGGCAAAAATCGCAGCATTGAGCCACAACGCTCCGCCCATTGCCCTGGCGCAAACGTCAAGCGGCGCCATCAGATACGAGCCAGACGACGCGAACAAGATAAGCGCCGAAATCATCAGGTGAGGCACGAGGCTCGCCTCGTAAGCGCAAATCACCTTGCGGTTATAGGACGTGCGACGCGACGCGATGAGTGGAACGTGAATTGTCTGCAGGCATGCCGCCAGGGCAAAGACGACATCGAGCGCGACAATCTGAGGAAGGATGAGCGGAATCTGCATGGTCACTCACCCGCCTGCGGCATCAAGACGATCATGCGCAGCTGACCGGGCTCGCCCTCAAGACGGTACGCCACGTTACGCCCTTGCAGCGCGCTCTCGAGCTCACGCGCGGCGGGCGTCTGCGACAAATCCTTCTCGTCATTGGAAAAGAGCGTGGCACGCAACTCCACGCTGCACGAGTCGTGATCGCTCAAGTGATACATAAGTGCCGGTCGAGTAGTGGTGTAGGCAAAAAACGCAAAGTCATATACGCAGTCGTACAGCGCGCTTACCGCACTGGCGTGCATCGGGCGCCGTATGGCGATAATCGAGGCGCAATCGACGTCGATGGTGCGCAGGTCGCTCGCGAGCTCGTTGGCAATGAGCTGAATGCGGTCGCGATCAAAACCGCTCTCCCCGTGCTGTGCCAACGTGAGCGACCCCTTGCGCTTGCAATAGGCGACGAGCATCTTGGCGCGTTGCAGCATGCAGTAACGCTCGTGCGAAGATGCCTCGTCGGTCAACGGTGGCAGCGAGCTCAGTAGGTCGTACATCTCTTCGAGCGCGCGGGCAAGCGCCTGGTCCACGTCTTGGACCAGCAAGGTCTCGGCCTCTTGATCTGCCAAATGCGTCTTAAGGTCGTAGTCGGCGGCAAGCAGCTCGTTTTGGCGCTGCAGCTCCATGCGACGATGCGCTAGTTCGCGATTGAGCTCGTTGAGCTCCGACACGTCTTGGGCAAGCAGCGCCGATCCACCCAGCAGCGGAAAGGCGCGATACATTACATCGGGATTGGACGCCACGGCAAAGGCATGGGCGTGTCCGTGCTCCTGGGCTCGCAGCTCTTCGCACACGCCCGCCGGCATTGGCTTCGACACCGGCGTGGCATAGACTTCCTGCAGGTCGCGCGTTAGAACTTTGAGGTCAAGCGGCAAGGTGTCGAAGATGCCGGCGATGTCGTGATATGACGGAATGACACCGCAATCGAGACAGATTTCCATCGCCACCACACACAAGACGCAATAGATGAGCGAGAAGTTGAGCCTCCATGCCCAGGGCACGCGCAACGCATATGAGATGGCAAAGAACGCGCCGCCCAGCAGCACGAGCGCCGCCGTGCCCGAGAAACGTTGGATGCGAAAGGACGAGGACCGGCCCACCAGGATAAAAAAGGCCACAAAGTTAAAGGCCGTCCACACTAAGACGGCGAAATAACCCCAGCCGTACGTGTAATCGTTGCTCCAGGTGTCGCTTGTACGGTCAAAGCGGAAGACCTGCTGGTGAAAATCGTTGGTGAGCACAAATCCGATAAGCAGGATGGCCACAATCCACAGCGCAGCGCAGTAGCGGCGACCCAGGCGGTGTTGCTCCAGACCCGCAAGGCGCAAACCACACAACTGGTAGAGCAGCGGAATGAGCGTCATGGGCACGTAGTACAGGTACCACAGCACGGTGGCATAGAACGGCGTGAACGACTTGTACTTGAGAATGACTTCGATCATCCACAGGGCGCAGATGGTGGCGATGGCAACAAGGCGGCGGCGCAACACATAGTCCAAACAGCGCAGATAGACCGATACGCCCCAGATCGAAAATGCAATTGCGGCAACAAGCAACGGCAGAGAGCTCGAATGGACGAGCGCATCCACGACCTCTTCGGACACCTCGCTATAGGCGGGCACGGCGTTAGAAAGTTTGGGGTCGAAGGCGAACAGCGCCGGCAAGACTGCCAAAAGCATGAGGAACAGTGCGGTGATGGCGCCGGCGATAGCGAAGACGCGGCGACGGTACGCCTGATGTGTTATGCCAACAAGGAATCGCGGCATGGCGAAGAGCCTGCCGCCCCTGGGATCCGCCACGGGTGCGGATCGGGCGGCCGCGTGGCCGATATGTCGCTCGCGGGTACCCATAGTGCTTTTAGTGTACCGACAGGCAGGCTCAAAAAGCGGGCCACATGTCCCAAAATCCGCAGACGGCAAGGCGCCCGGCGAGCACATACTCGCCGGGCGCCTTGGTTAGGAGGCTACGGTTATCGGGAAAGCCTAGGCCAAATCTTCGCCGTTGGTGGCGATAACCTTCTTGTACCAGTCGAAGCTCTTCTTTTTGGAGCGCTTGAGGGTGCCGTTGCCCGCATCATCGCGGTCCACATAGATAAAGCCGTAGCGCTTGGACATCTCGCCCGTGCCGGCAGACACCAGGTCAATCGGGCCCCAGGTGGTGTAGCCCAGCAGGTCAACGCCGTCCTCGGTCACCGCATCGCGCATCGCGGCGATATGCTGGCGCAGGTAGTCGATACGGTAGTCGTCGTTGATGGAACCATCCTCCTCGACAACATCCTTGGCGCCCAGGCCGTTCTCAACCACAAACAGCGGCTTCTGATAACGGTCGTACAGGTCGTTGAGCGTAATGCGGAAGCCCAGTGGATCGATGGCCCAGCCCCACTGGCTCTCCTGCAGGTAGGGGTTCTTGGCGCCGGCGAAGGCGTTGCCCTGGGTGCGCTCGACATCGGGGTTATCGGCACCGGCGGAGCAACGGGTGCTGTAATAGCTAAAGCTGATGAAGTCGACGGTGTTGGCGGCCAGGATCTCGCGGTCCTCGTCCGTCATGCCCACATCGATACCCAGACGCTCGAGCTTCTTGACGGCATAGGCCGGGTAGTAGCCACGGCTCTGAACGTCGACGAAGAAGTAATTGTCCTGATTGTCGAGCTGCGCCTGGCGCACATCGCCCGGACGACAGCTGTAGGGGTAGTAGCTACCTGCGGCGAGCATGCAGCCAATCTTGACCTCGGGGTCGATCTCGTGGGCAATCTTGGTTGCCCAAGCGCTGGCAACGAGCTCGTTGTGGGCGGCCAGGTACTCGACAGCCTCCTTGTTCTCGCCCTCCTCAAAGACCAGACCGGCACCCATAAACGGCAGGTGCAAGATCATATTGATCTCGTTAAAGGTAAGCCAGTACTTCACCAGACCCTTGTAGCGGGTAAAGATTGTGGTCGCGAGGTTCTTGTAGAAGTCGATGAGCTTACGGTTGCGCCAGCCGCCGTACTCCTTGATGAGGTGAATCGGACAGTCGAAGTGCGCGATGGTCACGAGCGGCTCGATGCCGTGCTTTTGACACTCGCGGAATACATCCTCGTAGAAGGCCAGGCCAGCCTCATTGGGCTCGGTCTCGTCGCCGTTGGGGAAGATGCGGGTCCAAGCCAGGCTCATACGGAAGGTCTTAAAGCCCATCTCGGCAAAGAGAGCAATGTCCTCTTTGTAGTGGTGATAGAAATCGATGCCGGTCTGCGCGGGATAGTAATAGCCGTCCTCGAAGTCGAGCATTTTACGCTGGCCGGAGACCACCGCATAGCGCTCGGGGCCGTGCGGAGCCACGTCCACGTTGGCAAGGCCGCGGCCGTCCACGTTATAGGCGCCCTCGCACTGGTTGGCAGCCGTCGCGCCGCCCCACAGAAAGTCTTTACGAAAAGCCATGCATCGATCCTTTCATACGCTGCTTGTCGTGGTTTCAGTATCCCCACAAATAGGGCCTCGCCCAACGACAGCGACGCAGGCCGACACTTCTTTTCGCACACGGCGGCCCGGCAGCCGCCCCCGTCTGACACTTTCTGATACCGCCGCCCCAAACCACCACAAAGGGGACAGGCACCTTTGTGGCGGCTTGGGCCCGGTTTGTCTCGATCTGTAACAGGTAGACCGCCAAAACCGGGCTTGGCGTTACAGATTGAGATTGTTCGGTCTGTCCCTGCAGTTTGTCTCGATCTGTAACAGGTAGAGACGATTTAGCCCGCTAGATGTTACAGATCGAGACAGAAGATTCTAGTCGCAGGTGATGTCGAGGTTTTGCCGACGAGGCCTACGTAACCGCCTTCGCTCAGCAATTCATTTGACTGAATAGGAAAGAA
>DBEWII010000075.1:0-28830 GCA_048384935.1 Collinsella aerofaciens | reverse complement strand
TCCGTAAAAGACAAACTAAAACGCTTCAATAAAATGAAGCGTTTTAACTAGAACTATCTGCATGCTGCATCTCCCCGCTGATTGGGGACAGACTTACATGAGTGCTTTCACTCATTTGGGACAGACATCGTTTTGCCATTTTGCCGTTCTGGGCCTGTTATTGCCGCTTATTGGATATAAATAGGTTGCAGGCTCAGCATTTCGCGTTGCTTCTCTCCTTTTAGGTGTTGCCTGTTCAGTTTTTGAAAGGAGAGATTATGCCCCGATGCGCCCGCGCCGTTTCGCTCACCGGCTATTACCACGTCTTTGACCGTGGCAACTCCAAACAGATTATTTTTGAAGATGACTCTGACCGTTATCGTTTCTTATCGGACATCTCGGACAGGTTTGCACGCCATAAAGTGGCAGTGTTGGCTTGGTGCCTTATGGACAACCACTTCCATTTGATGGTTGATGACCCATATGACAACCTTTCAAAGGCAATGCAGTGCGCACTGACGGCGTATGCTAAGTATTTCAATGGGAAAACGGGAAGAACGGGCCATCTGTTTGACAATCGCTATTCGCGTGTTGCGGTTGAGTCGGACACACAGGCGGTGCAGCTACTCGATTATATCCATCTCAATCCTGTGAAAGGTGCGATCGACTCTCTCGAAGCATACCGCTGGTCAAGCTTTAGGGCATACCAGCTGGGCTACGATCCCTTTGACATCTGTGACGCGGCCCCTATGCTCGATATTGTCGGGGGGTCTCGTCGCTATTGTGAGCATCTTAAGGAAGTTGCCGGGCGGATCTGGTCAGTTGAGATTCTTCCACGCCGACGGATCCTCGATGAGGATGCTCTTTCCGTTGCGCGCGAAGTCCTTCCGAGCATAGATCCTGCGCTGCTCAAGGCCCTGCCACGCCCCGATCGTGATGCGTGTCTGCTGAGGCTTAGGCGGGCACATCTCACGGTCAAGCAAATTGCCCGTATCACCGGCATCGGCGCTACAAGCGTAACCAAGGCCACCGCGGGCTGGAACGAGGCGGCGTGAGGCAGGGGCCGAACCGCTGCTGGCATGCGTTACGTCTGTCCCCAATGCGTGAAAACACTCATGTAAGTCCCCAATGAGTGCAAAAAGGCGCCCTCCGTAGGGGAGGGCGCCTTTGGTAAGTTCTATGTGAACGCGAGGTCTTTGACCCGGAGAGTCCGAGGTACTTGTTGGTAAGACCTTATTTAGGAGCGCGCAACCTTGCCGGACTTGAGGCAGGTGGAGCAAACGTTCATCTTGCGACGGTGACCATCGACGACGACGTAGACGCGCTGGATGTTGGGGCGGAACTTACGGTTGGTGACGCGGTGAGAGTGGCTGATGGAGCGACCGGCAACGGGGTGCTTACCGCAAACTTCGCAAACTTTGGACATAACTGACCCTCCTTGGGCGACAAACGAACATGTCGCGTTAACAAACAAGCCTGAACTATAGCACAGAAGTCGCTCCCTGTGCGCAATCTACACAGAGATATTCCTCTTTTGGCGATAGTGCCCACGCCACGTCCCTGGACGTAGATCCGATTTGCGTGCAGCAGAGGGGATTATGCCAGCTCGTGCGTGCGTTTTCAAGCTCGTCCCACAAATATATATAGGTTTATTGGGCTTTGGGCTCCGTTTACGGATTGCTCTGTATTTATGCTCGCAATTAAGCTCGAGGTTGGCTACACTATCCCTTGACCATTAAAGGGGTACGAGATACCCACATGGAATTACATAGCTGCCAAAGAGCAGCCCTTCCTGTGGGTGTCTGGTCCGCTTTAAGCGGTCGGGCATCTATTTTTTTGACTGTGTCAGCAGTCAAGACATGTGAGGAAGGAGATCGATGGGCACGACTTCCCCCAAGGCGGTCATCATGGACGAGACCGCCGTCAATCGAGCGATGACCCGCATCGCGCACGAGATTCTCGAGCGCAACGAGGGCTGTGAAGATCTCGCTCTGGTCGGCATCGTCACGCGCGGCGACCTTCTGGCAAAGAAGCTCGCTGAGGAGATCAAGGAGATCGAGGGCGTCGATGTTCCGCTCGGCAGCCTGGACATCAGCTTCTACCGCGATGACTATGCGACCAATTTCGCTCCCGCGATCCACGCTACCAACATTCCCTTCAGTGTCGACGGCAAGCGCGTCGTGCTGGTGGACGACATCCTGTATACGGGCCGTACCATCCGCGCCGCTCTCGACGCCGTCATGGACTTGGGCCGTCCGAGCCGCATTGAGCTGGCTGTCCTCGTTGACCGCGGCCACCGTGAGCTCCCCATCTCGCCGGACTTTGTCGGCAAGAACGTTCCCTCGTCGCATGAGGAGAACGTACACCTATATATGAAGGAAGTTGACGGCCACACCGCCGTCGAGATTAACGACGTCGCGCCGGGTTCCCACGTGGGCTCCGCGCCGCTGGGAGGTGAGTAGTACCGTGGCGTTTAACCATAAGCACCTGATCGACATTACCGAGTACTCCGAAGAGGACATCAAGCTCATCCTCGAGACCGCCAAGGCGTTCTCCGAGGTCAACGAGCGTGCTATCAAGAAGGTCCCCACGCTCAAGGGCAAGACCATCGTCAACATGTTCAACGAGCCCTCGACGCGCACCCGCAGCTCCTTCGAGCTCGCCGAGAAGCGTCTTTCGGCCGACAGCCTTAACTTTGGCGGCTCCTCGACCTCCACGGTCAAGGGCGAGAGCCTTGTCGACACCGTCGAGACCCTCAACGCCTATAAGATCGACTGTATCGTTGTGCGTGATAAGCACGCCGGCGCTCCCTACATCGTCACGCAGAACTCGCCCGCGAGCGTCATCTGCGCCGGTGACGGCAAGCACAACCATCCCACGCAGGCCCTGCTCGACCTGTACACCATCTGGGAGCACAAGGGTGACTTCCACGGTCTGAAGGTCGCTGTCGTCGGCGATATCGCGCACTCCCGCGTCTGCGGCTCGCTGATCCCCGCCCTTAAGATCATGGGCTGCGAGACCTACGCCGTCGCCCCCGGCACGCTGCTGCCGCCGGCGCCCGAGGTCCTGGGCTGCGACCACGTGACGAGCGACCTCGATTCCGTCCTGCCCGAGCTGGACGTCGTCTACATGCTGCGCGTGCAGCAGGAGCGCCTCGAGGGTGCCCCGTTCCCGACCATTCGCGAGTACCACAAGCTCTTCGGCCTGACTAAGGACCGCGAGAAGCTCATGAAGCCCGACGCGATCATCTGCCACCCGGGCCCCATCAACCGCGGCGTCGAGTTCGACTCCTATATGGCCGACCACCCGCAACGCTCCGTCATCCTGGAGCAGGTCTACGCCGGTATCTGCGTGCGTATGGCTATCCTGTATCTGCTGCTTGGAGGTGCCGATAATGGCCTTGCTTCTTAAGAATGCCCACGTCGTCGACCCGTCCGTCGAGCTTGACGGTGTCGTTGACGTCCTGATTGACGGCGACAAGATCGCCGAGGTCGGCGAGAATCTCGCCGTCGAGGGAGCCGAGGTCCGCGACCTTTCCGGCAAGTACCTCGTCCCCGGCCTGGTGGATATGCACGTTCACCTTCGCGAGCCCGGCTACGAGGTCAAAGAGGACATCGAGAGCGGCACCCGCGCAGCTGCCAAGGGCGGCTTTACCGGCGTGTGCGCCATGCCCAACACCGATCCCGTCACCGATAACGGCACCGTCGTGGAGTTCGTCAAGTCCCGCGCTGCCGAGGTCGGCCACTGCCGCGTCTATCCGTCGGGTGCCATGACCCGCGGTCTTAAGGGCGAGGCCATGTCCGAGATGGGCGATATGGTCGCCCACGGCGCCGTCGCCTTCACCGACGACGGTCGCGGCGTGCAGGGCGCGGGTATGCTCCGTCGTTGCATGGACTACGGCAAGATGTTCGGCAAGGTCTTTATGAGCCACTGCCAGGACGAGGACCTGGTCGGCCACGGCCAGATCAACGAGGGCAAGGTCTCGACCCGTCTGGCTCTCGAGGGTTGGCCGGCTGCCGGCGAGGAGCTCCAGATCGCCCGCGACATCGAGATCGCCAAGCTGACTGGTGCCAAGCTGCACATCCAGCACATCTCCACCGCCCATGGCCTGGAGATCGTGCGTGCCGGTAAGGCCGCTGGCGTTCAGGTTACCTGCGAGGCTACCCCGCACCACATGTTCCTGACCGAGAACGACCTGGACGAGACCTACAACACCTCGCTCAAGGTCAATCCGCCGCTGCGTACCGAGGAGGACGCCGAGGCCATCCGTCAGGGCGTCATCGACGGTACCGTCGACGCTATCGTCACCGATCACGCTCCCCACACCCCGTGGGAGAAGGCCCGCGAGTTCGAGCTTGCGCCCTTTGGCATGATCGGCCTCGAGACCTCCCTGTCGCTCGTACTCACCGAGCTGGTCAACACGGGCAAGATGAGCGTGGTCCGCATGGTCGAGCTCATGGCCATCAAGCCGCGTGAGATTCTGGGCCTCGACCAGGTTCAGGTCAAGGCGGGCTCCGTTGCCGACCTGACCGTATTCGACCCCTCTGCCACCTGGACGGTCGGCGAGGACGGTTACGAGTCGCGCGCCGAGAACTCCGGTTTTGCCGGCCGCACGCTTACCGGTCGTGCCACCGATGTGTTTGTCGGCGGTAAGCAGACGCTCGCCGACGGCTGCATCTGCTAGCATAGCCTTATCGCTTTTGTGCGCGGTGCCCTTGCGGTGCCGCGCTTTCTGTTCGTTTTGACCATGCAACCGCATGGGGGATTGGAGCGTCTATGCCCACACCTTCCACTGCACGCATGCACGACTTCGAGGTCGTCTCGAACCAGGAGATCGCCGACGGCATCTTCTCGCTCGTCATCTCGGCCCCCAAGCTTGCAAGTGCGCTCAAGCCCGGTCAGTTTGTGAACATTGCCGTGCCCGGCGATGCGTCCTCGCTGCTTCGCGTGCCCCTGAGCTTCTATCGCGCCGACGCCCAGGCCGGTACCGTCGAGCTGTGGTACGCCGTCGTGGGTGACGACACCCGTCGTCTGTCGCAGATGGCCCCCGGCTCCAAGTCCAACCTGTTGGGCCCTGGCGGCCGCGGCTGGCTTGTTCCCGAGGGCACTAGGAAGGCGCTGCTCGTGGCGGGCGGCATCGGCGTTCCGCCCGTGCTCTGCCTCGCCGGCATGCTTGCCGGGCAGGGCGTGGATGTCGACGTGTGCCTGGGCTTTGGCACCGCTTCCAAGGCCGTGGGCATCGATGAGTTCCGCTCGCTGTGCGATACGGTCGACGTATGCACCGACGACGGCTCGTTGGGCACGCACGGCTTCTGCACCGATCCTGCCGCCGAGCTGCTCGGCGAGGGCGGTTATGACTACGTCGCCAGCTGCGGTCCCGCCGTCATGATGAAGAAGGTCGCCGCCGCTGCCGCCGAGGCCGGTGCGTACTGCGAGGTGTCGCTCGAGCGTATGATGAGCTGTGGCTTTGGCGCCTGCAACACCTGCAATGTAGAGACCGTCGACGGTATGAAGGGCGCCTGCATGTGCGGCCCCGTGTTCGATGCTTCCAAGGTGGTGGTCTTCTAGTGGGTACCGTGAACATGGCCGTCGATTTCGGCGGCGTCAAGATGCAGAACCCCATCAACACCGCAGCCGGTACCTTTGGCTACGGTTGGCAGTTCCAGAACTTCTTTGATGTTTCCCAGCTGGGCGCCATCACCACCAAGGGTTGCGCTGCCGAGCCCTGGCCCGGCAACCCCGCGCCCCGCATGGCCGAGATTCCCGGCGGTATGATTAACTCCGTGGGCCTTCAGAACCCCGGCGTGGCCGCTTTTGCCCGCGAGTCCGGTCCGTGGCTCGAGCAGCTCTCCAAAGACGGTTGTCAGGTCATCTGTCAGGTCGCCGGTCACTCCGTCGAGGAGTTTGTCCGCGCGCTCGAGATGTATGTCGAGCTGTGCCCCTGGGCTGCCGGCTACGAGATCAACGTCAGCTGCCCCAATATTGCCGCCGGCGGTGCCGCCATGGGCTCCTCGCCCGAGGGCGCCTCTGCCGTTATGGCTGCCTGCCGTAAGGTGACCGATAAGCCGCTGTTCGTAAAGATGGCTCCGGTTAACGTTGCCGAGATTGCCAAGGCTCTCGAGGCCGCCGGCGCCGACGGCCTTTCGGTCATTAACTCCATCCAGGGCATGGCCATCGACGTCCATACCCGCAAGTCCCGTGTGGCCAAGCCCAAGGGCGGCCTTTCGGGCCCGCTGTGCCACCACATCGCCGTTCGCATGGTCTGGGAGGTCGCTCAGGCCGTCGATATCCCCATCAACGGTGTCGGCGGTGTCATGACGGGCGAAGATGCGGCCGAGTTTATCCTGGCTGGCGCCACCTGCGTGTCGGTCGGCATGGCCAACTTCGTCGATCCGTGCGCTTCGCTCAAGATCGCGCACGAGCTCGAGGCCTGGGCGGAGTCCCAGGGCGTGAAGGACATCAACGAACTGGTAGGTGCTTTCGAATGCTAGAGACCGATGCCCGCGACCGCGTTATCGTCGCTCTCGACTGCGATCGTGAGCGTGCGCTCGAGCTTGCCCACGAGCTTTCGGGCCATGCCGCCTGGCTCAAGGTTGGCATGACGCTCTATTACGCCGAGGGTCCTGAGATCGTCAAGACGTTCAAGGACCTGGGCTTTAAGGTCTTCCTTGACCTTAAGTTCCATGATATTCCGCATCAGGTTCGCGGTGCCGCCCGTTCGGCCTCGCTTGCCGGTGCCGACCTGCTCTCGGTTCACGGCTTGGGTTCGGGCGCCATGCTCGCTGCCTGCCGCGAGGGTGCCGAGGAGGCGCGCGAGGACCGCGCCAAGCTCGTCGCCATCACCGTGCTCACGAGCATGAATCAGGATGCCTTGAGCGAGATCGGCGTCGAGTCGCCCGTGGCCGAGGAGGCCGCCCGCCTGGCAAAGCTCGCTCAGGCCAACGGCATCGATGGCGTCGTGTGCTCGCCGATGGAGGCTCACGACATGCGTGAGCTGCTGGGCCCTGATGCCCTGATCGTGACTCCGGGTGTGCGTCCGGTGGGTGCCGCCCTTGGTGACCAGTCCCGCGTGGCGACGCCTTCCCAGGCTATCGAGCGTGGCGCAAGCCACATTGTGGTGGGCCGTCCCATCACCGGTGCCGACGATCCGGTTGCCGCCTTTGACGCCATCGTCGCCGAGCTGGTCGAAAACGTCGCGTAAAAGATTCCCCTAAGTCACCACTTTTGGGTTTCATTAGCACAAAATAGCCCCTGTGCCTGCGTAAACTTTCCCATCCTTTGTGTGGAATCGCAGGTCAGGGGCTTAACTTTGGGCGCAGTATATTGCACTTTTTGCGGGTATCGTCTAACCTATGGAGCCGCGATTGGGCATTTTGTACGTTCTACGTGCTAAAATGCCAATTATTGAATCAGATATAACCCAACTATTTGGAGGTACGAATGGCACTCCCTCAGCTTACCGATGAGCAGCGCAAGCAGGCTCTTGAGAAGGCTGCTGCCGCACGTCACGCCCGCGCTGAGCTTCGCGAGCAGATCAAGAAGGGCGAGAAGTCCCTCGAGTCCGTGCTCAACTCCGATGACCCCATCGCTTCCCGCATGAAGGTTTCCACCCTCATCGAGTCTCTTCCTGGTTATGGCAAGGCCAAGGCCGCCAAGATCATGGAGGAGCTCGGTATCTCCGCTACCCGTCGCGTCCAGGGCCTCGGCGTCCGTCAGCGCGAGCAGCTCCTCGAGCAGCTGACCAAATAAGTGAGCGCTCAGGATTCCAAGCTCTTTGTGATTTCTGGACCGTCAGGCGCAGGCAAGGGTACGCTCGTCACTCGTGTGCGCGAGCGCCGCTCGAACCTGGGCCTGACGGTTTCGGCTACCACGCGAGCACCACGCAAAGGTGAGGTCGACGGCGTCAACTACTTTTTTCTGACGCGCGAGGAGTTCGACCGCCGCGTGGCAAACGGCGAGTTTGTTGAGTGGGCCGAGGTCCACGGTAACTGCTACGGCACGTTGGTGAGCGAGGTCACATCCAAGCTCGCCTCGGGCGCGTCTCTGATTTTGGAGATCGATGTCCAGGGCGCCCTTCAGGTGAAGGAGCGTTTCCCCGAGGCCGTGCTGATCTTTATCAAGCCGCCTTCGCTTGAGGTGCTCCGCGAGCGTCTAGTCGGTCGCGGTACCGAGACGCCCGAGACAATCGAGCTGCGTATGGCAAACGCCGCCGATGAGCTTGCCCTTGCCGACCGCTACGACGACGTCGTGGTTAATGACGATCTCGACCGCGCGACCGATGAGCTCGTTCGCGTTCTCGATATGCATGAAAGGATTTGAGGTCCGTGTCCGTTGTAAAGCCTTGCATTGACGATCTTCTGGAGAAGACCGATCACAACCGCTTCCTGCTTGCTTCGCTTGCCTCCAAGCGCGCCTGCGACATCAATAGCATGCTGCGTGGCCAGCACAACCGCGTGCTTGCCGTCCAGGATGTCGATGACATCACCATCGGGCTTTCCGGTGCCGATACCATCTCGATGGCTATGGACGAGATTGTCGACGGCGACATCTCTTACGACGAGGCCCGTTACGAGAAGGCGCTCGGCCACAAGGTTGCTGAAGCCTAAATGGCAGCTCGCGTCTGTCTGGTCCACTATCACGAGGTTGGACTGAAGGGCAAGAACCGCGCACATTTTGAGCATATCCTCATGGATAACATCAAGGCGGCCTTGGCCGCCTTTTCCGTGAATGCCGTGTCTCGAATTTCCGGTTATATCCTCGTGACCTTTAACGAGCATCAGGCCGATGAGGCGGCGCGTGTCATTCGCACCGTTCCCGGCGTTGCTCGTGTGTCTTTGGCGTATCACATTAACCGCGACCCGCAGGAGTACTGCGCCGCCGCCGTGAAGGCGCTGCGCGAGTTTGGTTCCTTCGATTCGTTTAAGGTGCACGCCAAGCGCTCCAATACTGACTATGAGCTAACCTCGATTGACATCAATCGTCAGGTGGGCGAGGTGCTGTGCGAGGCGTTTCCTGATAAAAAGGTTCAGATGCACGACCCCGATGCGATGGTGCACGTACTGGTGGTCCAGGGTAGCGTTTATGTGTACGCGCGCTCCGAGCGCGGCGTGGGCGGTCTGCCGGTGGGTTCTGCCGGCAAGGTCGTGACGCTGCTTTCCTCGGGTATCGATTCTCCGGTGGCGACCTGGATGCTCGCGCGTCGCGGCGCGGTGTGCGTGCCGGTACATTTCTCTGGTCGTCCGCAGACGCCCGATACGAGCGAGTATTTGGTGCAGGACATCATCCGTGCGCTTGAGCCGGGTGTCCAGATCGGCCGCCTGTACGTGGTGCCGTTTGGCGACTGCCAGCGTGAGATTTCGGTCACCTGTCCCAGCAACCTGCGCGTGATCATGTATCGCCGCATTATGTATTCGGTTGCTGAGCGCATTGCGCACATCGAGGGTGCCAAGGCCATCGTTACGGGCGAATCGCTTGGGCAGGTTGCCTCCCAAACGCTTGAGAATATCATGGCCGTCAACGAGGCCGTGAAGATCCCCGTGTTCCGCCCTCTCATCGGTTCGGATAAGCAGGAGATCATCGCGCGCGCCGAGGAGATCGGTACGTTCGATATCTCCACTGAGGCCGCTCCCGACTGCTGCACGCTGTTTATGCCGCGCCGTCCCGAGACGCACGCTAAACTCGATGCCGTGCATGAGGCCTGGGAGTTGTTCGATCACGAGGAGATGATCGAGCGCCTGCTCAAGCAGACCGAGTACATCGACTTTGAGAGCAACACGTATAAGGCCCCTAAGACCTTAAAACGCAAACATTCGGAGCTTGCTCCGCGTGAGATTTACCAAGATCACGAGTAAATTTGTGCATAGACCGACGATGCGTCTGCATCGTCGGTCTTTTGCTATCTGGGCATTTTGTGGCTAAGTGTTCATTTGCTGACGTGTGCCTGAATAAATGGACGGATTTGTGCAAGGTTTTGGTCGGCTTTTGGTTTGACCGCTAAAACCGGTTTTGGGGCGTGGCTGTTACAGTGCTCCTTTCCTGACACGATGGTGTTGGGAGGTTTTGCTATGGCGCAGCGCGAACAACACGAACGGGTCAAAAAGATGGACCGCTTGGCGGGCAAGCTGCTCGGTCATAAGGCAGTGGTGATGGCGATACTGGTCGTCATTGCGATGGCGAGCGGTTTGGCGATGGCGAACCTTGGCGGCGGTGCCGGCGGCGTGTCGTTTGAGCGCACTGATGGTTCGGGCTCGTTGGTGGAGCCGGGATCCGGCGATGCCTCGAGCGGAAAGACATCCGAAGGCTCTTCGCCTAAGGCGTCTGCCGCGGCAGAGGTTTATGTCGATGTTGATGGCGCCGTTGTGTCGCCCGGTGTATATCGCCTCAAGGATGGCGCGCGGGTGGCTCAGGCGATTGATGCCGCCGGCGGGCTGGCGCCCGAGGCAGACGTTACGGGGCTCAATCGGGCATCTAAGGTCGTCGATGGACAGAAGATTCACGTTCCAACGGTAGGGGAGCAGCAGGCGTCCCTTGCGGAAGCCGGTGTTGATGGTGGGGCTTCCGCATCATCGGGCGTGAGTGGCGCAACAGGCCTAGTAAACATCAATACGGCAAGCGCGGCAGAGCTACAGACGCTTTCGGGCATCGGTCCCTCCATGGCCCAGTCGATTATCGATGAGCGGACAAAGAACGGTGCTTTTTCTTCGGTTGACGATCTGATGCGTGTGTCGGGAATCGGCGAGAAGAAGCTTGCCAAAATCAAAGATTGCATCTGCGTATGAGTGCGACCGAGCGCGAGCACGTGATGCCTCCGCGGCCCCTGATGCCATGGACGATGGCCCTGTGTGCCGGCATGTGCATGAGCTGCGTCTTGGTGCTCAACATGGTCGCTGATGCGCTGCTGAGGGAGCGGGCTCCGGCGGTCGGGCCGCTATGGGCCATTCCCGTTGCGGCGGCGGTATTCGTTGTGCTGGCTCAATCTTGTGCGCCGCTTGCCCCTTGGAAGCGGTGGCTGTATGCCGCGTCCGTCGGTCTCGTGGCGGGAGCGGTCGTCTCGGTGTGGTGGGCTGTGGGCACGCTGAGTGCCTCGAAGGCGCTCGATGGTCGAGCGGCAAGCAGCCTCGAGTTTGTCGTGCAGGGTGATCCATCCATAAACGACGACGTGTATTCCTATACCTGCGAGGCACGCGCGGACGGTAAGAACTTGGCAACGGTTCGCCTATCGTTTGACCGTGAGCTCAAGGTCGGGGCGCACGTGCGTGTTATCGGTCGCGTTTCACGTTTTGAGAACGATGCGTATGGACGATCGCGCGTGCTCCGAGGCGAGGTGCGCAAGGTTAAAGCCGTTCGGATTGTGTCGGTCGATGAGGGCTCTCCGGGGCCGCTGCTTCGGCTGCGAAATGGGCTGCTTGCGTCCATCGCGGCTGCGACCGACCCGGCGCGTGCGCTCATAGCCGGTGTCGTCTGCGGTCGTTCGGCCGAGCTGCGCGCCCAGCCGGCGGGCGACTGGTTTTCGGTGACGGGAACGGCGCATCTTATCGCCGTCTCGGGCAGCCATTTGGCTATCGTGGGGTTTGTAATCGAGGGTTTATTGCAAAAGACTCGGTGCTCACGTGGTCTTCAGCGGGCGATACTGGCGATAACGCTTGTGGGCTACGCTGCCTTTACGGGCGCGTCTCCCTCGGCCGTGCGCGCGTGCTGCATGGTATTCGCGACGCTTGTCGTAAACGGCGCGGGGCGTCGTCGGCACGGCCTTTCGGCACTCTTTGTTACCATGTCCATCTTTGTTCTACTGCGGCCGACGGTGCCGTTCGAGATGGGCTTTCAGCTTTCATGTGCCAGCGTCTTAGCCATTCTGTGCTTTTGCCCCTATGCGACCTACGCTTTGGGCGAGCTGGGTGTGCCATCGGGCGTTGCCAGCATGCTTTCCGTCACGCTGTGCTCGCAACTGGCGACACTTCCCATTACCATTCCTGCCTTCGGTACGTTCTCGCTCATTGCTCCGCTGGCAAATGCGGTCATCGGTCCGGTGGTGAGCGTACTGCTTGCCGTGTCGATCGTGCTGGTTCCCTTTTCGCTCGTGGCACCGTTGCGGACTTGGGCGCTCGTTGTGCCCATGATTGCCTCCCGTTGCGCGCTGTTCTTCGAGCAGCTGTTTGCCGCCGTGCCGGGTGCATCCGTGAGCGTGCCGCCCGATAGCATGTGGATTTATCTAGTGCCGTGTTTGCTGGCGGTGCTGCTGGTCTGGTGGCCGAGTCCCCGTGCACGTCCTGTGGCGGTGGGGCTTGCATGTCTGGTGTTCCTGGCTGCGATTCCGTACGTCTACTGGGATCGATTCGCTCCGCCTTCTGTGACGGTGCTCGATGTGGGCCAGGCCGATGCGATTCTTATCCGCCAGGGCGGTGCAGTGGCACTCGTCGACTGCGGGCTCGACGAGCGCGTGGTGGCGGCGTTGGTTCGCAATAACGTGCACCATATCGATGCCGTCTTTGTGACGCATTGGGATGAGGACCACTGGGGTGGTCTGCCTGCCGTGCTCGAACAGTTTTCGGTCGGAACGATTGCCGTGGCGGCGGATGCGTTAGAGCATGCTCCTGCCGAGGTATTGAATCGACCTGGCGTTGAGTATCGGCAGGTGCGCTGTGGGGATACGGTCGACATCGGCTCATTTTGCGCCCGCGTGATGTGGCCATTCGAGTCCGTGGATGGCGAGGGAAATGAGGACTCGCTTGTCCTGCTACTCTCTTATGTTCAGGAAGGCAAGAGGCTGCGTATGCTCCTCACTGGTGATGCCGAGCTCGACCAAGAACGGGAATTCATGCAGGAGGTGGGGGATATCGATGTGCTTAAACTTGGGCATCACGGCTCCAAGGTTTCAGTCGATGGTGATTTGCTGGACGTCCTGAAGCCCGAGCTTTCCCTCGCGAGTGCGGGCGAGGGGAATCGATACGGCCATCCGTCCGATGTCTGCATCGATGCCGTTAAGGAAGCGGGCGGTGTGTTCGCGTGCACCATCGAACACGGTGACATTACCGTCACGCCGACTGCGAATGGCTTTGCGATGCGATGCCAGCGACCGTGACGACGTCGTTGGCGTGTGGTGGGCCCCTGGGCTAAAATGGCACGGAACGAATGCGAAGGCCTGCGGGAGGGGAGCGCAATGTCCGAAACCGGTCTGCTGCCGGCATATCTGATCGTCGGTACCGACGGAGTCAAGCGCGATCACGCCGTCTCGCGTATGAAAGCGCGTCTGGAAAAGTCGGGCATGGTCGAGTTCAACCTCGACGAGCGCGACATGACCAAGGACCCCGATATCGAGTCCATTATCGGATCGCTTAACACCTTTCCGATGGGCAGCGAGTTTCGCCTGGTAATCCTTGATGGCTGCTCAAAGCTCGCCAAGGCGGTCTCGGAGCCGCTTGTCGAGTATCTGGCG
The DNA here is from genome assembly GCA_048384935.1 of Collinsella aerofaciens. Lineage (GTDB taxonomy): Bacteria > Actinomycetota > Coriobacteriia > Coriobacteriales > Coriobacteriaceae > Collinsella > Collinsella aerofaciens_CH. The sequence continues at coordinate 15,419 of DBEWII010000075.1, read as the reverse complement.
AGTCCCAGCCCCACAACGGTTTGCCTTATAATCGCCGATTCGCTTGCCAAGAACACGCGCCTGTACAAGGCGATCGCCAAGATTGACAAGAAGGCCGTGATCGACTGTTCAGGCACTAAGCGCTGGGAGCTGCCGCGTCGCGTGCAGCAGATGGCGACGCAGCACGGCAAGTCGATTTCGACAGCGGCCGCCGAGGAGCTCGTCTCGCGTTCGGGTGAAAACACCCGCATGCTCGATAACGACTTGGCTAAGCTTGCCCAGATGGTCGAGGCGCCCCAGATTGAGCTTGCCGACGTTGAACGCTGGATTGTACGTACGGCCGAGGTTCAACCCTGGGACTTTCTCAATGCGGTCTCGGCCCGTGACATGCGACGCTCGCTCGAGCTTTTCAATCTACTGCCCTCCAAGAGCTACGTGTGGACTTACACGTTGCTGTGCGGCCGCATCCGCGAGCTTATCGTTGCCAAGGCGCTCGATGCGCGCGGACAGGGTCGTGAGCTGGCCGCAACGCTCAAGCTCCAATCCTGCCAGGTCAAGAATCACCTGACCTGGGCACGTCGCTTTTCGATGGCAGAGCTCGTCGCAGCGCTCGAGGGTGCCGTTGATGTGGAGCTCGCGCTCAAGGGTTCGGCCGATTCTCAGACCGCGCTTTTGCTCTGGATTACGAACATCTTGAGAAAATCGTGATGATACCTGCCTATTTGACAAATTCGTTCTATCCCTTTGAGGGGGAGCGTGCTATAGTAGGCGCTTGCATGACCTCACCGTGTCTCAGAGGTGTCATACATTTTTTGCAAGGAACTCGAAAGGAACTCCAGAAGTGGCAAACATCAAGTCTCAGAAGAAGCGTATCCGCACCAATGAGGCAGCTCGCATGCGTAACAAGGCTGTCAAGTCCGAGCTCAAGACGCTGACCAAGCACGTCCAGTCCGCCGTCGCCGAGGGCGACGCCGAGAAGGCCCAGGCTGCCCTCAAGACCGTCACCAAGCGTCTCGACATGGCTGCCGCCAAGCATGTTATCCACAAGAACCAGGCTTCCAACCGCAAGTCCGGTCTTGCCAAGCTCGTGAACAGCATCAACGCCTAAGTTGTAAATTTCACACCACACAGATTACGCGCATAAATGGAGCCTGTTTTATGGAACAGGCTCCATTTTTTGTATCGCTCGGGTAAGATAGTCCGCATGAATACTTCAATTGACATTTCCCACATCCGCAACTTCTCAATCGTTGCGCACATCGACCATGGCAAGTCCACGATCAGTGACCGTATCCTCGAGCTCACCCATACCGTCGACGAGCGCGACATGGAGTCGCAGCTGCTCGACACCATGGATATCGAGCGCGAGCGCGGCATCACGATCAAGTCCAACGCCGTCCGCGTGTCCTATGACGCCGACGACGGCGAGACGTATCAGTTCAACCTCATCGATACGCCGGGCCACGTGGACTTTACCTATGAGGTCTCGCGTTCGCTGGCCGCCTGCGAGGGCGCGGTGCTCGTCGTCGACGCCACGCAGGGTGTCGAGGCGCAGACCGTCTCCAACGCGACGCTCGCCATGAACGCCAATCTGGACATTGTGCCGGCCATCAACAAGATCGACCTGCCCTCGGCCCATCCCGATGAGGTTAAGACCGAGATCGAGGATGACCTGGCGATCCCTGCCGATGACGCCGTGTGTGTCTCGGGCAAGACCGGCGAGGGCATTCACGATCTGCTGGAGTCCATTGTCTTTTTGATCTCTCCGCCTAAGGGCGATGCAAATGCTCCGCTCAAAGCGCTCATTCTGGATTCGTACTTTGACGAGTATCGCGGCGTGGTGGCCACGGTGCGCGTCTTTGACGGCTCCATCAAAAAGGGCGATACCCTGCGCATGATGCAGGCAAAGGGCGACTTTTTGGTCGATGGCGTGGGCGTCAAGCGTCCCGCCGAGACCCCGGTCGACGCGCTGACGGTCGGCGAGGTGGGCTACGTGGTCACGGGCCTGAAGGATCCCGAGGCCGTTCGCGTGGGCGATACCCTCACGTGGGCGTCGAATCCCTGCCCCGAGCCGCTTCCCGGCTACCGCGAGGCCAAGCCCATGGTCTACACGGGCCTGTTCCCGATCGACAACAAGGATTACGAGAATCTGCGCGACGCTCTCGATAAGCTGCACGTCAACGACCCGTCGTTGGTGTGGGAGCCCGAGACCTCGGTGGCGCTCGGCTTTGGTTTCCGCGTTGGCTTCCTGGGTCTGCTGCACATGGAAGTCGTTAAGGAACGCCTTGAGCGCGAGTTCAACCTGGACCTCATTGCCACGAGTCCCTCGGTCGACTATCACGTCTACAAGACCGACGGCGAAATGATCGATGTCCGCAGCCCGCAGGATCTTCCCGAGGCCACGCGCATCGAGCGCATCGAGGAACCCTACCTCAAGGCAAAGATCATCTGCCCGCCTGAGTACACGGGTGCCGTCATGCAGCTCGCCATCGAGCACCGCGGCATTACTACCGACATGATCCATCTCACGAGCAAGTCGGTTGAGATGCGCTTCGATATGCCGCTTGCCGAGCTCATCTTGGACTTCTTCGATCAGCTCAAGAGCCGCACCAAGGGCTATGCCTCGCTCGACTACGAGTTCAACGAGTACCGTCCCTCCGAGCTCGTGAAGCTCGATATTTTGCTTTCGGGCGACGAAGTGGACGCGCTGTCGTTTATCGTGCACAAGGATAAGGCTTATGGTCTGGCCCGTGGCCTGTGCGACAAGCTTAAGGAGGTCATCCCGCGTCAGCTGTTCGAGGTGCCCATCCAGGGTGCTATCGGCAACAAGATCATCGCCCGTTCTACCGTCAAAGCGCGTCGCAAGGACGTTCTTGCAAAGTGCTATGGCGGCGATATCTCGCGTAAGCGCAAGCTGCTCGAGAAGCAGAAAGAGGGCAAGAAGCGCATGAAGGCCATCGGATCGGTCGAGGTCCCGCAGGAGGCCTTTATGGCGATCCTCAAGGTGGACGAGTAGGTCTATGGCGCTTTCTGAATACAGCAAGCGGCTGCTGGGCGCCTATGCCGAGCAGCCGTTCCTTATGGCTCCCATGGCGGGCGTGACCGACCCCGCCTACCGCATTATGTGCCGCCGCCGCGGTGCCAACCTTGCCTACAGCGAGATGGTGAGCGTGGCAGGCCTTGCCTATGCCAGCAACAAAACGTGGCGCCTGGTGCTACCGGCCGACGAGGAACAGCAGATTTGCGTGCAGCTCTTTGGCTCCAAGCCCGATCAGTTTGCGAGCGCCGTCGCCGCCGTCGAGGAGCGCGTTGGCGATCGCCTGTCGCTCATCGATATCAATATGGCATGCCCCGCCCGCAAGGTCGTTACCAAGGGCGAGGGTTCGGCGCTCATGCGCACGCCCGACCTGGCGGAGAAGATCGTCGAGGCCACGGTGGGCGCGGCGCACGTGCCCGTGACCGTCAAGATTCGCAAGGGCTTTTATGCCGAGGACCGTAATGCCGCGACGTTTGCCCAGATGCTTGAGGGCGCAGGGGCTGCCGCAGTCGCCGTGCATGGTCGTTGCGCCACGCAGCTCTACACGGGCCAGGCCGATTGGTCGGTCGTCGATGAGGTTGCCGACGCCGTTGAGATTCCCGTGATTGGTTCGGGCGATGTGTTCTCGGCCGAGGATGCCGCGGAGCATCTGCGCAACTCGGGTGCCAGCGCGGTGTTTATTGCGCGCGGTATCTATGGGAACCCGTGGGTGTTTGGCGATGCTCGCGCCCTTGCGCTCGATGGCATACCGGTGCCGGCTCGCAGCTCCGTTGAGCGCCTGGACGCCCTGCGTGAGCACCTAACGCTGACGCATGAGCTCCTGCCGCTCATGTCGCGTGCCCGCACGTACGCAAGCTGGTACTTAAAAGGCATGCCCCATGCTGCAGCCTGGCGCGCGCAGGTGGTGCGCTGCTCCACGTATGAGGAGTTTATGGCGCTGGTCGATGAGATCGAGCATGATGTGGTGGCCTGTGAGGCTGCCCTTGCCGCCGGCGAATCGGTGTCCCCTCATCCGCTGGAGGCTTAAGGGTGGCCGTTACCGCGCTGTACGTGCACGTGCCGTTCTGTGCCCAAAAGTGCCGCTACTGCGACTTCGACTCGCGCAGCTTTGCTTCGTGTGATTTGGATGCCGCGCTCGATTCCTATTTTGAGCAGTTGTACGCGCGCCTCGATGCTTTTGGCAAGGCTGGGGCCCTCGACCAGATTCGCACCGTCTATGTTGGCGGCGGTACGCCGTCGCTGGCGGGGGAGCGTCTGGTGGAGCTGGCGCGGCGTATTCGTGCGTGGTGCGCCCCCGTTGAGTTTACCTGCGAGGCCAATCCCGAATCGCTGACCGCCGAGCTCGCCGCTGCGCTTGCCAAGGTTGGTGTCACACGCGTCTCTCTGGGCGTGCAAACGCTCGATAACGCCGAACTTACCGCCATCGGCCGCATTCACGATGCCGATCGGGCGCTCTCCGCCATCGCGACGGTCAAGAACGCTGGGCTCGACGTGTCGTGCGACCTCATGTGCGGACTTCCCGGGCAGACCGCAGCGAGTTGGAAGCGCACGCTCGATGGTGTGCTGGCGGCGGCTCCGCATCATGTGTCGGTCTACCCGCTCACGCTCGAGGAGGGGACGCCCCTTTATCGCATGGCGTGCCGCGACGAGTCGCTCGAGCCTAATGAGGATTTTCAGGCCGCATGCATGGACGTGGCACGCGAGCTCCTGGGTGCCGCCGGCTATCACCCGTATGAGGTGGCGAGCTACGCGCTCGACGGCCATGAGTGCGCCCATAACATTGCCTACTGGACCGGACGGGGCTACCTGGGCCTGGGGCGTTCTGCCGCGGGCATGCTCGACGCCGCGGATTTCGACCGTCTTGCAGGTTTGTTCCCCGGTGTTTCTTCTCGAGGCGATGCGTACCGCGTGCGTCTGGTGCAACGTGACGATGACGCGACGGCGTTCGAGGCCGAACATCTGTCGCAGCGCGAGGCTGCGGCCGAAGACCTGATGCTCGCCTGTCGCATGACGCGCGGTGTTGCGTCCGACCTGTTGGTTCGCGCGGCTCGTGTCATCCCGGCCGATGGGCTGACAGCCGCTTGCGATCGCGCGCTCGAATTGGGTCTTGCCACTTGGGTGCCTGAGACGCTCGGGGTCCATGAGGGACCCTTTACTTCGGCAGATGTCGTTGCGGGCCATGTTCGAGCTCGTCTGGCGCCGACCCACCTGGGCTGGCTCGATGGAAATGTTCTGTTCGAGCTGTTTTGGGATCTAGCCTAGGCCGCTCGGGTAGAATTACCGCAATATATACGCTGCTGTGAGCAGGAGGTTGCCGCGCATGGCGACGATGAACGAAAAAGATTACTACGAGATTCTGGGTGTCTCCAAGGACGCCACCTCGCGTGATATTCAAAAGGCCTTCCAGCAAAAGGCCCGCAAGCTCCATCCGGACGTCAACAAAGAGCCGGATGCCGAGGAAAAGTTTAAAGAGGTTTCCGAGGCCTACGCCGTGCTTTCGGATGAGCAAAAACGTGCGCGCTACGACGCCATGCGTTCTGGCAATCCCTTCGCCGGCGCTCCTACGGCTTCGCCCTATGGCGGCGGCTACGCCGGCAGCACGGGATATGGCAATCCCTTTGAGGGCGGCTTTCCCTTTGGTGGCGCCTGGGGCCAGCAGCGTCGCGGCCAGGCTGCCTACAATCCCGAGAACGGCGCCAACGTGGTCGTCGATATCAAACTCGACGCCAAGGAGGCCAAGGGCGGTGCCCGCAAGACCGTCCGCTACACGCGCTTCGATACCTGTAGCAACTGCGGCGGCTCGGGCTCCGTTTCGTCTGAGCATGCCCATACCTGCCCGAGCTGCGGTGGCCGCGGCCACATCGACGTCGACCTGTCCTTCCTGTTTGGTGCGGGTACGTTCCAGTCGGTCTGCCCCGAGTGCGGCGGTTCCGGTAAGGTCGTGGCCGACCCCTGCCCTGATTGCGGCGGCAGCGGTCGTACTCGCGTAACCTCCGAGCAGACGATTGAGTTTCCCGCCGGCACGCACGATGGCGACGAGGTCCGCATTGGCGGCATGGGTCATGCTGGCACCAACGGTGCCGCGGGCGGCGATCTGGTCGGCCGCGCCCATGTTGAGGCCGAGCGCTTGGAAGGCAAAGCTCGTACCGGTTTTTACCTGATGGGCATCGTGGCGCCGTTTTTGGTACTCTCGGCCATCTCGGGCGTGTTCTCGGCCTTTGCCATGATGTGCTTTATTCCGTTTGCCATGGGCCTGTTCATGGTGCTTTCGGACGGCGTGCTTCATCGCAGCCTGCTGTGGTGGAAGCGCGGTGCGATGCAGTTTGCCAACGGTTTTGCCAACGGCTTCATGTTCGCGCTCGTGTCGGTTTGGTTCGCGAGCTGTTCGCAACGGGCCATGCTTTCGCCGTACCAAATGCAATAACATCAAACCCTCTGTTTGCGGTCGGCCCAGCTTGGGTATAGGACGCACTGTGACAATAATGAAAGTCGGAAGGATTCGGTCGTGTCGGATAATAGGGATTACTACGAGGTGCTTGGCGTCGATAGGGATGCCGACGCGCGGACGATTAAGCGTGCGTTTCTAAAGAAGGCCCGTACCGTACATCCGGATGTTTCGGACGACCCCGAGGCCGAGGCCAAGTTCAAGGAGCTCAACGAAGCCTATTCCGTTCTTTCCGATGAGCAGAAGCGTGCTAACTACGACCGTTACGGCACTGCCGACGGCCCTGGTGGTTCGGGCTACGTCGATATCAACGATATCTTTGGTGGCATGGGCATGGACGACTTGTTCTCGTCGTTCTTTGGCGGCGGTGCCGGCGGTGGCGCCCGCAGCCGTCGTGAGCGTCGTCGCGGACGTGACATGGCCATCTCGCTTTCGGTGACGCTCGAGGAGGCGGCGCTCGGCTGCAAAAAGACGATCAGCTATGACCGCCTTGCTCCCTGCGAGGATTGCAACGGTACGGGCAAGGCTGACGGTGCGACCGAAAAACAGTGCAGCCGCTGCCACGGCACGGGCTATGTCACCACGGTCCAGCGCTCTTTTTTGGGCCAGGTCCAGTCCTCTTCGCCTTGCCCCGACTGCCACGGCGAGGGCACGGTTATCGACCATCCCTGCGAGACCTGCGACGGTCAAGGCCGCACGCCTTCGCACGAAAAGATCGACATCGATATTCCCGCCGGCGTTTCGACCGGTCGCCAGCTGCGTGTGGGCGGCTTTGGCGAGGCCGGCCTTCGCGGCGAGCCTTCGGGCGACCTGATTGTCAACGTGCGCGTTGCCGACCATGAGCGCTTTAAGCGCAACGGGGACGACCTGTACCTGGTGAGCGATATCTCGATTGCGCAGGCTGCGCTCGGCTGCGAGATCGAGGTCGAGGGCATTATGCCCGACGAGGTCGTTAAGGTGACGGTTCCCGCCGGCGCCCAGTACGGCGACACCGTGAGCGTCAATAATTACGGCATGCCGCGCATTGGCGGTGGCGGTTCGCGTGGCCGCCTGATCGTGCAGCTGCGCGTGGTCGTTCCCACCAATCTTTCCAATAAGCAGCGCGAGCTGCTCCGTGCTTTTGTCGATGAGATGGGCGATGACGTCGCTTCCGGTAAGAAGTCGGTGACCGACCGTATCAAGAGTGCCCTCGACGATATCCTCGATTAAGGAGCCCGCGTGCTCGCACCCCATATTTCCGTCGTCAACCTCGGCTGCCGTGTCAACCGGGTTGAGTCTGACCGTATCACTGCCGATCTTATGCGCCTGGGCTTTGCTATTGTGGAGCCCCAGGATGCCGATTTGATCGTCATTAACACCTGTGCCGTTACGGGCGAGGCCGAGGCTAAGACCCGTAAGGCCGTCCGTCATGCGCTGGCCCATCCAAACGAGCCCTATGTGCTCGTGACCGGATGCGTGGTCAATTTGCATCCCGAGGAGCTGCTGGAGCTTTCGGATCGCGTGATCGCCGAGCCGTCCAAGATCGATGTCGCCGATCGTGTCTGCGAGGTGCTGGGCGTTGAGTCCGATAGCGTTCCCGCCTGCAGCGATGGTGAGGTGGTCGATGCGCTCGGTCGCTCTCGCCTGGGCGTGAAGATTCAGGACGGCTGCAACCATCGCTGCACCTATTGCATTGTGTGGAAGGCGCGCGGCCCCGAGCGCTCCGTGCCCGTCGAGTCCGTGCTCGAGCAAGTTCGCGAGGCCCAGGAGGCCGGCGTGCCCGAGGTGGTGCTGACCGGTGTGAACCTGGGTGCCTACGATGGCAAGAGCGCGACCGACGAGCACGTCGAAATCGATGAGCTGCTCGAGGCCATCATGGAGCGCACGTCTATTCCGCATGTGCGCATTTCCTCGGTTGAGCCCATGGATATCTCCGAGCGCCTGCTTAAGGTTATGGCGCGCTACCCGCAGCGTATCGCCCCGTTTTTGCACCTGCCCGTGCAGTCCGGCTGCACGGCGACCCTGCATCGCATGGGCCGTCCCTATAGCGCCGAGGCCTTTGAGGACACGGTGCGTATGATTCGCGCCAACTTGCCCCAGGCGTCCCTTTCGTGTGATGTCATCGTCGGTTTTCCTGGTGAGACGGACGAGGAGTTCGAGGAGTCGCTGGCGCTGTGTCGCCGGGTTGGTTTCTCGCGTATGCACGTGTTCCGCTACAGCAAGCGTCCCGGCACCCTTGCCGCCGATATGCCCGACCAGGTGCCGCCCGAGGTTATGGCCGAGCGCAGCCGTCGTATGCGAGCCGCCGCACAGGAGCTCGCTATTGCCGACGCTCGTCGTCGCGTGGGCACGGTCGAGCGTGCCGTGCTCGAGTATGGTGACAACCTGACGCTCGGCTCGTTCCATCATGCCCGTCTTGACGATACCTGTGGACTTACAGCCCCGTGCCTGCTCGATGTTGCTATCATCGGAGTCGATGATTCCGGCTTGGTCCATGCACGCAGGGAGGTTCATGGAAGCCTCGAAGATTAGACTTACCGTTCCCGAGGGAATTGATCCCTCGCGCGTTTTGGGCGCCGGCGACGGCGTCCTTCGTGCGCTTGAGAGCTTGGTTCGCGCCCATGTGGTCGCCCGTGGCGATAGCATCTCCGTGAGCGGCGACCCGGACGAGGTCGAACTCGTGGCGCGCTTTTTCGAGCACGCTTTTCGCGAGGCGGCCGCCGGGCGCACGCTGTCTGCCGACGATGTCTCTCGCTGCCTGGCCCTCTTGCGCGACGGTGAGCTCGAGGCTACGTCGCTTCGCGATGACGTGCTGCTTTCGTATCGCGGCCGCGTCATTCGCCCCAAGACGCTCGGGCAAAAGCGCTATGTGGATGCCATCCGCTCGCATACCATCACGTATGGCTTGGGTCCTGCCGGTACCGGTAAGACCTATCTGGCTATGGCGCTCGCCGTTGCCGCGCTCAAGCGTCACGAGGTGGGCCGTCTGATCTTGACGCGTCCGGTTGTCGAGGCGGGGGAGAATCTGGGCTTTTTGCCCGGCACCCTCGAGGAAAAGATCGATCCCTACATGCGTCCGCTTTACGACGCCCTTTTTGACATGATGGATCGCGAGCGCACTGATGAGCTTATGGAGCGCGGCGTGATCGAGATTGCCCCGCTTGCCTACATGCGCGGCCGCACGCTGAGCGATGCCTTTGTGGTGCTCGACGAGGCGCAAAATACCACGCCCGAGCAGATGAAGATGTTCCTGACGCGCTTGGGCTTCAACTCCAAGTTCGTGATTACCGGCGACCTGAGCCAGCGTGACCTGGTGGGTCGTCGTGGTGGCTTGGCGGATGTCGAGAAGATTTTGGGCCGTGTCGACGATGTCGCATTTTCTCACCTCGAGCGTGCCGACGTGGTGCGTCATGCCCTGGTGGGTCGTATCGTCGAGGCATATGAAGCTTATGATGACGTGCGCGAGCAGCGCCCGCGCGACCGAAAGGAGTCCCGTTGAGTGTATTGATCAGCAACGATGCCGAGCTCGATACGCTGCTCGACGCGCAGGAGGTGGAGCACATCTGCGAGGTTGTGCTTGCCGCCGAGGGCGTTGAACGTGGAGTCGAGATTTCCCTTTCATATGTCGACGAGGACGAGATGCACGAGCTCAACCACGAGTGGCGCGGTATCGACCGCACCACCGATGTGCTCTCGTTTGAGTGCGATTCGGCCTTTGACGATGACATTCCCGCCGATGAGACGCTCGAGCTCGGCGATATTATCTTGGCCCCGCAGGTTATTGCCCGTCAGGCCCCCGGTTTTGGCAATAGCCCCGCTGACGAGTGCCGTCTGATGCTCGTACACGGAATGCTGCACCTGCTGGGCTATGACCACATCGAGGACGACGAGGCCGAGGTCATGGAGGCCCGCGAGGACGCCATCCTGCGCGATCTGGCGCTCGAGAGCGGCGAGGACCCTAAGCTAGTCCACGTCGGCCCCATCACCAACCACGCCCACGACTAGGAGCCGTCTATGATTCCCGGATCGAACAAGGACCATCCGTCCTTTTTAAAGTCGTTTTCCTACGCCATGGAGGGCTTCGTCGCCGCCGTCAAGACCGAGCGCAACATTAAGGTCATGCTCGTTGCGGGCGTGTGCACCGTCATTGCCGGCTGCGTCGTGGGGCTCGACATTGCCGAGTGGGCCACGATTATCATCTGTTGCGGCCTGGTGATTCACGGCGAGCTGTGCAACACCGCTATGGAGGCCATCGTCGACCTGGCGACCCAGGAGCTCCATCCGCTGGCCAAGCGTGCGAAGGACATCGCCGCCGCTTCCGTATACATACTTTCCATCACCGCCGCGATTGTGGGCGTGCTGGTATTTGCCCACGCGCTCGGCTTTATTTAGAAGGGGATTCCCATGTCCGACAATATGCAGCCTACCGATGAAGTTTTGGATGACGAGGTCCTTGAGGCGGTGGATACCGAGGAGCTCGAGGATGTCGAGGAGTTCGACCCGTTTGAGGGCATGAGCGACGAGGAACTCGACGCCCTGTGCGACGAGGACGACGGTCCTATGGGCTTTGGTGACGTGGAACCCGGTTTCCGCAGCGGCTTCGTGGCCCTGGTCGGTCGTCCCAACGCCGGCAAGTCCACGCTGCTTAATGCCTGCTATGGCAAAAAGGTCGCCATCACCTCGCCGGTGGCACAGACGACCCGCCGCCGCATGCGCGCCGTCGTCAACCGTCCCGGCTACCAGCTGGTCTTTGTCGATACCCCGGGTATTCATAAGCCCAAGGACGGCCTGGGGTCCGAGCTCAACAAGAGCGCACTGTTCGAGTTGAACGATGTCGACGTCGTCGCGTTTTTGATTGATGCCACCAAGCCGATCGGCAGGGGAGACGCCTGGGTTGCCGAGCGCGTCAGATGCGCTCGTTGCAAGAAGGTCCTGGTGCTCACCAAGGCCGATGAGGCCGACCCCGCACAGGTCATGGAGCAGCTTAAGGCTGCCCACGAGCTTATGGAATATGACGACGAGATTGTGACGTCGTCGGTTAAGAACTTCAACGTCGATGCCTTTATCGAGACCGTTGCGCACTTTTTGCCCGAGGGTCCGCGTTGGTTCCCCGAGGACATGGGTACCGACGCTTCCGATGAGACGCTCGTTGCCGAGTTTGTGCGCGAGAAGGTCTTGCGCCGCACCCGTGATGAGATCCCGCACTCCGTTGGCGTGATCTGCGATGCGCTCGAGCAGACCATGAAGGTGCTGCGCGTGCACGCCACCATTTACGTCGAGCGCGAGGGCCAAAAGGGCATCATCATCGGCAAGGGCGGCGAGATGATCAAGCATATCGGTATCGACGCCCGTCGCGATCTTGAGCGCATTTTTGGCACGCAGGTCTTTTTGGAGCTGGACGTGAAGGTCAAGGCCGGCTGGCGTGACGACGAGGCCCAGATTCGCCGCTTTGGCTATAACGCCGAGGACTAAGGACGCGCGGCGCGCATGGCAGGCTCCCGGACATATCGCACGAAAGTGCTCGTGCTCGATAAGACTAAGCTCAAAGAGACCGACCTGATCTTGACGATGCTTGACGAGCGGGGGCGGCAGGTTCGTGCCGTGGCAAAGGGCGCCCGCAAACCCGGCGGACGCCTGGCTGCGCGCTGCGAGCTGTTCTGTACGGTAGATATGCTGCTCGCACATGGACGGTCACTCGACGTGGTTTCCCAGGCCGAGCTTATGGAGGCGCCGCTCGGCGTTGCGCCCGATTACGAGACGACCTGCGCCGCAAGCGCGATCGCCGAGGTCGCGCGCGTGTGCTCGTTCGAGGACGCCGAGGACCCGTTTACCTTTGCCATCACGCAGCGAGCGCTTGCCCTGGTGGGCAGCGGGCTCGACACGGCGCATATGGATCTACTTGTGGCGGCATATGTCTTTAAGCTGCTGTCGCACGTTGGCTATCGACCCGATTTTTCGGCCTGCGTGCTGTGCGGAGACCCCATGCTGTCGTATTTTTCGCCCCAGGCGGGCGGCCTCATGTGCGGGTCGTGCGCGTCGAGCGTTCCAGGTGCCGAACTGGTGTCGACCGGTGAGGCCGCATGGCTGCGCGCCCTCATGTCCATGACCTTCGATGCGCTTTTGGCCGAGCGAATCGACCCGCATACCGCAGCCTTTTTGCTGGGGCTTTCGCATGTTTGGGCTGCGACGCACACCGATCAGCGCCTCCGTGCGATGGAATTCATGTTGGGTCGGTGATGATGCGCAGGCGCGGGCTGCTTGTGGTAACATACCGACCTGTTGGTACCTCGACCTTGGTTGCTCGCTCCACCGGCGGCTTCCCAGTCCGAGGCGAATCGAGTCGCCCGATGGCGACGCAAAAAGAAAGGTGAAACAATGACTGTTTCCAAAGAGCGCAAGGCGGAGCTGACTGCCCAGTTCGGTAACACCCCGGTCGACACCGGCAACCCCAAGGTTCAGGTCGCCATCCTGTCCGAGCGCATCAAGGAGCTGACCGAGCACATGAAGTCCCATCAGAAGGACTTCCACACCCGTCGTGGTCTGCTCATGCTCGTCGGTCGTCGTCGTCGTCTTCTCTCCTACATCAAGAAGAACGACATCGTCGAGTACCGTGAGCTCATCAAGGCTCTGGGCATCCGCGACAACATCCAGTAGGATTTGTACATGCTAAGAGCGTCCTGCGCAGCGGGGCGCTCTTTTTGTGTAAGGGCGCGAACAATCACGCTCTGAAGCGTGGCGGGGGCAGGGGGTCCGCGTCACATGAGAAGCCCGCAGGCAAGGGGCCTGTGGGGTAAAGGAGAACAATGACACTCGTATCCAAGACCTTTGAGCTGTACGGCAAGACCTACACCTTCGAGTCGGGCGAGCTTGCCAAGCAGGCCACCGGCGCCTGCCTGGTCAAGCAGGGCGACACCACGATGCTCGATACCGTGGTCGTCTCCAAGGAGCGCAAGAACTATGACTTCTTCCCGCTGACCGTCGACTTCAACGAGAAGATGTACGCTGCCGGCCGCATCCCGGGTGGCTACCTCAAGCGTGAGGGCCGTCCCAGCGAGAAGGCCACGCTCACCGCGCGCATGATCGACCGTCCGATTCGCCCGAGCTTCCCGGACGGCTTCCGCAACGAGGTGCACATCGTCGCTACCTCGCTTGTCGCCGACCAGGTCAACCCCTTTGACGTCATCAACGTCATGGGTGCTTCCCTGGCCATGACGCTCGGCGGCGTGCCCTTCGAGGGCCCGCTTGCCTGCGTGCGCATCGGCCGTAACGTGGAGACCGGCGAGTTTATCGTCAACCCCACCTACGAGGAGCGCGAGAACTCCGATCTGGACTTGGAGCTGGGCGGCTCCGCCGACTTCATCTCGATGGTCGAGGCCGGCGCCGAGGAGATCTCTGAGGACGACATGCTCGCCGCCATGAAGTTTGGCCAGGAGGCCCTTGCTGCCTTCTGCCAGGCTCAGGATGAGTTCGTCGCCGAGTGGGAGCAGGTCAACGGCCCCATCGTCAAGAAGGAGTACCCGCTCGACCAGCCCGTCGAGGAGGTCCAGGAGCGCATCTTCGCCCACTACGACGAGATGGCAGCCGCCTTGCGCGACGCCGACAAGCTCTCCCGTATCGGCAAGGTCGAGGCTCTGAAGGAGTCCATCCGCGCCGAGTTCACCGAGGAGGAGCAGGCTGCTTGGGAGCGTGAGATCCCCGTGGCGCTCAAGAAGCTCGAGAAGAAGGCCATGCGCACTATGGTCGTCGAGACCGGCGAGCGCGTCGACGGCCGTGCCGCCGACGAGATCCGTCCCATCATGGTGAAGGACAACTACCTGCCGCTCGTTCACGGCTCCGGTCTGTTCCAGCGCGGCCAGACCCAGGTGCTCTCCGTCCTGTCGCTCGGCATGCTCAACGAGGGCCAGCGTCTGGATACCATCGAGCCCACCGAGGGCAAGCGCTACATGCACCACTACAACTTCCCGCCGTTCTGCACCGGCGAGACCGGCCGCATGGGCAGCCCCAAGCGTCGCGAGATCGGTCACGGCAATCTGGCAGAGCGCGCTCTGCTTCCGGTGCTTCCCGACGAGAACGAGTTCCCCTACGCCATCCGCGTCGTCTCCGAGGTCATGGAGTCCAACGGCTCCTCTTCGATGGCTTCGACCTGCGGCTCCACGCTCGCCCTTATGGACGGCGGCGTGCCCATTAAGCGCCCGGTCTCCGGTATCGCCATGGGCCTGATCCAGGAGGAGGGTAAGACCGTGGTCCTGTCCGACATCCAGGGTCTCGAGGACTTCCTGGGCGACATGGACTTTAAGGTCACCGGCACCACCGAGGGCATCACCGCCCTGCAGATGGACAACAAGGCCACCGGCCTCACCTTCGACATCCTGGCCCGCGCCCTGCAGCAGGCCAAGGAGGGTCGCGCCTTCATCCTGCAGAAGATGCTCGATGTGATCCCCGAGCCGCGCCACACCACACGCAGCACCGCTCCGCGCATCGTCTCCATCCAGGTCCCGACCGACAAGATCCGCGACGTCATCGGTTCCGGCGGTAAGGTCATCCGCGGTATTCAGGACGAGACCGGCGCTTCGGTCGACATCCAGGAGGACGGCACCGTCTTTGTCGGCGGCACCGGCGAGTCCGTGGACCAGGCCGTCGAGCGCATCAAGCTCATCATCAAGGTTCCCGAGCCGGGCGAGGAGTACACCGGTCGCGTGGTCTCCATCCAGCCCTTCGGCGCCTTCGTCAACCTGCTGCCCGGTAAGGACGGCCTGCTGCACATCTCCCGCGTCGCCAAGGGCCGCGTGGAGAAGGTCGAGGACGTCCTCAATGTGGGCGACGAGGTCAAGGTCGTCGTCATCGAAGTCGATGACCGCGGCAAGATTTCGCTCGATCGTCTGGATAAGCCCGAGGCCCCGGCTCGCGCCGAGGGTGCCTCAGAGGGCGACGGCGAGCACTTCCAGCGCCGTGAGCGTCCGCGTCGCGAGCGCTCCGAGC
>DBEWII010000074.1:0-3009 GCA_048384935.1 Collinsella aerofaciens | reverse complement strand
TTAGTAGATATCGCCGAGATGGTCGTCGATACAGGCCAGCCGAGTAACGGATGCGAGCGCGCGAATACGCGGGCGAGGGCATCTAAGCTGGGTGGTTAAACGAAGAGCTTTTGCGGGCATACAGCCCGTTTTTGTGGCGCTTCGTCCCAGCTTGTAGGGACGGGCGCTTTTTTGGTGCCCAACGGGCGTGCGCGCCCACGACATGAAAGGGGTACCGTGGCAAACGAGTACAAGCAGACGATGAATCTGCCCAAAACCGGTTTTCCCATGCGTGCCGGTCTTTCCAAGTCCGAGCCCAAGCGACTCAAGGACTGGCAGGACAACAAGGTCTACGAGCAGGTTCTGAAGAAGAACGAGGGTCACAAGAAGTTCGTGCTGCACGACGGTCCTCCGTACGCCAACGGTCCGATCCACATCGGCCATGCCATGAACAAGATTTCCAAGGACATGATCAACCGCTACTGGATGATGCAGGGCTATGAGGTTCCCTATGTCCCCGGTTGGGACTGCCATGGTCAGCCGATTGAGCATAAGGTCGAGGAGAAGCTCGGCACCGAGAAGTTCAACCAGACCCCCACGGCCAAGATCCGTGAGCTCTGCAACGAGTTCGCTGTCGAGAACATCGAGCTTCAGAAGGCCGGCTTCCGCCGTCTGGGCGTGCTCGGCGACTGGGACAACCCCTATCTGACGCTCTATCACCAGCACGATGCCGCCGACATCGAGGTCTTTAAGGCCATGTTCGATAAGGGCATGATTTATCGCGGCCACAAGCCGGTTCACTGGTGCAAGCACTGCCACACCGCGCTGGCCGAGGCTGAGATCGAGTACTCCGATGAGACGAGCCCGTCCATCTTCGTGCGCTTTGAGATGACCTCCAAGCCCGCCGGCCTCGAGAACTTCGACGGCCCGGTTGACTTTATCATTTGGACGACCACGCCGTGGACCATCCCCTCCGACCAGGCCGTTTCCCTTAAGCCCGGCGCCGCCTATGTCGCCGTTGAGCACGAGGGTCGTGCCGAGGTCATGCTCGAGGACCTGGCTCCCAAGTGCTGCGATGAGTTTGGTTGGGAGTACACCCCGGTTATGGTCGACGGTAAGCCCTATGTGGTTCCCGCCGAGACCTTCCACCACATCCACTACAAGCAGCCGATCTTTGACGGTGTCGAGGGCGTGGCGCTGCTGGCCGATTACGTTGGTGTCGATGACGGTACCGGTATCGTCCACAACTCGCCCGGCCACGGCGTCGACGACTACTTTGCCTGCCTCAAGGAGGGCATCACCGACATTTGCATGCCGGTCGATGACGACGGCAAGTTCTACACCGGCGAGGAGTTTGGCACCGGTGGTCCCTTTAGCGGTATGGATACCGATGAGGCCAACCCGCACATCATTGAGTTCCTGCGCGAGCGCGGCACCCTGGTCCTCGAGAAGAAGATTACGCACAGCTATCCGCACTGCTGGCGCTGCAAGCACCCGGTGCTCTTCCGTGCTACCGACCAGTGGTTTGTCTCGATGGACAAGACCGGTTTGCGCGAGCAGGCTGGCAAAGAGGTTCGCGAGAACGTCAAGTGGTATCCGGCTCACGCGGCTAATCGCATTGGCGCCATGGTCGAGCAGCGTCCCGACTGGTGCATCAGCCGTCAGCGCAACTGGGGCGTGCCTATCCCCAGCTACACCTGCGCCGACTGCGGCGAGAAGGTCATGAACGACGCCACGCTCGACGCCGTCATCAAGCTCTTCCACGAGAAGGGCTCCGACGCCTGGTTCACCGACGCTCCCGAGAGCTACCTGGGCGAGGCCTGCGTCTGCCCCAAGTGCGGCGGCCATCACCTCAAGGCCGATAAGGACATCCTCGACGTGTGGTGGGACTCCGGCGTCTCCTGGAAGGCCGTCTGCGAGTATCGCCCCGAGCTGGAGTATCCGGCGGACGTGTATCTCGAGGGCTCCGACCAGCACCGCGGTTGGTTCCAGAGCTCGCTGCTCACCTCGGTGGGCGCCAACGGCCACGCTCCGTATAAGGCGGTCGTCTCGCAGGGCTTCACGCTCGACGGCCAGGGCCGCAAGATGTCCAAGTCGCTCGGTAACGTCATCGACCCCAATAAGGTCTGCGACGAGATGGGCGCTGACATCATCCGTCTGTGGGTTGCATCCGTCGATACCAGCTCCGACGTGTCCATCGACCACGAGATCCTTGCTCGTACGTCCGATGCCTACCGTCGTTTCCGCAACACGCTGCGCTTCCTGCTCTCCGAGCTCGAGGGTCAGTTTGAGCCCGAGACCGACGGCGTCGCCTTTGCCGACCTGCTGCCGCTCGATAAGCTCATGGTTGCCCGCCTGACTCAGGTTCAGGCCGAGGTCGACGACGCCTACGCCAGCTACGAGTTCCCGCGCGCCTACCGTGCGCTTTATGACTTCGTGGTTACCGAGCTCTCCAACGTGTACCTCGACGCCCTGAAGGACCGTCTGTACTGCGACAAGCCCGGCTCGCTCGAGCGCCGCAGCGCCCAGACCGTGCTGGCCGAGCTCTTCTCGATGCTCATGCGCGACCTGCAGCCGATCCTGTCCTACACGGTTGACGAGGCCATGGCATATGCGCCCGCTGGCTGCGTCGATCACCAGAAGTACGCCGCGCTGCTCGATTGGTACAAGTCGCCCATCACGGTCGACGAGGCCAATGAGTTCGAGGGCGTGCTCGAGGCTTCTCTTGAGCTCCGTAGCGCCGTGACCAAGGCCCTTGAGGATGCCCGTTCTGCCGGCACCTTCACCAAGAGCCAGCAGGTTCGCGTCAAGGCGGTCGTTCCCGCCGAGATGTACGCGCTGCTGACTGGTGACAAAGCGGTCGACCTGGCCGAGTTCTACATCGTCTCCGATGTTGAGCTGACCCAGGGCGAAGAGCTTTCCGTCTGCATTGATGCTGCCGAGGGCGAGTGCTGCGACCGTTGCTGGAACTATCGCACCACCGTCGGCGAGTACTACGGCCACGCGCATATCTGCAAGCGCTGCGCTGAC
>DBEWII010000073.1:0-37986 GCA_048384935.1 Collinsella aerofaciens | reverse complement strand
GCTCTCCGTGCGAGCAGGACTGCCCGAGCAGGCGACCAATCCCCGCGCCCGTCCCGGCGAGTGCTCGGGGATCGATGACTTACAGGTGCGAGACGATCAGTTCCATCTTGCCTTCGAGGTCGATGGAGGTGACGGTGCTGGGGGCCAGGAGGTGGCTTCCCTTGTGGACGGGGTCGCCGCAGACGGTGCCTTCGCCGTCGATGACCGACAGACACATGAAGGGCCAGCGCTGGTCGAGGGTTTTGCTGCCGTCGACGCGCACGCGATCGACGGTGTAGCAGGAGTTAGACTCGAGCTCGGTCACGCCGTTCACCTCGGGCGCGGTCACCGTGCCGTCGGTCGGAGCCTGGGCATCAAAGTCGATGCAGTCGAGGCTCTGCTCAATGTGCAGTGGGCGCAGCTTGCCGTCGGTGCCGGGACGGTCGTAGTCGTACAGGCGATACGTCACGTCGCTCGACTGCTGCGTCTCCAAAATGAGCGTGCCGGTCTTGATGGCGTGCACGGTACCGGAATCAATCTGGAAAAAGTCGCCCTTGTGGATCGGCAGTACGTTGAGCATGTCGTCCCAGCGGCCGTCCTCGATCATCTGCGCGGCCTCGGCGCGGTCGTGCGCGCGCTGGCCGACAATGATCGTGGCACTGGGCTCGCAGTCCAGCACATACCAGCACTCGGTTTTGCCCAGGCTGCCGTTCTCGTGCTTGGCGGCGTACTCGTCGTTGGGATGAATCTGGATCGAAAGGTCGTCCTTGGCGTCCAGAATCTTAATGAGCAGTGGGAACTCCTTGCCCTCGCAGTTGCCAAAGAGCTCGCGGTGCTCGGCCCACAGCCACGACAGCGTGTGGCCTGCATACGGGCCTTCCGCAATCTGGCAGTCGCCGTTGGGGTGGGCCGAGATGGCCCAGCACTCACCGATGGGTCCATCGGGAATGTCGTAGCCAAATACGGTTTCGAGCTGGCGACCGCCCCAGATCTTCTCGTGGAAGATCGGCGTCAGCTTAATCAAATCGGACATGTTCATACCCCCATTGTGTTGCGCGGGCGCTGCACAAAACAGCTCAAAGCGAGCGCCCGGATGACTACAAAAACCTATGCCAACGTTACGTTGTGCAACTCAAAGCGGTCGCCAACGTTGCGCGAGACCGAATACTCAAAGGCGGCGCCGCTGTCCAAAAAGCCAATCTGGGTGAGCTCGAGCAGGGGAGAGCCAGGCTTGGTGTCCAAGCGCTCGGCTTCTTCCTCGGTTGCTGCCACGGCGCGAATGGTACGGTGGAAGCTCGAAATCTTCAGCCCACATTGCTCGCGGATGAAGTGGTAGACCGATCCGTACAGGTCCTTCTTTTTAAGGCCTGGAATCAGCTCGAGGGGCATGTAGGTGTACTCGATAACGATGGGCTCCTCATCGGCCTGACGCACGCGCACGACGTGATAGGCAAAGTCATCCTCGGCAATTCCCAGCTGGGCTGCGATGTCCGCTGGTGGATTAACAATCGAGAAATCGTAGACCACCGAGGTCACCTTCTCCCCGCGGTGCTCATACGAAAAACCCTGGGCACGGTCGTTTTTGCCCTGGAAAAACGCCTGGCCGGGAAGTCCCGCCGTGTCCTTAACGTAGGTACCCGATCCACGACGGCTGGTAATAAGACCTTCCTCGGTGATTTGCTCGATAGCTCGTTTGACGGTGATTTTGGAAACGCTATAGAGCTCGCAGAACTCAACGACGGTGGGAAGCTTATCGCCCGGTTTAAGAGCGCCATCCTCAATACTCCGACGAATATCTGCAGCTATCGCCTCGTATTTGGGAATCATGGAACCTCCTTTCCGACATATTTGAATACAAAAGTAAGTATAACCCTCAACAGGGCACCCATATTACTTTTATCTAAGAAGTTCGAGAAAGAAAAAAGAAAAAGACGCTTTACTTTTAAAATTAGAGCACTATAGTTTAAGCAACAAACGGAATCCTACCGCAGAACAGGATTGACTGTTTGGGGACGGTTTTGTTTTGGCAGGTTGGATATCGGTATGACCGGTGCGCGCCCGCGCCGGATAACCTGTCAAAGCAAACCCGTCTCCAACCGGAAGCTCTAGAACACGAAAGCGAGGACTTTGATGGCACAGTATCAGCTGCCCAACGACTTCTTCTTTGGCGCTGCTATGTCCGGCCCGCAGACTGAGGGTCAGTGGAACCAGGGCGGCAAGCTCGAGAACCTGTGGGACACCTGGTCCATCCAGGATCTGGGTTCGTTCTACAACTGCGTTGGCTCTTATGCCGGCAATGACTTTATGGCCAAGTACCAGGAAGACTTTCGCATTTTGAAGGACTTGGGCCTGGATACCTATCGCACTTCCATTCAGTGGAGCCGTCTGCTCGATGCCGACGGCAACCTTAATGAGGAGGGCGCTGCGTGGTATCACGAGCTGTTCCGCGCCTCTCGCGAGGCTGGTCTGGAGCCGTTCGTCAACCTGTACCACTTTGACATGCCCACCTACCTCTTTAACCGTGGCGGCTGGGAGAGCCGTGAGGTTGTCGAGGCTTACGCGCATTACGCCGACGTCGCCTTCCACGAGTTTGGCCAGGAGATTAAGTACTGGTTCACCTTTAACGAGCCCATCGTCGAGCCCGAGCAGCGCTATCAGGAGGGCGTGTGGTTCCCGCAACTCCACGACTTCAACCGCGCTCGCACCGTGCAATATCACATCTCGCTGGCGCACGCGCTGGCCGTGGCCAACTATCGTCGCGCCTATGACGAGGGCGCTGTTCGCGCCGATGCCAAGATCGGCATGATCAACTGCTTTACTCCGGTCTACACCAAGGAGAACCCCAGCGAGGCAGACCTCGAGGCCGTGCGTATGACCAGCGGCATCAACAATCGCTGGTGGCTCGACCTTATTACCAAGGGCGAGCTTCCTGCCGACGTGCTCGACAGCCTGGCCGAGGGCGGCGTTAAGCTCCCGTTCCGTGCCGGCGACCAAGAGATTCTCAAGCAGGGTGTTGTCGACTGGCTCGGCTGCAACTACTACCACCCCACGCGCGTTCAGGCGCCGGCGAGCAAGATCGACCAGTACGGTCTGCCGCACTTTGCCGACGAGTACGTGTGGCCCGACGCCGTTATGAACGAGAGCCGCGGCTGGGAGATCTACCCGCAGGGCCTCTACGACTTTGGCATGGACTGCGCTAAGAACTACCCCGATCTTGAGTGGTTCGTTTCCGAGAACGGCATCGGCATCATGGACGAATACAAGAACCGTGACGCCGAAGGAACCATCCAGGATGACTACCGAGTCGACTTTGTGCGCCAACACCTGGAGTGGGTTGCCAAGGCAATCTCCGAGGGCGCCAAATGCCGGGGCTATCACTACTGGGCCGTCATCGATAACTGGTCTTGGGCCAATGCCTTTAAGAATCGCTATGGCTTTGTCGAGGTCGATCTCATGGACGGCTACAAGCGCCGCCTTAAGAAGTCGGCAGCCTGGCTCAAACAGGTCGCCACGACCCACGTGGTTGATTAGCGACCGGGCGAACGCCCAGACCGCGCGCCGCCGCGCGCAACACATGGCACATCTGGTGGCAGAGGGCGACAGACCACCGTGCGCATAGGAAAAGGCCGGATTTGAAAGATAGGAGCAATCATGGCCAGTGACAACGGAAAGAGCTTCCTCGACAAGTTTGCCGAGGTCTCTGCGAAGGTGGGAAACCAGGTTCACCTGCGTTCCCTGCGTGACGCCTTCGCGACCATCACGCCGCTCTATATCCTTGCGGGTATCGCGGTTCTTATTAACAACGTCGTGTTCCCTCTGTTCCCGCTCGATGCGGCGGGCCTTGCCAACCTTCAGACGTGGGGCTCGGCAATTACGCTGGGCACCCTCAATGTCTCTGCCATTATCTTGGCCGGATTGATTGGCTACAGCCTCGCCAAGAACAAGCGTTTCGATAACCCGCTCGCTTGCGTGGTCGTCGCCATCTCTGCCTTCGTCATCATGATGCCGCAGCAGATCACCGCCTCGCTTGCCGCCACGAGCCCGCTGCTCACCGACAAGATCACCTCCGCCGAGGTCACGGGCGCCCTTTCGACTGCCAACACCGGCACCAACGGTCTGTTCTCGGCCATTATCATCGCTCTGCTCTCCGTCTCGCTCTTCATCAAGATTTCTGGCGTCGAGAAGCTCAAGGTTAAGCTGGGCGAGGGCGTGCCTCCCGCGGTCTCCAACTCCTTCAACGTCATGATCCCGATGCTGCTCAACCTCGCAATCTTCGCTCTTGCCGCAGCCCTGCTCGCCGTGTGCGCCGGCACCGATCTGTGCGCCATCATCTCCACGTGCATCTCCAACCCGCTCAAGAACATCATGAACGCCGGTCCGTGGGCTGTTATCCTCATCTACACCCTTGCCAACCTGCTGTTCTGCGTCGGTATTCACCAGTCCACCATCTCTGGCGCTACCGTCGAGCCGATCCTGACCATGCTTATCGTCGACAACATGGCTACCTTTGCCGCCGGTGGCACCATCCAGCCCGATCACTACATGAACATGCAGATCGTTAACAGCTTTGCCCTCATCGGCGGCTCGGGCTGCACCCTCATGCTTCTGCTCGACACGCTCCTGTTCTCCAAGAACAAGGCTTCCGAGACCGTTTCCAAGATGGCTATCCTGCCTGGTCTGTTCAACATCAACGAGCCGGTTATCTACGGCTACCCCATCGTGTACAACCTGCCGCTCATGATCCCGTTTGTCCTTCTTCCCGACCTGTTCATCGGCATCACCTATGGCCTTACCTGCGCAGGCATCATCAGCCCCTGCATCGCCCAGGTGCCCTGGACCATGCCTCCCGTCATCAATGCCCTGCTCGCTACGGGCTTTGACTGGCGCGCCGGCGTGTGGCAGGCTCTCGAGATTGTCATTGGCATGGCCGTCTACCTGCCCTTTATGAAGATTTCCGAGAAGGCAATCGCCAAGCAGGAGGCTCTCGCCGAGTAGAACGCCTAACGTTCGTCCCTTTCACCTTTGCGGGCGCCGGTACGCGGTGCCGGTGCCCGCGGCTCTCTCCCTTGTGTAAAGATGCAGAGGGGTGGGCACAATAGCCGCAAGGAATACAACCAGTGTCGTCTGCGCGCCGCGCAGTTATAAGGAGGAAACCATGAAGAAGATCATGCTCTGCTGCAATGCCGGTATGTCCACGAGCCTGCTGGTCCAGAAGATGCAGGCCGAGGTTGCGAACCGTGGTCTGGATATTGAGATCGAGGCTCGTCCCATGAACGAGGCCCACGATCACCTGGACGAGTGCGACATGTTGCTGCTTGGCCCGCAGATCGGCTACACCAAGGGTGACTTTGAGAAGGAGGCCGCTGGCCGCTTCCCGGTCGAGGTCATCAACATGGTCGACTACGGCCGCATGAACGCTGCCGGCATTATCGACCACTGCGTCAGCGTGATGGGATAGGTGCTCCGCATGGAGGATATGAACGAACTGCAGATGACCTGCTTTGAGATCATCAGCTACGTCGGTACCGCCAAGAGCATGTACATCAATGCCGTGCAAAAGGCCAAGGAGGGCGATTTTGACGCCGCCGAGGAGCTTATCAAGCAGGGCGACGAGGCCTATAACGGTGGCCACGATGTTCACATGGGGCTTCTGAAGAAGGAGGCCAACGGCGAGCGTAACGGCGAGGCCCCGTTGATTCTGCTGCATGCCGAAGACCAGATGGCCGGTACCGAGACCATGCGCGTCATGGCGACGGAGCTCATCGAAATCCACAAGCAGCTGCAGGCACTTAAGGCCTAGTCGGCGTTATCGCCGCGAAGGACCGTGCGGTCCAACAGACAACATAGTCCCTTTGACGGGCGCCGGGAGTCTCCGCCTCCCGGCGCCTTTATTTTTGGGGATGGTCTTGCGCGGCCTGTTGAGCAGCCATTTGCGTTTCCCCAGATAAAACCTGCCAAAACAAACCTGTCCCTTTTTGGTAGGTTTTTGCCTTGGGAGCGGTACCATACAGGCAATGTTTAAACGAGAAAGGTGGGCTCCCATGGAACCTAAACAGTACTACATCGGCATTGACGTCGGCGGCACTTCGGTTAAGGAGGGCCTGTTCGACGAGGACGGAAACCTGCTGGCCAAGGCCAGCGTGCCCACGCCTCCCATCGTTGACGCTGCGGGCTTTGCCGCGGTGACCGAGGCTATCGACCAGGTGGTCGCCAAGGCGCAGATTCCGCGCGCCTTTGTGGCGGGCATTGGCCTGGCCGTTCCGTGCCCCATCCCGGCATCGGGCGATGCCAAGGTCAAGGCCAACATTGCCATTAACCTGCCCGAGCTGAGGATCGCCATTCAAAAGCACTGCCCCGACGCGGTCGTTAAGTACGAGAACGATGCCAACGCCGCTGCCATGGGCGAGGCCTGGCTCGGTTCCGCCAAGGGCGTACAGAACGTGGTGATGGTCACCATCGGTACCGGCGTGGGCGGCGGCGTTATCGTTAACGGAGACGTGGTATCGGGCGTTGTGGGCGCCGGCGGCGAGATTGGCCACATGTGCCTGAACCCGGCTGAGGAGCGCACCTGCGGCTGCGGTGGCCATGGCCACCTGGAGCAGTATTCCAGCGCCACCGGCGTGGTGAGCAACTACCTTGCCGAGTGCAAGAAGGCGGGCGTCGAGCCCATTGAGCTCACCGGGCCTTCTGATTCCAAGGACGTGTTCCAGGCCTGCCGCGAGGGCGACAAGCTCGCGTTGGCAGCTGCCGATACCATGGCCGACTATCTCGGCCGCGCTCTGGCGCTTATCGCCAACGTGGTCGACCCCGAGATGTTCCTGATCGGTGGTGGCGCGTCCGCTTCGGCCGATGTCTACCTCGACGCCGTTCGCGAACACTTCCAGCGCTACGCGCTTTCCGCCTCGCGTGAGACGCCCATTAAGGTCGCTTCGCTCGGCAACGACGCCGGCATCATCGGCGCCGCCTACGTAGCTCTGCGCGCCGCCGGTAAATAGCTGGTGCAAGGGGGTCAGGTTACTTTGCACCAACATGGTGTAAAAGGGACAGCCTTGGCCCCCGTGCCTACCCCAAAATATGCCGTGGCCCTTCCGTCTGCGAAGGCTCGGCATCGGCGTGCTACCATAGCTACGTCCAAGTACACATATCAAGTGGAGGATATCCATGGCAAACGTTCTTGTCTTTGGTCACCAGAACCCCGATAACGACGCCATCATGAGCGCCGTCGTCCTGTCCCAGCTGCTCAACCAGGTTGAGTATGCCGGCAACACCTACGAGGCCTGCGCCCTTGGTCAGCTTCCGGCAGAGTCCGCCAAGCTGCTCGCCGACGCCGGCATCGCCGAGCCTCGCGCGATCGAGTCCGTCGAGGCCGGTCAGCTCGTCGTCCTCACCGACCACAACGAGTCCGCCCAGTCCGTCGCCGGCCTTAAGGACGCCACGGTCTTTGGCGTCGTCGATCATCACCGCATCGGCGACTTCGAGACCGCCGGCCCGCTGCACTACATCTGCCTGCCCTGGGGCTCCAGCTGCACCATCGTCACCAAGCTCGCCGACGTGCTCGGCGTTGAGCTTTCCGACGTCCAGGCCAAGCTGCTGCTCTCGGCCATGATGACCGATACGCTCATGCTCAAGAGCCCCACCACCACCGCTGTCGACCGCGTCGTCGCCGCCAAGCTCGGCGAGCAGGTGGGCGTCGACCCGGTCAAGTTTGGCATGGAGGTCTTCCTCACCCGTCCGTCCGGCTCCTTCACTGCAGCCGAGATGGTCGGCAACGACATCAAGATGTTCGAGCCCGCCGGCAAGAAGCTGCTCATCGGCCAGTACGAGACCGTCGACAAGACCCGCGCACTCGGCATGATCGACGAGATTCGCGAGGCCATGCGCGCCTACGCCGCCGAGAAGGGTGCTGACGGCATTGTCCTGTGCATCACCGACATCATGGAGGAGGGCTCGCAGGTCCTGCTCGAGGGCGAGACCGAGGCCGCTCAGAAGGGCCTGGGCATTGCCGACGAGCACGACGGCGTCTGGATGCCGGGCGTCCTCTCCCGTAAGAAGCAGGTCGCAGCCCCCATCATGGCCGCCTGCTAGGTTTAGTTGACCAAACGCCACGACCGGATCGCGGACGCCCCGCGCTCCGGTCGTTTTTTGTGCACGGCGCCGCGTCGTCTCTTGGACAGGTATGCCCGTGCCGTTGAACAAATAATGTTCAACCTGTGGTTCCGCTTTTCGGTCACGCCTGCGTGCTTGTCGTGCAGGGTAGGCTAGATGCAAGCGTAATACGTTAGAGCGCGGCGCCGCCACTTGGGCGGGCCGTGCTTTTTTAAGACGGGAGCTTTCCCGTGAAAGGAGCCGCCCATGGCAGCAACTGAGCAGCTGTTTAACGTTCGTGAGCGCAAGCGCTTTGAGCGTCACGACATCTGGGAGCGCATCGCCGAGAACGGCACGATTTCCGCCGCCGTCATGGTCTTCGCCGCCATCGCCGCCGTCATTTGCGCCAATACCGATGCCTATGAGGCCATCCATCACTTTTTGGAGACCCCGCTGTATGTGGGTCTGGGCAACCTTACGGCCGGTCTCACCGTTGAGCTATTCGTCAACGACTTCCTCATGGCGATTTTCTTTTTGTTGGTGGGCATTGAGCTCAAGTACGAGATGACAGTCGGCGAGCTCAAAAACCCGCGCCAGGCTATGCTTCCCATGCTGGCGGCCGTGGGCGGCGTCGTCGTTCCCGCCTGCATCTATCTGATCTTTAACCATGCCGGCGCGCACAACGGCTGGGCCATTCCCATGGCAACCGATATTGCCTTTGCGCTGGGCGTGCTGTCGCTTTTGGGCAATCTCGTGCCCAACGGCGTGCGCGTGTTCTTCTCGACGCTCGCCATCGCCGACGACCTCATGTCCATCGCCGCCATCGCCATCTTCTACGGCCAAAGCCCCAATCCGTTTTGGTTGGGCGCCGCCGCGCTTGTGACCTGCGCGCTCGTGTGGCTCAACAAGACGCAGCATTACCGCCTTGCCCCGTATTCGGTACTGGGCCTGCTGCTGTGGTTCTGCATGTTCAAGAGCGGCGTGCATGCCACGCTTGCTGGCGTCATCCTGGCCTTCACCATTCCGGCCAAGTGCGGCGTCAAGCTCGATAGCCTCACCGATTGGTTGGGCGAGTGCCTGCCGCTGCTCGATGACCGCTACGACGACGAGGCACACATCCTGGGCCAGCATGACTTTACCGTCTCGACCACCAAGGTCGAGCGCGTCATGCACCGCGTGACCCCGCCGCTCATCCGCATGGAGCGTCTGATTTCCACGCCGGTCAACTTTGTGATCCTGCCGATCTTCGCGTTCGTGAACGCACAGGTTCGCCTAGTGGGCGTGGACATGAGCACGCTGCTCACCGACCCGGTGACGCTCGGCGTGTACTTTGGCATGCTGCTGGGCAAGCCGATCGGCATCTTTGGCATGACGTTCGCCTTGGTCAAGCTCAAGGCCTGCGAGCTACCGCGCAACGTCAACTGGCACATGATTGCCGGCGTGGGCATTCTGGGCGGCATCGGCTTTACCATGTCGATTCTCATCAGCGGTCTCGCCTTCCCGACGGCCCAGTTTGAGGTTCTTGCTGCCAAGGCTGCCATTCTTGCCGGTTCGGTCACCGCTGCCGTGCTCGGCATGATCTACATGAGCGTGGTCTGCAAACACCCCGCGCCCAAGGACGAGTAAAAGCTCGAAAACAGACACCAGAACCGGTTTGGATGCGTTCGAAACTCGGATCAGGGTGCTACTGGCCCCCTGCCAGATACCCCCGTGGCCAAAAAACGCCGTTTGTGAGTACTGTCACAAACGGCGTTTCATTTTAGGTGTGGAAAATAATGAACAAAGTTATAAGAGCTGTACGCTAATGAGTGACCATCGACTTCCAATTCGGCGCTAACTGACGGTGATTAGGGAGTTTCAAGTCCAGTTTTGCCGATTTCGACCAAGAATCGCTGCTACTAAAAAGGTAACAGTACTCATATTTGCCTTTTTTGGCCACAAGCCCTAAAACAAGCCTCGCCAGGGTCGGGAAACGGGCCAAATCGTCGGCCTCGAGGTTTATTCCACGGTGCCGTAGACGGCGCCCCAGCCGTGGGCGGCCAAGGCGGAGTTGAGCTGGTCGCAAAGTGACTGGCGGTCGTAATAGCCGGGCGGTAGCAGGTTGACGATTTCCATGAGATCGGGCGCCAGGTCCAAGATCTCGGCCTGTACGATCAGATCTAGGCGGTCGATGGCGTGGCGATCGTAAAACAGCCCGTCGACCAGGCGCTGCAGGTCGCCGAATTCCTCGGCCTGGAACGATCCATACTCCATAGTGCCTCCTTGGGCCCCCACGCCGGTATGTGCGGCGATTCGTAATTTATTGCGATGGACTTAATCTATCACGGCTTCATAACGTTGCGGCGGTGGCGGTCTATACTTAGACAAACTGCAACGTACCGCTTCGCGAAAGGTCGCACCCCATGCAGACGATCTACCAGAAGATGGAAACCACCGAACTCGATGCCGCCATCGAGGCACTCAAAGCCGAGGTCGCCGAGGTCAAGGCCAAGGGCCTGGCGCTCGACATGGCCCGCGGCAAGCCGTCGCCCTCCCAAGTGGACATCTCGCGCCCCATGCTTGATATCCTCAACGCCGACGCCGATTTGCACGATGGCAACGTCGATTGTTCCAACTACGGCTGCTTCGAGGGTATTCCTTCGGCACGCAAGTTGGCAGGGGAGTTCCTGGGCTGCCCCGCCGAGCAGACGCTCGTGCTGGGTTCGTCGAGCCTTTTGATCGAGCATGACATCGCCGGCATGTTCTGGCGCTGTGGCTCGTGCGGCAGCGAGCCCTGGGAGGCTTACGAGGCAGCGCACGACGGCAAGAAGGTCAAGTTCCTGTGCCCGGTTCCCGGCTACGATCGCCACTTTGGCATCACTGCCGATCTGGGTATCGAGAACGTCCCCGTCGCGATGACCGACAACGGCCCCGACATGGACGAGGTCGAGCGCCTCGTCGCCGCCGACGATTCCATCAAGGGCATCTGGTGCGTGCCCAAGTATTCTAACCCCACGGGTATCACCTTTAGCGAGGACACTGTGCGCCGCCTGGTCGAGATGCCCACGGCCGCGCCCGATTTCCGCATCTTCTGGGACAACGCCTACTGCGTGCACGACCTGTACGACGAGACCGACGAGCTCGCCAACATCTTCGATCTTGCCCGCACGGCGGGCACCGAGGACCGCGTGGTGGCCTTTGCCTCGACGTCCAAGATCACCTTCCCGGGCGCCGGTATCGGCTTTATCGGTGCGAGCCCCGCGGTCATCGCCGAGTTCTCCAAGCGCCTGAAGGCCGGCCTCATCAGTGCCGATAAGCTCAACCAGCTGCGTCACGTGCGCTTCCTTCCCACCATCGAGGCGGTTAAGGAGCACATGAAAAAGCATGCCGAGTTTTTGCGCCCGCGCTTTGAGGCCGTTGAGCGCAAGCTCACCGAGGGCCTGGGCGATACGGGTTGCGCCACCTGGACGCATCCCCGCGGCGGCTACTTTGTAAGCTTCGATGGTCCCGAGGGCTCGGCCCAGAAGGTCGCCGCGCTTTGTGCCGACCTGGGCGTCAAGCTCACGCCGGCTGGTGCCACCTGGCCTTATGGCAAGGATCCGCGCGACACCAACATCCGCATCGCGCCGAGCTATCCCACGGTCGAGGACCTGGAGGCCGCGCTCGATGTGCTGGTGCTGGCCGTTAAGCTCGTCGCTGCCGAGCTTGCGCGTGCCGAGCGCGCCTAACGCGCGGCTTCCCGTACTATCCGCACTTTCGATACGTAAAGGAGCGTATACATGGATTTGGGTATTTCCACCAACCCCACGCCAGAGCTCTACACCATTAAGGTGGCCGGCGAGATCGATATCTCTAACGCCGATAGCTTGCGCAATGCCATCGACCTGGCGCTCGAGCAGCCCACTGAGGCCGTTGAGCTCGATTTTGCCCAGGTGAGCTACATCGATTCGACGGGCATTGGCGTGCTCGTGGGCGCCGCACACCACGCGGTCGACCACGGCAAGCGCTTTAGCTGCACCAATGTGCAGCCCCCGGTGATGCGCGTGGTTCAGCTGTTGGGTGTCGACCAAGAGATTTCGATCACCGCTGCATAATCTTTGCCCCCAAAAGGGCGTGCCGTTTGGCATATGTTTGTGATGCGCTCGGACGTTTTGGCGTCCGGGCGCTATACTTGACCGAATGAATAGACGAGTTCCGGCCGAATGGCGCGGTGCGGGCTCGACTCACATCGAGCCTTGGAGGTATGTGTGTTTGGTATTGGAGAGGGTGAGCTCGCGATCATCGTGGTCTTCGGCTTTTTGCTGTTTGGCCCGGATAAGCTCCCACAGATGGGCCGCACGATCGGCCGTGCCATCCGTCAGTTCCGCGAGACGCAGGAAAAGATGACGGCTGTTGTTCAGTCCGAGATTATCGATCCGGTGAGCGAGGCCGCTTCGGCACCGGTTAAGCCCAAGAAGGCTGCTGCCGTCGACGATGATTCCGACGTGGACGAGGATGCCGCCGAGACGGCTACACCCGCCAAGAAGGAGACCTTTGCCGAGCGCCGTGCCCGCCTTGCTGCCGAGAAGGCCGCGAGCGAGGGTGCCGCCGAGGGCGAGGGCACTGCCGAGGAGACTGAGGCCGAGGGTGCCGAGGCTCCCGAGGGCGAGCCCGCTGCCGTCGAGGCTGCTGAGCCCGCTCCCGCCGCAGAGCCCGACCCCGAGCCGGCAGAGCCCACGACGGCCGACCTCTACGCCCGTCGTCCCCGCAAGCGCAAGGCCGTCGTCGACCAGCTCGCTCGCGAGCTCGAGGCCGAGGACGACGCCGCTGCCCCGAAGGGAGGCGATGAGTAATGCCTATCGGACCTGCGCGCATGCCGCTCTTCGATCACTTGGGAGAGCTCCGTCGCCGCCTGACCATCGTGGTCGTGTCGGTGTTTGCCGCCGCCATCGTGCTGTATTTCGCCACGCCCGTGGTGCTCGACATCTTGGAAGACCCTATCCGCTCCTTTGTGCCGGACGGTAAGTTCTACATCACCACCACGCTCGGCGGCTTTGGCCTGCGCTTCTCGCTGGCCATCAAGATGGCCGTGGTCATGTGCACGCCCATGATCATCTGGCAGATTCTGGCATTTTTCCTGCCGGCACTGCGTCCCAACGAGCGCAAATGGGTCGTGCCCACGGTGCTCGCCTCGACGGTGCTGTTCTTCCTGGGCGCCATCTTCTGCTATTTCATTATCATCCCGGCGGGCTTTGAGTGGCTTATCGGCGAGACCTCGGCCGTCGCCACGGCGCTGCCCGACCTGGAGAACTACGTCAACATGGAGCTGCTCTTTATGATCGGCTTTGGTGTGGCGTTTGAGCTGCCGCTCATCATCTTCTATCTGTCCGTCTTCCACATCGTGTCCTACGCGGCCTTCCGCGGTGCCTGGCGTTACGTATACGTTGGCCTGCTTGTGGGCTCGGCTGTGATTACGCCCGACGGCTCGCCCGTTACGCTGGGCCTCATGTATGGTGCCCTGCTCTCGCTCTACGAGATTTCGCTCGCCATTGCCCGCGTGGTCATTACCGCGCGCGAGGGCAAGGAGGGCTTGTTTGTGAGCCGTCTGGACCTGTTCTCGGACGATGAGGACGACGAGGAGTAAATCGGTATGCACGAGGTTGGCATTGTCAACGGCATACTCGATACAGTGATTCGCGCGGCGCGTGGGGCGGGGGCCTCGCGCGCCGTTTTGGTAACGCTGCGTATCGGGGATATGACCGAAGTTGTGCGCGAGGCGCTCGACTTTGCGTGGGAGACATTTCGCGATGAGGACTCGCTCACGCGAGGCTGCGAGCTTGCCGTGGAGGAAGTCCATCCACAAAGCGAGTGTCTGGACTGCGGGGAGGTCTTTGAGCACGACCGCTTCCATTGCCGCTGTCCCCAATGTGGCGGCGCCAACGTGCGTCTGCTGCACGGCCGCGAGCTCGACATCGCAAGTATCGAAATCGAAACCCCCGACGATTAGCCCGCTAGCCATCTGGTGATGGGGTATAAAGGGGCCAAAGTAAGGAGTGCCGAGTATGGCTGAGAAAACGATTGATATCGCGTCGCCGATTCTGTCGCGCAACGAGCGCCTGGCAGATCAGCTGCGACAGCGATTTAAAGAGACAAACACCTATGTGATCAACGTCTTGTCGAGCCCCGGTTCGGGCAAGACCACCACGATTCTGGGCACCAACGAGCGCCTGCGCGACAAGGCCGGCCTGCGCTGTGCCGTCATCGAGGGCGATATCGCCTCGGATGTCGATGCCATCACCATGAAGGAAGCCGGCATGCCCGCCATCCAGATCAACACGGGCGGCCTGTGTCACCTCGAGGGCAACATGATCATGGAGGCGGTTGACGCGTTCGACCAGGCCGTTGGTCTGGAGAACATCGATGTCATCTTTATCGAAAATGTGGGCAACCTGGTCTGCCCGGTCGACTTTGACTTGGGCGAGAACCTGTCCATCATGATTCTCTCGGTGCCCGAGGGCGACGACAAGCCCATCAAGTACCCGGGCATCTTTCAGCACGCCGGCGCACAGCTGCTCAACAAGGTAGACGTGGCCCCGGCTTTCGATTTTGACATGGATAGGTATACTAAGACACTCGATGACCTCAATCCGCAGGCGCCGCGGTTTGCCGTGAGCGCGCGTAAGGGCGAGGGCATGGATGCCTGGTGCGATTGGCTCATCGGGCAGATCGAGCAAGCAAGGGCGTAGCCGCAGAGACACGAGATAGGAGCCTCTTTTGAAGCTCATCATCGCCGAGAAAAACGACGCCGCGCGTCAGATCGCCGAGCGTCTGTCCACGGGTAAACCCAAAAAGGATAAGGTGTACAACACCGCCATCTACCGTTTTGAGTGGAAGGGCGAGGAGTGCGTGACCATCGGCCTGGCCGGTCACATCCTTGCGCCCGATTTTTGCGACAGCGTGCTGTTCGATAAAAAGCTGGGCTGGTATTCGGTTACCGAGGACGGCGAGATGCTGCCGGCCGACATGCCCGATGGCCTGGCTCGTCCGCCTTACGACACCAAGCGTAAGCCGTTCCTTGCCGATGGCATCTCCATCAAGGGCTGGAAGCTTGAGAGCCTGCCCTATCTCACCTGGGCACCCGTCATTAAGCTGCCGGCTGAGAAGGAGCTCATCCGCTCGCTCAAGAACCTCGCCAAAAAGTCCGACAGCGTCATCATCGCCACGGACTTCGATCGCGAGGGCGAGCTGATCGGCTCGGACGCTCTCAACAAGGTGCGTGAGGTTGCGCCCGATCTGCCGGTCGCCCGCGCCCAGTTTTCTTCGTTTACCAAGGCCGAGATCACGCAGGCCTTCGATAATCTCGTCTCGCTCGACCAGAACCTGGCCGACGCCGGCGAGAGCCGTCAGCACATCGACCTCATTTGGGGTGCGGTGCTCACGCGCTACCTGACGCTCGCCAAGTTCGGTGGCTTTGGAAACGTGCGCTCCGCCGGCCGCGTGCAGACGCCGACGCTCGCCCTGGTGGTCGAGCGCGAGCGCGAGCGCATGGCGTTTGTGCCCGAGGACTATTGGCAGATTCGCGGCATGGGCGCCGCGCAGGGTGCTGCCGAGGACGACCGCTTTAAGATCGCGCACAAGACGGCGCGTTTTACCGACAAGGATGCTGCCGAGACGGCGTACGGCCATGTTGACGGCGTCGCGACGGCAACCGTCGCCGCGGTGACCAAGCGCTCGCGTAAGCAGCAGCCGCCCACGCCGTTTGCGACGACCTCGCTGCAGGCTGCCGCCGCAGCCGAGGGCATCTCGCCTGCGCGTACGATGCGCATTGCCGAGTCCCTCTACATGGCCGGCCTCATCAGCTACCCGCGTGTCGACAACACCGTGTACCCCGAGACGCTCGATCTGGGCGCCGTGGTGAGCGACCTGGCAAAGATCAACCCGGCGCTGGCGCCCGTGTGCAAAAAGGTGCTCGCCGGTCCCATGAAGCCCACGCGCGGCAAGGTCGAGACCACCGACCACCCGCCTATCTATCCCACGGGCGAGGGCGATCCGACCACGCTCGATGGCGGCCAACGCAAGCTCTACGACCTCATCGCCCGTCGCTTCCTGGCGACGCTCATGGGTCCCGCGACCATCGAGAATACCAAGCTCGAGCTCGATGTCAACGGCGAGCCGTTCGTGGCTTCGGGCGACGTGCTCGTGACCCCGGGTTTCCGCGAGGCATACCCGTACGGCCTTAAGCGCGACGAGCAGATGCCGCCGCTGGAGCAGGGCGATACGGTCGACGTGTTCGACATTAAGCTCGAGGCCAAGCAGACCGAGCCGCCCGCGCGCTACAGCCAGGGCAAGCTCGTGCAGGAGATGGAGAAGCGCGGCCTGGGCACCAAGTCCACGCGCGCGAGCATCATCGAGCGCCTGTATGCCGTGCGCTATCTCAAAAATGATCCCGTTGAGCCGAGCCAGCTGGGCATCGCCATCATCGACGCGCTGACGCAGTTTGCCCCGCGCATCACGAGCCCCGATATGACCAGCGAGCTCGACGGTGACATGACCCGCGTGGAGCGCGGCGAGGACACCGAAGAGCATGTCGTGACGCACTCGCGCGCGCTGCTGGCTGGCGTGCTCGACGAGCTGCTCAAGCATACGCAGGAGCTGGGCGACGCCATCAGCGACGCCGTCACGGCCGATGCGCGCGTGGGCGCCTGCCCCAAGTGCGGCAAGGACCTGGTTATGAAGACGAGCGCCAAGACCCGTGGCAGCTTCATTGGCTGCATGGGCTGGCCCGACTGCGACGTGACCTATCCGGTGCCGAGCGGCGTCAAGGTGAGCCCGCTCGAGGGCGAGGCCGCCGTGTGTCCCGAGTGCGGTGCGCCGCGCATTAAGTGTCAGCCGTTCCGCCAGAAGGCCTTCGAGATTTGCGTGAACCCCATGTGCCCCACCAACTACGAGCCCGACCTTAAGGTGGGTGAGTGCAAGGTGTGCGCCGAGGCAGGACGCCATGGCGACCTGATCGCGCACAAGAGCGAAAAGAGCGGCAAGCGCTTTATCCGCTGCACCAACTACGATGACTGCGGCGTGAGCTATCCGCTGCCGGCGCGCGGCAAGCTCGAGGCGACGGGCGAGACCTGCCCCGAGTGCGGCGCCCCCATCGTGGTGGTCAACACGGCGCGCGGTCCGTGGCGTATCTGCGTCAACATGGACTGCCCGACCAAGGAGAAGAAACCCGCCCGCGGCCGCAAGACTACGACCAAGGCGAGCACGGCCAAGAAGGCGACGGCGGCCAAGAAGACGACGGCCAAGAAAGCAACTGCCGCCAAGAAGACGACCGCGAAGAAGTCGACTACCAAGAAAGCAGCCGCCGACAAGTAACGGCGCAGTCGAAACATTGCCCAAAAAAACGAGCGAGGACCCCACGATCCTCGCTCGTTTTTTGACCGGCAGTTAGGGACGTTCCTTTTCTGCCGGCAGTTTAGGAACGTCCCTAACTGCCGGCTCGGGAACGACAAAGCGCTAGTTCACTTCGACGGGTTTGGCGCCGGGATAGCGCTCCTCAAAGTCTAGGCGATACTTATTGTCATTGGTGCCCGCCACGTTGTCGCGCGACAGCGGCGCCACGATCTCATTCTTGTGGTCCGCAGGCTTGGCGTATTTCAGGCTGATCTCCCAGGCATCACAGATTGCGTCAATGCGGTGATCCAGGTCGTCGTACAGGGCGATGATGTCCTTCCAGGAGCTATAGTTCTTGGAGCTCGTCGGGACGTCTAGGTCCTCGACGATGTCGTAATACTGCTCGATGGTGTCCTCTGTGCGCTCGGCGACGTCGGCGAGATTTTGACGGGTGGTCCGATCCTCTTCCAGATAGCTGCCGTTGAAGTTCTGCGCGCAGCCACGGACGTAGTTGTCGAGGTCTTCGAGCAAGTCGTAGTATTCGCTCAGGCGACGGTAGAGGTTCTGCTCGGAGAGCGTTGCTTCGCCGCCATCCTCGTCGTCATCGTCATCATCGTCGTACAGGCTGTTGGGATCGCCGAGAGGCTTTAGGTCATCGTCGTCGACGTCATGGTGCAGCTTAGCTACCTCGGCAGTCGTCTGCGTGGCGGCGCTGTCGAAAGGCTTGATCACAAAGAAAACGACCAGGGCGATGATGATCGCCACCAGCACAACGATAACGGCGATAAGCGGCCCGGCGCCGCTCTTTTTGGGAGCGGGGGTCTGTGGCGAAGCGGGCGCGTATGCGGGAGCCGGCTGCTGTTGGGGCGAGCCGCTCGCGACGGGTATGCGCTGCGTGGTCTCGACGGCCGCGGGGCTTGCGGCGGGGTCGGGGCGATAGGCGAGGGGGTCGTCCGCCTTGGCTTGCGGCGTATCAAGGGAGCCGGTCTGCTCAAAAGCGGGCTGGCTATCGCTCGCGGCTGTTTGCTCAACGGGTGCACCGCACGAGGTGCAGAACTTGGCATTATCTGCAAGAAGCTTGCCGCACGAGGCGCAATACCGAGACATTGCCACTCCTTTCGCCACATTTCAATGCAATACGACGATTATACCCAGCGTCCAAAATTCCCCATCATAAGTTGCGGTGAAATAGGGACTGTTTGGCGGTCTCAGAGCTTCAATCAGTCCCTATTTCACCGCAACTTCGGGGATGCCTCGATGGCTAGGTTGGATTTGGGACGCGCCGAGCACTGGGGTATCATGGCTTGGTTGATATATCTGCATTTACGCGCCTTGTAGGAAGGGGCTGCGCCCATGGCTTTTGAGCCCGCTCAACATAGCTTTATCACGCTCGAGGGCGTCGATGGCGCCGGCAAGTCCACGCAGGCGCGCCTGCTTGCCCGCGCGCTCGAACTCGCTGGCTACCAGGTTGTGAGCCTGCGCGAGCCGGGCGGTACCGCCATCAGCGAAAAGATCCGTGCTCTGCTGCTCGACCCCGCCAATACGGCGATGGGAGACGCCTGCGAGTTGTTGCTCTACGAGGCCGCGCGCGCCCAGCTGGTGCACGAGGTCATCGCGCCTGCCCTTACTGACGGCAAGGTGGTCCTGTGCGACCGCTTCTACGATTCCACAACTTGCTATCAGGCGTTTGCCGATGGCCTCGATCGCCAGATAGTACGCGATGCCAACAACCTGGCCGTCGCGGGGACGCACCCGGCGCTCACGCTCGTCTATCACATCACGCCCGAGCAGGCGGCGCTGCGCATGGCAGCCCGTGGCGCGGCAGATCGCATGGAGGCTAAGGGCATGGCCTTCCAAGAGCGTGTCTACCAGGGATTTTGCGCCATCGCCGCCGAGGAACCAAACCGCGTAAAGCTCATCGACGCGACCGCGTCCATCGAGGACGTCTTCGCGCGGACGGTCGAGCAGGTTCGCGTCTACGGCCTCGACATTTCCCAGGACGCCGTCACCGCCGCGCTTGCCCAGGAGGCCGAGTAACATGGCCCCCGCTCAGACAAGCCTGCTGGCCAAGCTTGACACCCAAGAGCGCGTGCGCGACTTTTTGACCAATGCCGTCGCCAGCGGTCGCGCATCGCACGCCTACCTGTTTTTGGGCGCGCCCGGCGCGGGCAAGCTCGACGCCGCGTGGGCGCTCGCCCAAGCCTTCCTGTGCGAGCAGGATGGCTGCGGCTCATGCGATAGCTGCGTGCGCGTCGCCCGCCATACGCACCCCGACGTGCACTATTACACGCCCGAGAGCGCCACGGGCTACCTCATCGCCCAGACGCGCGAGCTACTCGACGACGTACCCCTGGCGCCCATCCGCGCCAAGGCCAAGGTCTACATCATTGACCGTGCCGAGCAGCTGCGCGCCAACACCGCCAACGCACTGCTCAAAACACTCGAGGAGCCGCCCGAGGGCGTTATGTTTATCTTGCTGGGCACCTCGGCAGACGTGATGTTGCCCACCATCGTGAGCCGCTGCCAGTGCGTGCCGTTTCGGCTGGTGTCACCCGCCGTCGCCGCGCACGCCGTGAGCCGTGCCACTGGTCAGGATATCGCGCGTTGTCGCATGGCCGTCGCCGTGGCGGGCAGCCCCACGCGCGGCATCGAGTTCCTTAAGAGTGCCGAGCGCCAGGACGCCCGCCGTCAGATGGTCCGTGCCATCGACTCACTCATTGCCGCCGACGAGGCCGACGTGCTCAGCCGCGCCAAGTCGCTCATCGTCGCCGTTAAGGCGCCGCTCGCCGAGGTCAAGTCCACGCAGGAAAAGGTGCTCGAGCAAAATGCCGACTACCTGTCGCGTGGAGCATTGAAGCAGCTTGAGGACCGCAACAAGCGCGAACTCAACGCGCGCGAGCGTTCGGGTATCATGGAAGCGCTGGCGAGCGCGCGGACGCTCATGCGCGACGTGCTGCTGACACTTCAGGATGAGGCGGCAGACGTTGTGAACGAGGACGTGCGCGACACGATCGGGCGGCTTGCCGCGGCGACGAATGTTGCGGGTGCCACCCGGGCGCTCGAGGCAGTCGCGACCGCTGAGCGCAACATCGCCAGAAACGTTACTCCCCAGCTGGCCATCGAGGTCATGCTGTTCGATATCAGGAAGGCACTGAAATGCCGTTAGTCGTACCCGTTAAGTTTACCTACGCCTCGCGCGACCTGTGGTTCGACCCACAGGATCTGGATATCCTCGAGGCCGATTATGCTATCTGCTCCACCGAGCGCGGAACCGAGATCGGCCTGGTCACGGCCGATCCCTTCGAGGTGCCGCTCGACGAAATCGGTCAGCCGCTCAAGCCCGTGTTGCGCGTAGCGAGCGACATCGACCTGCAGCTTGCCGACGACCTGGCTATCCAGGGTGACGAGGCCATGGTCGACTTCCGCCGTCTGGTCAAGGAGCTCGACCTCGAGATGAAGCCGGTCGGCGTCGAGTACCTGTTTGGCGGCGAGAAGGCTGTGTTCTACTTTGCTGCCGAGGAGCGCGTCGATTTCCGTCAGCTCGTCAAGGACCTGTCCTCGACGCTGCACATTCGCGTCGACATGCGCCAGATCGGCGTGCGTGACGAGACCCGCCTGGTGGGCGGCTATGCCCAGTGCGGCCAGGAGCTCTGCTGCACGCGCTTTGGCGGACAGTTTGAGCCGGTTTCGATCCGCATGGCAAAAGAGCAGGACCTGCCGCTCAACTCGTCCAAGATTAGCGGCGTCTGCGGCCGCCTGATGTGCTGCCTGCGCTATGAGTTTGAGGCGTACAAGGACTTTAAGAGCCGCGCGCCCAAAAAGAAGACGCTTATCGATACGCCACTCGGCAAGGCGCGTATCCAGGAATATGACACGCCGCGCGAGCAGCTGGTGTTGCGTCTAGAGAACGGCAAAGTCTTTAAGGTCAACCTGGCCGACATGACCTGCTCTGAGGGCTGCAAAAAGAAGGCCGCCGAGCAGGGCTGCAACTGCCGCCCCGACTGCGTGACGCGCGATGTGCTCGAGCGTATCGAGTCGCCCGAGATGCGCCTGGCGCTTATGGAGCTCGACCGCGAGAACGGCGTCGACGTGGGCGATGGCCTGTCGAGCGCCGACCGTCTGGCGGGCACGTCGATGCCCAAGCGCCGCCGTCGCGATGCGGACGCCGATACCCGTGCCGGTCAGAGCCAGGGCGAGGGTCGCGGCCGCGGTAAGGGTCGCGGCAAGGCCGAGGCGCCCGAGGCTGAGGAGGCTGCCGGTGGACGTCGTCGCCGCAAGCGCTCGGGTTCGGGCGATGCCGGCGAGGCCGCTCCCGCAGGCAAGAATTCCCCCCGCGAGCGCGAGGCTCAGCAGCCCCAGCAGCAAAACCGCGCCGGTGGCATGAATCCCACGCGCCGTCGCCGTCGCCATTTGTCGAGCGAGGAGCGTGAGGACGCCTTCCGCGCCGCAGCCGCTCGCGAAGCCGGTGCCACTCCCAAGGGTGGTTCGGGTTCCGATACGCCTGCCGACAAGGGTGGCAAGCAGCGCAACGATGACGAGCGCGTCCCGCGTCCGCGTCGTCGCCATTCCTCGGGCACGCAGCAAAAGCCCTCGGTGCCCTCCGTGGCCGATCAGGTCTCGGATGGCGAGGTCAAGGTCACGCGCCGTCGCCCTGGAGATGGCGGAGGGGCGGCCGCCAAGGCCACGCGCGGCGCTGCTCGCGACGAACGCGAGTCGCGCGAAGATCGTGGTGGCGAGGGTTCGGCCGACCAGGGCCAGAAGCGCCGTCGCCGTCGTCGTTCCCGCAAGCCGCGTCAAGATGGTGGCGAGGGCTCGACCCAAAACTCGTCCGCACCGCAACCGCCCACCGGCGAATAGCACCCGCAAACGGATTTAACCTGTCTGGCCCCAAACGCGTCGGGGTACCATAGCGCTGAATCAACAACCCTCCCTGCGACCGAGCGTAGGGAGGGTTGTGTCGTGAAGAGACATTTGAATGTGTTGGGATGCCTGCAAGGTACCGGCATCCTACCGTTTGCGGACGAATTGCTACCGTTTGCCGAGCGGGCGGCGCACGAGGCGCTTGAGGCGTTGTCGCCCACGCGATGCGCCGGCTGCGAGCGCTCCGGCGCGCTAATTTGTCAAGACTGCTTGGCGGCGCTTGCGCTCATCGACCCACGGCATAGCTGTACTCGATGTGGTGCCCCGTTTGGAGACTTGCTGTGCACCGAGTGCTCGGTTGAGGGTACGTCTTCGGCGATGGCCGAAGCGCTCGACCGGTGCCTGGCATGTGCCGTTTACACGCATCCGCTGCCGCGGATCATTAAAGCGTACAAAGACGCGGGCGAGCAACGTCTGGCGCCGTATCTGGCAGAGCTGCTATACGACACCGCCTTACATGCCCAGGTCGCGGCACCCGATCGCTATGGCGGCGTGTTGTTCGGCGCCGATGCAGTGGTGTTTGTGCCCGCGACGTCGGCGGCGTTTCGGCGACGCGGCTTCGATCATATGGAAGCCATCGCGCGCCCATTTTGCGAGCTGTCGGGTGTTCCGCTGCTCGATGCCCTTGTCAAGTACGGCCATGGCGACCAGCGCGAACTCGGTCGTGAAGAACGCCGTGAACGCGCCCGAGGCATGTACGAGACCGTTGAGGACGTGCGGGGCCGCCGCCTGCTGCTTATCGACGACGTTATCACCACGGGTGCGACGATGGCGGCGGCTTCGGCGGAACTCAAGCGCGCCGGTGCCGCGGCCGTTGATGGCCTTGCTATCGCACGCGTTTGGTAGGGGTGATTCGTGTGGCGGTAACAATCAGGCAGTGCAACAAACCGACAAAAGAGCAGCTAGCGGCTTCCGTGATCCTGACGGGCGCCTCGGCGTTGCGCATGATTCGAGCCGAGCGCCGGCAGGTGGGCTACATCGGCTGGAAGGACCTCAATCCCGATGAAGAGCGCCGCGTGCTGTGTACGTCATCGCCTTCGACCGAGGATATCTATCTTCCCGACCTGGTGCGAATTGGAGCCAAAAGCGGCGAGGTGCAAGAAGATCTTTGCTTGCTGGTGGGATCTGCGGCGCAGCGCCGCCGCATGCCTGGCGTGGACTGGTCCGTGTGTTCCGGGTTGCCTGCCGGCGCGATTCTAGAGGTGGAATCGGGGGTGTGCAGCCTATCTCCCGAGGCCCTTTGTGTTGCCGTCGCCCGCGAGGTCGGCTGTATCCAGGCGTTTGCCCTGGCCCAGGAACTGTGTTCCAAGATTTCACTGAGTGATCGCGGGAAGTATCTGCCTCTCTACACCTCACCTGTTGCGAATAGACTTGCAAAGGACAAGGACCAACCGGCAGACGTGGGCTACTTTGAAGTCGAGCCGGTGCTGACGCCCGATCGCCTGGCAGATTACCTTGCGGCATGCAAGGGGAGTGCGGCCAAACAACTGCTACGCCTGTGTCCCTACCTGTCAGAAAACCTGCGCTCACCCATGGAGTGCATCATGCTTGCCATGTTTTCGCTTCCGTTTTCCTATGGCGGATTTGCCTGCGGTCCCTTTAAGACCGACTACAAGATCGAGTTCGATGACCGCGCGCAGGCAATCTCGGGGATGCCGCATGCAGTTTGCGATGCGTACCAGGAAACAGCCCGGTTTGACCTGGAATACAACGGTGAGCTGGGTCATTCCTCTCGAAGGGGACGTGTCCATGATGAAAAACGCAACACGGGCTTGATTACTATGGGAATCGAGGTCGCGACGGTCAACAACGAAATGCTCTGCGACATGGAAGCGATGGAAGCGCTCGCATGGCGCATCCACCAGCGTATGCGAAAGCGGTACCGGAATCGTGTCGATGCCCGCAGGAAGAAGCAAGAGGCGTTGCTTAACACGCTGCGGGCGTGTTTTGGGCTTAAGCCGGTCTAATTCACGTCGAAAAAAAGGGGAGGGGTTAATCATATGCCCTGGTCAAAAAATGGCAAATATGAGTACTGTCACTAAATCAGTAACAGCAAAATCAAAGAATTTAGGACTCGGAGGCGGCGTAAAGAAAGAAGATAATAAACAAACGTAGAATAACTAAGCATCAGATTGGCGACACTAAGCGCAAAATCTGTCCGAGAGGCCAAAATTGCCTGTTACAAAATTGGTAACAGTACTCATATTTGCCATTTTTTGGCCACGGCACCCCGAGGCGGGCGCCCCGGAGCTCCCCGTAGGGGAGCTCCGGGCTTCATTTATGGGCTTTAGCCTGTGCGGGGCGCGCAGCGCGCCGCATCAGAAACCACCCGCTATGCGGGTGGGGCCAAACGGCTTTACAAAGCCGCCCCCTCGCCGGACACTTGCGATTGTTCAGGCCGCAGGGAATCCGAGTCGAGAGGGCGGTGGTGGCGTATGGCCCAGAAGGCCTACAGCCTGTCGCACACGAAGTGGATGTGCAAGTACCACGTCGTGTTCACGCCGAAGTATAGGCGCAAAGTCATCTACAACCAAATAAGGTCCGACCTTGGGGAGATCTTCAGGAAGCTCTGCCAGTACAAGGGGATAGAGATCATCGAGGGGCACCTGATGCCCGACCACGTCCATATGCTGCTGGCGATACCGCCGAAGTA
This sequence comes from Collinsella aerofaciens, assembly GCA_048384935.1. Lineage (GTDB taxonomy): Bacteria > Actinomycetota > Coriobacteriia > Coriobacteriales > Coriobacteriaceae > Collinsella > Collinsella aerofaciens_CH. The sequence continues at coordinate 13,004 of DBEWII010000073.1, read as the reverse complement.
CAGCGTATCGAGCGTGATGGGCTACCTGAGGGGGAAGAGCTCGCTGATGGTATTCGACAAGCACGCGAACATGAAGTACAAGTTCGGCAACAGGAAGTTCTGGGCCGAGGGCTACTACGTGTCCACCGTCGGCCTGAACGAGGCCACCATCGCGAAGTACATCCGGGAGCAGGAGAAGGCCGACATCGCGATCGACCGGCTGAGCGTCAAGGAGTACGAGGACCCCTTCGGTAGGGGGCCGGGGCGTAAATAGCGCCGGTTTGACCGGCCCGTCACGGGTCAATCTGCAGTGCGGCCCGAACCCCGTGAGGGCCGGCGCCTTTAGACGCGTGCCGGAAATCCAAGGGTTATACCCTAAGAGCAAACCACCCCTTTTAGGGGTGGTTTTGATGGGAACACGCACGGTCCGCTCCGACCTGCAAAATCTGTGCTCACGGTGCGAATGACGCCCCTAACCTTAAACTTTAGCTTGAACTTAGCTATAATGCGCTACGTTCCTGCCAGGCTGTGGTTGCGGACGGACGAAATGTCCATCCTAGTCCAAGACAGACGCGGTCAAAGGGATCCACGTAAGCGACCGCGTGCGCGCGGCGCGATCATGGCGCGTCCTAGATGTAAGCCGCACCGTCCGTTCTACTTTCTTTGGGGCAATACCGCCTCGCGGGCGAGCGGGCCAGTCGTGAAGGTGGTTACGGCCTCCCGAGCAAACACCCCGGTGCGCAAGTGTGGGGTCAAATACCAGGTCAGCTGGTGGGAACACCCGTTATTCCGCGCAACGCACGGATTGTATACGACACAGAAGGCAGGGTAGTGGACATGGTGAGGGGCAGCTTGATGCACGCGGCTCGGTTAGGTGCTGGGACCGCGGCGGTCATTGCCGTATTGGGCTTGAGCGGATGCGCGTTCAATCCACTGTCCACGTTCACGACACCCACGATTGACCAGATCGAGCGCGAGACCGTTACCCCTACGGTGTCGGACGATGCCCTGGTCACTCCCGGCACCCTGACGGTTGCCCTCGATACCTCCGATGCCCCGCAGGCCATGCAGGGCGCCGATGGTAACCTCACGGGCTACGCGGTCGATGCTGCCCGCGCCCTTGCAAGCCGTATGGGCCTTAAGGTTGCCTTCGTCGATGCGTCTTCTGCCGATTCCGCGCTTGGCGACAAAAAGGCCGACATCTTCATTGGCGACATCAATTCCACGGATGGTGACATAAGCACGCTTGGTACTTGCCTGTACGACGCTGCGGCAGTGTTCGGAAAGACGAGCGACGGCGAGTCGCTGAGCGTTTCCACCGAAACGCTTAACGCCGCTACCCTGGGCGTTCAGACCTCTTCGGCCTCGCAGGAAGCGCTCGCCAAGCAGAGCATCACGGCCAACCAAAAGACCTTCTCCAACATCAACGAGTGCTTTGAGGCGCTCGAGTCCGGCGAGATCGACTACGTGATTTGCGATTCCACGGCCGGCGGCTACCTTGCGCGCCTGATGAGCCAGATCTCTTACGTCGGCGCGCTCGAGACACCCTCGACGCTCGGCGTCGCGGGCCTCGCGGCCAACGATGAGCTATGCCGTGCCGTGAGCGATGCCCTCGACGGTATCACGGTCGATGGCACGCTCGAGGCGGTCCACTCCGTCTGGTACGGCACGATGCCCTATGATCTCACCACCAAGACGGTCTCGGGCGCCGACGTGCAGTCGTCCGACACCGGATCCAGCGAGTCTGCATCCTCCGATTCGAGCAGCGAGGGTGCAACCTCCGAGGATAAGTCGTCCGGCCAGGAGGGCACTATCACCGACGACGACATTAACAAGCTCAATAGCTAGTTATTGCTAGGGGTGGTGTCTCCTATGCGCTAGGAGAGACGCCTCTTCACGGTTTCAACACGCATTGCCGGGCTTTCCCAACAGGGGAGCCCGGCTTTTTCGTTTCCATAAAACCAGCAGGTCAAAGACGTTTTTTAGGTGCAAAACTTAAGTCGCCGTCGCCCTCCCATAGCGCACTTTGCCACGGAAAAGTGCGAGACTTCGGTATGCGGTATCAAGCAGTCGTTATTCGGGTCTTTGGGAATTCGCGTGATTAAATGCACGGCAATGGGTACATAGCCAGTACGGTAAGTCCCCGAGGCAGATTGGAGCCACGTATGGATATCAAGGTTTCTGGACGCAAGACGACGGTAACCGATGCTCTGCGTGCGCATGTGGATGAGAAAATCGGCGAGGCGCTCAAGGTTTTCGACATCGAGCCCATGACAGTCGACGTCGTGCTTCGTTATGAGAAGAACCCCTCGAACCCCAACCCGGCAATCGTCGAGGTCACGGCTCGTGCCCGCGGTTCGGTGATTCGCGTTGCCGAGCACGGCGCAGATATGTATGCTGCCATCGACCTCTCCGCCGATAAGGTCACCCGCCAGCTGCGCAAGTTCAAGACCAAGGTCGTGGACAACCGCCAGGGTGGTGCCAGTGCCGCGGATGTCGCGCCGGTCGAGCGCGTTGAGGATCTGGCCGACCTGCTGCTGCCCGAGGAGGACGACGACCTGCTCGTCCGCGAGAAGGTCATCGATGTCACCCCGATGACCGAGGAGCAGGCGCTGGTGCAGACCGATTTGCTGGGCCACGACTTCTACGTGTTCGAGAACGCGACGACCGGTCTCATCAATGTGGTGTATCACCGTAAGAATGGTGGATATGGCATCATCAAGCCCCGCATCGAAACACTTGACGAGTAAAATACGTTAACTTGCATGAGTTAACGGTTGGCGGCCATCCCATGCGGGTGGCCGCCTTTTTACGTAAGGAGTCGCTTTGATGGACAAGGCCGCATCCGCCGGTCATTCGAACCGTTGCCGCATCGTCGTCGATACCTGCTGCGACTTTAGCCCCGAGGTCGCCGCGAACCTCGATGTCGATATCCTGGGTTTCCCTTTCATTATCGATGGCGAGGAGCGCACAGACGACATCTGGTCGAGCATGAGCCCTAAGGAGTTCTACGACCGCATGCGCGCCGGCGCCCGCGTTTCCACCTCGGCCGTGTCGCTCGGTCGCTATATTGAGTTCTTTACCGAGTGCGCCAAAGAGGGCACGCCCACGGTCTACCTGTGCTTTACCTCGGCGCTGTCGTCGAGCTACAACTCCGCGTGCCAGGCGGCAGATGTCGTGCGCGCCGAGTATCCCAACTTTGAGCTCTACGTGGTCGACAACGCTCTGCCCTGCGCGACCGGTGCGCTCTTGGCGCTCGAGGCCGTGCGCCAGCGTTCGGCGGGACTGACCGCCAAGCAGCTGGTCGATTGGGCAAACGAGGCAAAGACCTACGTGCACGGCTACTTTACGCTCGAGAGCTTCGACGCACTGGCTGCCGGCGGCCGCATTCCTCCCGCGGCGGCGCAGCTCACGGCAAAGCTCGACGTCAAGCCCGAGCTCTCCTACGACCTGGCCGGCTCGCTGTCGCTGATCGGCGTCAACCGCGGCCGCAAGAAGGCGCTCAAGTCCATCCTCAAGTCGTTCCGCGAGAACTACGTGCCCGATCGCACCATGCCCATCGCCATCATGACGGCCGATGCCGAAAAGGATGGTGACTGGCTCGAAGCCGCCATCCGCAAGGAGGAGGGTTGCGCCGACGTCACGATCATTCGCGGCTCCGTGGGTCCCACCATCGGCTCTCACGTGGGCCCCGGCATGGTGGGCTGCGCGTTTTGGGGTAAGAACCGCGCCGACAAGGCGTCGCTTTCCGACCGTATCGCCCGCCGCGTGCGCGGTCAGTAGGCAAGCGCTGCGTCCGTAATCGCCCTCGACTCACAGCCCAAACGCTGGCACCGAGTATTCAACCTGGTAACAACACCCAACCCTAAAGGAAAGGTTTCATGGCAAACAAGCTCTCCGTCGCATTTATCGGCACCGGAATCATGGGTGCCCCCATCGCCGGCCACATCCTGGACGCCGGCTACCCCGTCACGGTCAACAACCGCACCAAGTCCAAGGCCGCCGCGCTTATCGAGCGCGGCGCCGTTTGGGCCGATACGCCGGCCGAGGCCGTGGCGAACGCCGATGTCGTCTTTACCATGGTGGGCTATCCCTCCGAGGTCGAGGAGCTCTACCTGGCGGGCGACGGCCTGCTCGCGTGCACTAAGCCCGGCGCGGTCTTGATCGACCTCACCACGAGCTCGCCCGAGCTCGCCCGTGACATTGCCGAGGCCGCCCAGGTTTCTGGCCGCATGGCGTTTGACTGCCCCGTCACCGGCGGCGAGTCGGGCGCTATCGCCGGTTCGCTCACGGCTATCGTGGGTGCTACCGAGAACGACATCGCGCCGGTCCGCGACATCCTTGCCACCTTTGCGGCCAACATCTGCTGCTTCGATGGCGCCGGCAAGGGCCAGGCTGCCAAACTCGCCAACCAGGTGTCGCTGGGCGCCTGCATGGTCGGCATGGCAGACGCCATGGCATTTGCCGAGCTGAGCGGTCTTGACCTGGAGAAGACCCGCCAGATGATCCTGGGCGGTACCGGCAAGTCCGGCGCCATGGAGAGCCTGGCTCCCAAGGCGCTCGACGGCGACTACAAGCCCGGTTTTATGGTCGAGCACTTCATTAAGGACCTGCGCCTGGCGCTCGCTTACGCCGACGATCGCGAGCTCGCGCTGCCCGGTGCCGACGTGGCCTTTACGCTCTACGATATGCTCGACGCCATCGGTGGCGCCAAGCTGGGCACCCAGGCCATCACGGTACTCTACAAGGAGGAGGCCGACGCCATCGCCGCCGGTCTGGACTGGTCGCAGTATCGTCCCGAGGAGCATGGTGCCCACGAGGACGGCTGCGGTTGCGGCGAGCACGGCGACGACCACGAGTGCGGTTGCGGCCACCACCATGGCGAGGACCACGAGTGCTGCGGCGGCCACGGCCATGACGACGGCCACGAGTGCTGCTGCGGCCACCATCACGAGGAGTAGCGACCATGAGCTGGACGTTCGTGGTGCTTGCGCTGGTGCTCTTTCTCTTTGCGATCTACATCGGCTTTTTATGCGGCCAGTGGGCGTGCGAAAAGCGCGTCATCACCAAGCGCGACTACTGGATCGCCAATTTTGCAGGTGCGGCGGCAGTCGTCCTGCTAACCTGGGTGTTTTCGCTGTTCCCGCTGGTGCAGTTTGCGCCGATCGGCTGGCTCGGCGGCTTTATCGCCGGCCTTAAGATGAGTTTTGGCGAGTCCGTCGGCCCGTGGCGCAAGCACGACGAGGTCTTTAACGTCAACAAGGCTCACCGCGCCGCCGCCGACGCGGGCGATGCCGAGGAGCGTCGCCGCGCACGCCGCAATGGCGCGGCCGACCGACAGCTCATCTCGGTCACCGATGACAGCAAGGGTGCTGGCAAGCACGCTAAGAAATAGTAAGAAGAGGTAACTATGGCAGAAAACAAGGAAGAACAGCTCACCGACGAGGAGCTGGCACAGCTTCAGCTGGCAGAGGAGAACGAGAACGCCGTCGACCGTCTGGTCAAGGAGCTCGGCTGCCCCACGCGCCGCATCCGTCAGTTTGCCGCCCGCGTGCTGCACCTGCTTGCCGAGCGCGATCCGCAGCGCGTCGTGCCCTGCGTGCCCGCGCTGATCGAGGCACTTGACCGCCCCGAGGCTCAGACCCGCTGGGAGGCCCTCGATGCCCTTGCGGCGCTCGCCACCACCTGCCCCGAGCAGCTGGGCGATGCCTTTGAGGGCGCCGAGACCGCGCTGTTCGACGAGATTTCCTCCACGCTGCGCTATGCCGCCTTCCGCCTGCTGTGCGTGTGGGGCGCCACGAGCGTCGAGCGTTCGCGCGAGGCTTGGCCGATCCTGGACGAGGCCATCCAGTGCTACCACGGCGACCTCGAGTATCGCGACATGCTCGGTTGCCTGTATGAGTTTGGCCAGGGCGAGATCGACGCCGAGGTCGCCGAGAAGCTCGCGCTGCGCCTTAAGTTCGACGCCGAGAACGGCAAGGGCAGCTATCTCAAGGCCCGTTCGAGTGAGATTTGCGAAATGCTTGTTAAACGTTTTGGCCTGGATCTCTCCAAAAAGAAGAAGCGTGCTAGCGTTAAAAAATCTGACGACGCCGAAGACGAGGAGTAACAGATTATGGCGCACGATGTAGTCCTGATTCCCGGTGACGGTATCGGTCCCGAGATTACGCAGGCCATGCGCCGCGTGGTCGAGGCCACCGGTGTCCAGATCAACTGGAACGTCCAGGAGGCCGGCGCCGGCGTCATGGACGAGTTTGGCACGCCGCTGCCCCAGCATGTGCTCGATGCGGTCGCCGAGACCAAGGTTGCCATCAAGGGCCCCATCACCACGCCGGTCGGCACGGGCTTCCGCAGCGTTAACGTCGCCCTGCGCAAGCATTTCGACCTGTACGCCTGCGTGCGCCCCTGCCTGTCGCAGCCGGGCGACGGCTCGCGCTTCCGCGACGTCGACCTGGTCATCGTGCGCGAGAACACCGAGGACCTCTACGCCGGCATCGAGTTCGATGAGGGCGCTGCCGAGGTTGAGGAGCTCTCGCAGCTTGTCGAGCGCTCGGGTCAGAAGACCTTCGCCGCAGATTCCGCCATTTCAATTAAGCCGATCTCCATCGCCAAGAGCCGCCGCATTGTGGAGTATGCCTTTGAGTATGCCCGCCGCTGCGGCCGCAAAAAGGTGACGGCCGTGCATAAGGCCAACATCATGAAGGCGACCGATGGCCTGTTCCTGCGCGTGGCGCGCGAGGTGGCCGCCAACTATCCCGATATCGAGTTCAACGACAAGATCGTCGACGCCACCTGCATGGGTCTGGTCCAGAACCCCAACGACTTCGATGTCCTGGTGCTGCCCAACCTGTACGGCGACATCGTGAGCGACCTGTGCGCCGGCCTAGTGGGTGGTCTGGGTATGGCCCCTGGCTCCAACATCGGTGCCGACTGCGCAATCTTTGAGGCAACGCACGGATCCGCGCCCGATATTGCGGGCCAGGATATCGCCAACCCCACGGCCGAGATCCTCTCTGCTGCGATGATGCTCGATCACCTGGGCGAGAACGACGCTGCCAATCGCATTCGTGCCGCCGTGTCTGCCACGCTCGACGAGGGCGAGCAGGTTACCGGTGACGTGCGTCGTGCCCAGACCGGCTCCGTTGAGGGCGCTGTGGGTACGCAGGCCTTTGCCGATGCCGTTATCGCGCAGCTGGCCTAAGGCATGCACACTGCAAACGCCTAAATAGTACTTAAGTGTTTGCGTATAACCTGAGAATCAATACGCCCGGCGCTCTGTCGGGCGTATTCTATTGCGGACTATGTTTCCTAACAAGGAGTAACTGATATGGGTCTGATTCAAAAGAAGGACGAGAAGGACGAGATCGACGGCATCCAGATCATCGAGCGCGGCGAAGGCCCCGACGGTGACGAGGACGAGAAGATCGACTTGGTCGCCGGTACGTCTGCCGAGCACATTGCTGCCGGTACGACGGCCGAGGAGGAGGACGCCCGCCTGGAGGCTCAGATTGCCGCGGATGCCGCTGACGAGAACCTCATGCCCGAGGAGCAGGACGAGGACGACTCCGATGAAGACGACCGCGCATCCAGGCACAAGAAGACGATGATTGCCGCCTTCGTGGTTGCAGTCGTGATCGCTGCTGTGGTCGGCTTCTTTATCGGCAACGGTGGTTTTGGCGGCAAGGGCGTCGGCTCGGCGACCCTCACCGAGGACCAGCTCGATTCGACCGTGGCAAGCTACAGCTACAACGGCAAGAAGAGCGACATCACCGCGCGCGAGGCCATTGAGAGCCAGTACAGCCTCGATACCGTCAAGGATGGCGATGGCAACTACACCGCTCCCTCTGCCGACGTCATCCTGTCCTACGTGCGCAACAAGATCCTGCTCGATGCTGCCGAGGACGAGGGCATCACCGTCTCTTCTAAGGAGATGAAGAAGTACGCCGAGGATTCCATCGGCACCTCCGACTACAAGACCATGGCCACGCAGTACGGCGTGTCCAAGGACCAGGCCAAGCAGATCGTCCGTCAGTCCGCGACGCTGCAGAAGCTCTACAAGAAGAAGGTCGGAGACAGCTCCGCAAGCATGCCGACCGCCCCGACCGAGCCTGCTGACGGCAACGAGGAGACCGCGAGCAAGGACTACGCCGACTACATCATCAACCTTGCCGGTGACGAGTGGGATAGCGAGAAGGGCACCTGGAAGGACGCCGACAGCACCTATGCCAAGGCCTTTGCCGATGATGCCTTTACGACCGATAGCGCCACTTACAAGCAGGCCATGACCGCCTACTACACTGCTTATCAGCAGTATTCCTCACAGGCTTCGAGCGCCAGCTCCAAGTGGACCGAGTATGCTAACGGCCTCTACGCCAAGGCCAACATCAGCATCTACGGCCTGTTTGCGTAAAGATTGCCTGAGCCTTCGAGTACGAAGCCGAAATATCTGATGAAGCCCCCTAGAACTGACATCGTTCTAGGGGGCTTTTTGCGTTGCAGGGACGGGCGGGGAAGAGGGTGGTAGGGGAGGGGGTTATATACAAATTCTTGGAGACTTTATTCATATAAAGTGGAAACGATTTCGGCTAAACTGGTAGTAACAATGTGGTACCACTGTTCATCTGGTAGTAACCACTTTTGAGATGAAATCGAATGGAAATTGCTAAGAATTAGTTTGGTAATGAAATATATGCAACATGTCTACCTGCGCAAATTACCGTTTACGGGCCAAAAATAACCGTTTGGCAACGATATAGTAATTTGAACGAAATGTGGTGGACGTTTGAATTGAGTGCGTGCTACCGTACATACCTGCAACCCGCGAAAAGGGACTGGGTTGACTAAGTTTGCGCTTAATGCCGGCAAGCGGAGAAGCCGGTATGCAGAGGGCGCGGACATGGAACTCGTTGGTGAACAACGAAAGAAAGGTTGGAGGAGATACCAATATGATGAAGTACCTCCAGAAGCTCGGCAAAGCGCTGATGCTTCCCGTCGCGGCGCTTCCCGTCGCAGGTATTCTTATGGGTGTGGGCTACCTGCTCGCTCCCGCAGTCATGGGTGCCGCCGGTGACACTACCGGTTTTGCCTATACCGCCGGTTTCCTGCTCATCAAGGCAGGCGGCGCTCTTATCGATAACATGGCCTGGCTGTTCGCAGTCGGCGCCGCTGTCGGCCTTGCCGACGATCACGATGCACCGCTGGCCTCGCTGGCCTCGTTGCCTTCCTGATGATCCAGCAGCTTCTGAACCCCGCTGTTGTTGGCACCATTCGTGGTATGGACGCCGATGCTCAGACCGCTTGGCTTGCCACGACCGAGGGTATCGCGTTCTCCAAGATCGCTGGTAACTCCTTCATCGGCATCCTGTCCGCCATCATCGGTGGCACTTGCTACAACAAGTTCAAGGACACCCGTCTTCCCGACTGGCTGGCCTTCTTCTCCGGCAAGCGTTGCGTCGCCATCATGACCGCTGTTATCTGCATCGTCGTTTCCGTCGTCCTGCTCTTCGCTTGGCCCCTCATCTTCGGTGCACTCGTTGCTCTCGGCGAGGGTATCGCTGCTATGGGTGGTATCGGCGCTGGCATCTACGCCTTCCTCAACCGCCTGCTCATCCCGACTGGTCTGCACCACGCACTCAACAACGTGTTCTGGTTCGACACCATCGGCCTGGGCGACCTGACCCACTTCTGGGCTGGCGAGACCTCCGCTGACGTCAAGTGGAGCCTCGGTATGTACATGTCCGGCTTCTTCCCCTGCATGATGTTCGGTATCCCGGGTGCTGCCCTGGCTATGGTTCAGACCGCTAAGAACAAGAAGGCTGCTATCGGCCTGGTTGTCTCCGCTGCTATCTGCGCCTTCGTCTGCGGCGTCACCGAGCCCTTCGAGTTCGGCTTCATGTTCCTGTGCTTCCCGCTCTACGTCGTGTACGCTGCCCTGTACGGCATCTTCACCATCGTCACCTACTATGTTGGTTTCCGTGCTGGCTTCTGCTTCTCCGCTGGTGCTACCGACCTCCTGTTCTCCTCTAGCCTCCCGGCTGCTGCCAACACCTGGATGATCATCCCGCTGGGCATCGCTGCCTTCGTGGTCTTCTACCTCGTGTTCCGCTTCGCCATCACCAAGTTCAACCTCATGACCCCTGGTCGCGAGGATGAGGATGTCGAGGAGACCTCCACTTCCGCCGCTGCTGGCGACGACAAGTTCGCCGCTCTGGCCGCTGCTGTTCTCGCTGCCGTCGGTGGCAAGGAGAACGTCAAGACCGTTGACTGCTGCGCTACTCGCCTGCGCTTCGAGCTCGGCGATTCCGCTCTGGTCGACGAGGCTGCCTGCAAGAAGGCTGGCGCTCTGGGTGTCATGAAGATGGATAAGGGTGCTACCCAGGTCATCATCGGCACGCAGGTCCAGGCTGTTGCCGAGGAGCTCAAGAAGCTTCTCTAAGCCTCAAAAACGTATCTGTCTTACAAAGGGTCGTCCCGCTCCGCGGGGGCGGCCCTTTTTGCTACCTCAATACTTGATGCAGCGATGTAATTGGTATTACAGTGTGCAGGCTATCAACCGGCAAACAATATTGAAATATGCTGGTTGACCTGCTGTTATTCCATTAAAACTGCTATAGTACGTGGTGTCTGGTTACAACCAATTTCGAGTCATTTATCCGGCAGGTATCATTATGGCAATGGGAGCGCGCAAACAACCTCTGTACGATCAGCTCGTCGATTTGCTGACCGATAAAATCGATCACGAACTTCGACCAGGCGACTATTTGCCATCTGAGCGTGACCTGTCGGAACGCTATGGGCTCTCGCGTACGACGGTTCGTCTTGCCCTGCAGGAGCTTGAGCGCCTGGGCTTGGTGGTTCGTCAGCGTGGCCGTGGAACCATGGTGTGCGACCGCTCTCTGCAAACGGCAAACCTCACGCAGACCTATAGCTTTACCGAGCAGATGAAGGCGATCGGCCGTGTGCCCAAGACGACGATTCTTGAGTTTACCGAGGTCGAGGCCGACAAGAATATTGCCGTAGAGATGAACGCGCGCCTGGGCGAGCGTCTGTACAAGATCAAGCGCCTGCGTATGGCCGATGGTGTGCCGCTGATGATTGAGTGCACGTATCTGCCAAGCCGCAAGTTCTTTGCGCTTAAGCGCCCCATGATCGAGAACAAGTCGCTGTACGACATGATTGAGCAGGACTTTCACGAGAAAGTTCGTGTGGCAGAGGAAGAATTCTACGCGAGTATCGCCCGCCATTCCGACGCTCGTCTGCTCGAGATTGCCGAAGGCGCACCGGTCCTGGATTTGATTCGTACCACATATGACATGAGCAACGAGGTTATCGAGTATACGCGTTCGGTTGCGCGTGCCGACCAGTTTAAGTACAAGGTCTACCACAACCGCGCAGTCTAGAGTTATTGGGTATAAACGGCTTGGCGTGTTTTGCGGCGGGTGCAAAATGTGCCAAGCGGTAGAAGGCAACGAACAATCGCTCGAATTAACAATGCAGTGGTTTTTGATCCGCCCTAAAACGCACTGCGGGTACGGGAGCATAGATGAGCACGTATGCTATCAAGGCCGACAAGTTCTTTTTGCCGGCGGGGCCGCAGCTGGGCGGCTACCTCATGGTCGAAGATGGCGTCTTTGGCGCTTGGCAGGCCGATGAGCCCGCTTGCGAGATCAAAGATTATTCGGGTACATGGATTGCGCCGGGCATGGTGGACACCCACATTCATGGCTTCTATAACCATGCCACGACCGATAATGATGCCGAGGGTATCAACATCAGCTCGACCGAGCTCGCTCGTCGTGGTACCACCAGCTGGCTGCCTACGACCTTTACCGACGGCGTGGAGCAGATCAAGGAGGCCTGCGCTGCCATTGCACAGGCGGACGAAGAGCGCGGACCTGAGTTCTGCGGTGCTCGTATTCAGGGCATCTACCTGGAGGGTCCGTTCTTTACCATGAAGCATGTGGGTGCCCAGAACCCTGCTTATCTGATCGACCCGTCCGAGAAAGTTTTTGACGAGTGGCAGGAGGCTGCCGGCGGTCGTATCGTCAAGAGCGCCATGGCGGCCGAGCGCGATGGCGCTGCCGCTTACGCTGCGGCTCTGAGCGCAAAGGGCGTCGTGACCTGCATTGGCCACTCCGATGCCACCTATGATGAGTGTGCCGCCGCCATCAATGCAGGCGCCAGCTGCTTTACGCATACCTACAACGGCCAGCGCGGTCTGCATCACCGTGAGCCCGGTGTCGTCGGGGCTGCTATGACCACGCCCAACACCTATGCCGAGATCATTTGCGACGGCAAACACGTGAACCCTGCCGCCATCAAGGCGCTGCTGCAGGCCAAGGGCTGGCGGCACACGGTGCTGATCACCGATTGCCTGGGTTGCGGCGGCATGCCCGAGGGCAAGTACACCAGCGGCGGCATGGACGTCATTATGAAGGACAACCTTTGCTGGCTTGCCGATGGCTCTGCTATCGCCGGTTCGGTGCTCACGCTCGCACAGGGCATCAAGAACATCGTCGACTGGGGTCTTGCGAGCGCCGATATCGCAATTCGCATGGCGACTGAGGTACCCGCGCGCTCCGCTCACGTCCAGGATAAATGTGGCAGCATTATGCCCGGCCGCGATGCCGACTTTGTCGTGTTCAATCCCGACCTTACCCTGGTCGAGACGTATGTGGGTGGCAACAGCGTCGGTAACGCGTTTACCGAGTAACCGCCAAAGAAACGATCCGAAAGGGGATTTAGATGATTTACGGTGCATTGGGCGATATCGAGGAGTATCGCGGAATGCTCAAGGGCCTCGACGTGCTGATCGACTGGCTCGAGGAGAACGATCCGGCGCAGCTCGAGGTCGGAAGCCATCCGATTCTGGGCGACAAGGTCTTTGCGAACGTCATGGCTCCCACGACGCGTCCCGAGGCCGAGGCTCACTATGAGACGCATCAGCGCTATCACGACCTGCAGATCGATGTCGAGGGTCGCGAGGCCTTTAAGGTCGCTACGGGCAGCTTGACGCTGGTCCAGGA
>DBEWII010000072.1:0-5396 GCA_048384935.1 Collinsella aerofaciens | reverse complement strand
AGTACAGCGAGACGTCCTTGTAGTCGGGGTGGTACTTGAAGACGTACTTGCCGTACAGGGTCTCGCGGTTGCGGGTGACCGAGTACATGCGGTTGAGGTTGACGCCCTCGCCGACGACCGCGAACGGGTCGCGGGTGAAGTAGAGGTTGGGCATCGGGTCGATGATCAGGTCGGACTCGGACTCGGAGTTGACCAGGGAGTCGAGGGTCGTGGAGGCCGTGAGGGGCATGTCGATCTCGGACTTGGTCATGCCGGCCATGGTCTTCTTGACGAACTCGAGGTTGTCCTCGATGGAGTCCAGCTTCTCGCGGACGATCTGCGGCATGTGCTGGCCGCGGATGCCGGCCTCGGCGATGTACTGGTCGGTGAACTCGGCGCGGGCGCCGGGGACCTGGTCGAACACCTCGGCGACGAGGTTCTCGAGATAGAGGACCTCCACGCCCTGGTCCCTCAGGATCTGGGCGAAGGTGTCGTGCTCCTGCTGCGCGACCTCCAGGAACGGGACGTCGTCGAACAGGAGTCGCTCGAGCTCGTCGGGCGGCAGGTTGAGGAGCTCGTCGCCGGGACGGTGCAGGCAGACCTTCCTGAGCTTGCCGATCTCGGAAGGCACGTGCAGACCTTTCGTCATGGCCTCCTACCTTTCTTTCGGGCCTTTCGGCCGAATCTCTCAGCGCCCTTCCATAGCGGACGCTGCTTGCTGACAGCTCTAGTTATATCCAAATTCCACCCGCAATTCCACCTCGCCCCCGAACGGTCAACAAAGTGCGATGAACGGTATATCGCACGAGATTCCCCCATAATGTACTTCGGCGTTCTAAAGTAACTTTTCTAAGGTAAACGCTCTTTTTTCTTAAAAACTATTTGCAATTGCATCTCTAAACTTTTGATTCAGAATTGCATAGCTAAATCGGTTTTATGTATATAAATGATGTTTGTTTACGTTTCCGCCTGCATTCAATGATATTCAGCTATCCATCATTCTTATTCACACTTACGTACCAGTTGAGTGAGGATATAGACCGCTTGCAGACGAGCAGGACGTCAGTCCTATGACTTGTCAGCGTAAGAAGTAGGTAAAGATACCGTTCACGCGATACGTCCGTGCCAGCGGTCGACTAAATTGAGACAATAGTGATTAGTGTTAGGCTACCGTCCCTTGTGGGGACTGAACGGACAGATGCATATGCCGAGCAAAATCGAAAAGAAGCAAGCCGCCGCAAAGCTGCGCAAACCGCCGCGCGACTTCTCGTACACGCAAAACCGAGAGCTCAGCTGGCTACGCTTTGACAACCGCGTGCTTGACGAAGCCTTCGATGAGACCGTTCCGCTGTTCGAGCGTCTAAAGTTCGTGTCGATTTTCGAGTCCAACCTCGACGAGTTCCTTATGGTGCGCGTGGGCGGCCTGTCCGATCTGGCGGAGCTCAAAAAACAACCTGTCGACAACAAGAGCAATATGACCGCCTCCGAACAGGTCGATGCTGTCATGGCCGAAATACCCGGGCTCCTTACCCGTTGGGAGTCCATCTTTAAGAGCATCGAGGGCAAGCTCGACACCTTGGGCGTTCACCGCGCCCACATCGATTCGCTTACGCCCGAGGAGCGCACCTTTGTAACCCGCTACTTCCAGGCCTACGTGTCGCCGGTCATCTCGCCGCTGGTCATCGATCCTCGCCACCCCTTCCCCAACCTGCGCAACGGCGCGCTCTATCTGGCCTGTGGTCTGGACGGCGCCACCGACGAGGAGAGCCTACTGGGCCTTATCGAGATTCCCGCCTCGATGAACCGCGTGGTCGAGATCCCCTCGCCCACCGGCACCTACTCCTACATCTTGCTCGAGGACGTCATCCTCGCCTGCCTGGACAGCTGCTTTGGCTCCTATAAGCCGCTGGATCGTGCGCTGATCCGCGTCACCCGCAACGCCGACATCGATCCGGACGGCGAGGGCGTCGAAGAGGAAGAGGACTACCGCCAGCACATGAAGCGCATCCTCAAGAAGCGCCTGCGCCTGCAGCCGGTAGTGCTCGCGGTCTCGGGGTCGCTCGAGAAGGCGACGCTCAAGACTATCCGCAAGGCGCTCGAGCTTTCGCGCCGCTCTGTCTTTACCTGCGATATCCCGCTCAACCTGGGCTACGTCTTTGGCATTGAGGGCAAGATTCCCGAGCACCTGCGCAACGAGCTGCTCTTTACGCCGTTTAAGCCGCAGCCCAACCCCACCATCGACATGACCCGCTCCATCCGCGAGCAGGTGCTGCAGCACGACAAGCTGCTCTTCTACCCTTACGAGGCCATGTATCCGTTCCTGGATCTGGTACACGAGGCAGCCTACGACCCCGAGTGCATCTCGTTGCGCATCACGCTCTACCGCGTGGCCAAGCAGAGCCGCCTATGCGAGTCGCTGATCGATGCCGCCGAGAACGGCAAAGAGGTCACGGTGCTCATGGAGCTCCGCGCGCGCTTTGACGAGCAGAACAACATCGAGTGGGCCGAGCGTCTGGAAGAAGCGGGCTGCACCGTCATCTATGGTTCCGAGGGCTTTAAATGCCACTCAAAGATCTGCCAGCTCACCTATCGCGAGGGTATGGCGCTCACCCGCCTCACGCTTTTGGGCACCGGCAACTTTAACGAGAAGACGGCCAAACTCTACAGCGACTTTATGCTCATGACAGCCCATCCCGGCATCGGTGAAGACGCCAACCTGTTCTTCCGCAATCTGTCGCTGGGCAACCTGCGCGGCGACTACCGCTTCCTGGGTGTGGCGCCCGTCGGACTGAAACCGCTCATCATGCGCGGGCTTGACCGCGAGATCCAGCGCGCCCTTGCCGGCGAGCCCGCCCGCGTGTTCTTTAAGCTCAACTCGCTGACCGACCGCGAGGTTATCGACAAGATCGCCGAGGCATCGTGTGCCGGCGTGCGCGTAGACATGATCATCCGCGGCATCTCGTGCCTCAAGCCCGGCGTTTCGGGCAAGACCGAGAACGTGCATGTCCGCTCCATCGTCGGACGCTTTTTGGAGCACGCGCGTGTTTACGCTTTTGGCGTGGACTCGGACATGATTTACCTGAGCTCAGCCGATATGATGACGCGCAACACCGAGCACCGCGTGGAGATCGCCTTCCCCGTGCTCGACCCCACCTGCCGCGCCCTAGTGCACGAGTACATGGGCATGCAGCTGCGGGACAACGTGAAGGCCCGCAGCCTCACGAGCGACGGCACCTGGGTCCCCGTGGAGCGTGCAGAGGGTGAGAAACCCTTCAACTCGCAGGAAGCTCTACTGGAGCGTGCCTATCGCAATGCCGAGGCCGCCGCGCAGCAGCGTGCGCAGGAGAAGGAACGTGTGGCCGAGGAGGCCATTCAGGCCGAGGTTGAACACGGGGCAGCTGCCAAACCGGAAGCGGTTGCCGCTCCCCCGGTGAATGAGCCCGAGGCTGCCGCAGAGACCGCCGTGGAGAAAGCGCCCGAGCCCGCTACCGCGACTCCGGAGCCCGCCGCCGAGGCAAAGCCCACCCCTGCTCCTAAGCCGCAGCCGACCACACCCGAGGTTCAGAAGGTCCAGGCGACTGTCATTGAGCCCGAGCCTGCACCTGCACCTCAGCCCGAGCCGCAGGTCACCAAGCCCGTATCCGAGACGAGCACCCGTCGCGATAAGCCCGCCGGCAAGACCAAGGCCATCGAGCGCCATCGCCCCGGTCGCGTGCGCATAGGCCTGGGCCTGATCGGCCTGGGTCTTAAGACGCTCATTACCGGCAAGACGAAATAGTCGTTTGTAGAAGCAGTTTGTAGAAGCGCCCCGCATTTGAGGAAAGCCTCGGATGCGGGGCGCTTTTCCCTGCTACCATGGTGCGAACAACAACGCGAATGACAGGCAGGAATATGAAGCTCACTATAGAATCGATGACCTACGGCGCCGACGGGCTGGCGCACGCCGACAACGGCAAGGCCGTCTTTGTGCAGGGCGCCGTGGCAGGCGACACCGTCGAGGCCGAGGTCGTACAGGACGGCAAGTCGTTCATGCGTGCCCGCACCACCGAGATTCTGGAGCCAAGCCCCGATCGCATTCAGCCTCCCTGCCCCTTCGTGGGCATCTGCGGCGGCTGCTCGTGGGGCAATCTCTCACGCACGGCACAGCTCGCCGCCAAGGAGCAAAACCTGCGCTCCACGCTCGAGCGCATCGGCAAGTTCGCTCCTGAGCAGGTCGATGAGTTGCTACAGCCCATCTGCCACACCAAGGACGACTGGGGCTACCGCAATAAAATCGAGCTCGAACCGACCGTCGTCAACGGTCGCGTGCGCCTTGGCATGCACGGTGTCGACCCCAGCAAAATCGTGACCGTCGATACGTGCCCACTGTTCGATAAGCGCTTCCCGAAGGCGCTCAAATCGGTCGTCGGCGCGCTCAACTATCTGAGCGGCAGCCACGACCTGGGCCTCGAGCGCGTGGGCATTCGCGCCTCGCGCCGCACCAAGGCGCTCGAGGTCGCTCTCTGGACGCCTACGGGCTCCTTCCCGCGCTCGCAGGTCTCCCGCGTGCTGGCAGACGCCGCACACCCCACGAGCATCGTGCGCGTGATGAGCAAGGGCGAAAAGAAGGCCCGCCGTGTCTCCAAGGTCGAAATGCTCGCCGGAGAGGGCTCATGGACCGAGAATATCGCCGAGGGTCAGATGCGCTTGTCTGCCCCGTCTTTTTTCCAGGTCAACACCAAGGGTGCCGAGATTTTGATCGAGCTTGTCATGGAAGCGCTCGACCCGCAGGAAGACGAGCTTGCCGTGGACCTGTACTGCGGTGCCGGCACCTTTACCCTGCCGCTCGCCCGCCGCTGCGACTTTGTCGCTGCCGTCGAGGCCTACGGCCCCGCCGTGCGCGATCTACGCCGTAACCTGGAAATCAACAAGCTTGATAACGTCGACGTCATTGGCGGAGACGCGGTGCGCGAGTTCCCCGACCAGGACGCCGATGTCCTAGTAGTCGACCCGCCGCGTGCAGGCCTAGCGCCTGAGGCCATCGACCTCATCGCCAGCACAAGCGCTCGCGATGTCGCCTATGTGAGCTGCGACCCGGCCACCCTGGCGCGCGATCTTAAACGCTTTGTCGAGGAAGGCACTTTCTCTCCCATCAAGATCACACCGGTCGACCTATTCCCGCAAACCTTCCACTGCGAAACGGTCGTCCACCTTAGGCGCAACTAGACTGTTTGCCCAAGACCACGCCCGATGATTTTCTGAGACGGGGATAAAAATAAATTTGCTCCGAATGATTATTTAAGGCTCTGTTAGACCAGGATTGACATTCCGCCCCGTCATCTTCTTGCGATTGCACAATGGTCGCCCCTTGTCGAATCTGAATCCGGCAAGGGGCGATGCGCCCGAGACCGGACGAGTTGCTCGCCTGGCCCTGCCGT
>DBEWII010000071.1:0-12135 GCA_048384935.1 Collinsella aerofaciens | reverse complement strand
CTCGTAAGGCCCCTCCTTAGGAAAGGGAATCGATTTATTCCACAGCCGTAGATTAATCCTAGCCGCTACTCCATCATGTCGAGGACGGAGGGGCGAAGCTCGTTCTCAGCAGCCTCGGGATCGGTTTCGCGCAGGCGGTTGATGTAGCGGTTGTACCACATCACGGCAAGGCCCAGGAAGACAACCACGCCGCCGACGTTGTAGACCAGCGTCAGCCACAGCGGCTGATCGAGCGGAATGGTGCCGCAGATAAGCACGAAGCAGAAGACCACAAGCAGGAATGCAGCAATGACCAGGCCAAAGGTGCGCGAACCCATGCGGAAGCCACGGGGAGCAGCGTCGAAGTTCTTGCGCAACATAAAGTAGGCAAGCAGGATCAGCAGCGGCGGGAGCAGAGCGGTGGCAGCCGTCATGTTGGTGACGATCATGAGCAGGTCGTCGAGGTTACCGGAGCCCAGGGCCGGGATGATCAGGATGGGGACGACGATGGCGAACTGCAGCCAGGCAGCGCGGGCGGGAATGCCGTGCTCGTTGAGCTCGACGATCTTGCTACCAAAGACACCCTTGGGGATCTCGGTGAAGAAAACCTTGATGGGAGCAGAGGTCCACATCATGAGGGAGCCCAGCGTGGCGGCGAGAAGGATCAAGCCGATGGCGCGCGTAGACACTTCCATGGGAATGCCAAAGTGGGCAAAGACAGCGCCGAATACGTCGAAGATACCGGTGGAGATGGCAACGCTGCCCTCGGGGATGAACAGGTTAACCAGCAGCGAAGCTCCTGCATACAGAAGGCCGATGGTCAGGCCGGCGATAACGACGGTGCGCACGAAGGCCTTGACGCCACCCTTAAGGTCGTTAAGGAACACGCCGACAGACTCAGCGCCGCCAACGCCCTGGATGATCCAGGCAAGCGTACCGAAGAAGCCCCACGCAGTTGCGAAGTTGCTCATGTCGGGAGCCATGTTAGCGGGAGTAGGAGCCGTAGCGAACTCAACGCCGCCAAAGGCAGCAGCCAGGGACAGCAGGATGAACACGGCGGTCAGGCCGAGAGCCGCGGTCGAACCGAAGGAGGAAATGGAGCCGATCCACTTAGCGCCCTTGGTCGAAACCCACGTGGCGATAGCAAAGACGACGATCTCGATAATGGTGATCCACAGCTGCGAAAGCTCGGCGTTGGCACCAAAGAACACGTAGCTCGCGTAGATGATGACGTTGGGCAGGACGGACGCAAAGAAGAACAGGTTAACGAACCAGTAGCTAAATGCCGTCAGAAACGCCCAGCGACCACCCATCGAGGTCTTAACCCATGCGTACACGCCAGACTCGGAGTCCTTGTTGAGGCCGACGAACTCGGCGGTAACCAGGGTATAGGGGACAAAGTACAAAAGCGTGGCGAAGAAGAACGACGGCGCAGCTGCCAAGCCGATGGCCGCGTTGTTGTTGATGATGTTCTTGATACCGAACACGGCGGCGACCGTCATGCCCAGCAGAGCGAACGAACCAATCGTTCCTCGTTTTTCAGAGCTCATAAGCCCTCCCAATCATCTGTTAAATGTCATCTAAAACCGTCCGAGCTGCAAGTGCAAACACGGACGGCGCACCTGCTAAGGGGAATGGGGAAAAGGGAGTCAACAAAGCCATCCCCCTTAACGGCGCGAAGCAAACATCCAAGCGGACGAATACTACTTGTTGGGGAAGGAACAACCTTCGACCGTCACGTGCAGTACCACGACGCGGGGATCCGCGGCATCGGCCACGACACGGTAGGCCTCGTCAATTTCGACGACGGCAACGCCGCCGGTGGGAATCGTCACGGTCTCCCCCGTACCCTCAAAGCGCTCGCGATCATCGATATCGCTGTAGGCGCGCGTACAGGTAAGATCGGCCTTGGAAGCCACCTCAACGGTCAGATTGCCGTCGAGCGGGGCGAGCACGGCATGGTAGCGACGGTGACCGACCAGATCGGCAGTAGCCGCCTCGTGGGCGTTCACCCACCAATACACCAGCGAGTCGCCGATAGAGTACGCCACATCGTGCTGCAGTTCAGAAACGCCGTCGAGTGCCTGACCGGTACGCATCCACTTCTTGACGGACTTCATCTGGGCGTCGAAATCGGCACGCGAGTTAAAGATATGCATGACTTATGCCTCCTTAATGGGTGCCAGCGCCTGAGCCAGATCGGCAGACGTCAGCGGTCGCAGGGACACCTCAAAGCTGAAGCTCTCAAAACGGGTGCGATAGGAATCGAGCACCTCGGAACCCCAAGAGTTCGAGCCAAGGCCGAGCAGCTGGTCGTTGATGTTGACCGTAACCGTGTCGCCCGGGACAAGATCGTAGACATGCTTGGCGTTATCGATAGCCTCGCAGCTATAGGGCCATGCGGAGAACGAGAACGGATTGGAAGCGGCGCCGCTCGGACGCGTCACGACCAGACCGTCACCGTGGCTGGAGCGCAGGGCGACCCAGCGGGTACCCTCGCGGTTGGCGCAGTCCTGGGGCATAACGTAGGGCGTGAACATGTCGTCGACCGTAGTGCGGTAATGACCGACCGGGTTGGCGCGCAGCGAGTCCGGATAGTTCTCGCCCGGGCCGTGGCCATACCACTCGACGGCACGATCACAACCGGGAACCTCAAAGGAGATGCCGATGCGCGGGATGATATCCGAGTAATCGCCGTAGGGCTCGCCGGAAACCTTGAGGTCGACGCGACCGCTCGGAAGCACGGTGTAGACAAGCTCGACGCGCATGCCGAACGCGCGGACGGGAGGAGCAATACGTTGGCTCACGGTAACGACGACCGCATTGCCGTCCTGCTTCCAAGAAACCTTGCGGGTGGATGTCTGCATTACATCAATGAAGTTGTCCTTCCACAGGGAGTCGTACTCCTGGGCGTGGTTGTCGACGAGCGGATGCCAAAAACCAACCTGGGGACCAGAGGCCATGACGTCACGGCCGGATGCCTTCCACTTGCTCACGGTGCCGTTTACCTTGCTGAAGGTCAGCTCGCCGTTGAGGGAGTGAATGCGAATCTCCTGCTCAGTCTCCTCGACCGTAAGCTCAGGACGAGTGGGAGCCGCGATGGCCGGCGCCGGATGGTTTGCGATGGCAAACTGGCTTGCGCCCAGTTGGAACATCGGCTCGCACCAGACGTGAGCGGCCATGGTGTAGGCGCGCACGGTCAGCAGGGTCTCGCCTACCGCGGCCTCGCGAATCACCAGCGGAAGCTTGACGGACGCGCCGGGGGCAACCGCGCCGGGCATGAGCGTCTTGCGGCAGACCACGTCGCCGTCCACCAGGGTCTCGGCCGACAGGCAGACATCCTCGAGAGTGGTGAACCAACGCTTGTTGGTGACGGTCAGCTCGCCCGCCTCGGCATCGTAGGCCATGCGAACCGGGCAGATGACCTGACCATACTCAGTGAGGCCCGGGCTCGGCTGCTGCCAGGGGAACACCATGCCGTCGATGCAGAAGTTGCTGTTGTTGGGGTAGTCGCCGTTGTCGCCGCCATACATGTCGTAGGCAACGCCGTCCTCGGTCACAGCAGCCAAGCCGTGGTCGCACCATTCCCAAATGAACTGGCCCTGGATGCAATCCCAGCGATCGAAGACCTCCTGGTACTCGGACAGGCCTCCGGGGCCATTGCCCATGGAGTGACCGTACTCGCAGTTGATGCGCGGCTTGGGGAACGGATGTTCACCAAAGTCGTTCATCTGCGACACACGGGAGTACATCGTGGAAATGACGTCGACGGTATCAGCGTTGCGGTCCTCCTCGTAGTGGACCGGACGACCATCGAGCTCGTGAGCCTTGGCATACATTGCACGGATGTTGCAGCCATAGCCGCTCTCGTTGCCCATCGACCACATAATGATGCAGGCGTGGTTGCGCTCCTGCATCACCAGGCGCTCAATGCGGTCGACGTAGGCCGGCTCCCATGCCGGGTCGTCGGTGACCAGGGCGATATTGCCGATATTCTCGAAGCCGTGGCTCTCCATATCGGTCTCGGCGACCAGCATGATGCCGTACTCGTCGCACAGCTCGTAGAAGCGCGGGTCGTTGGCGTAGTGGGACGTGCGCACCGCGTTGATGTTGTGCTGCTTCATGAGCTCCAGGTCGCGGCGCATGCGATCGAGGCCCACGGCGCGGCCCTTGTGATCGTCGTGATCGTGGCGGTTGACGCCATGCATCTTAAAGTAAGTGCCGTTGAGGTAGATATGATTGCCCTCGACCGTCACCTCGGCAAGACCCTGGCGATGCGGGACGTACTCGCTCACCTTGTCGCCGTCGTAGACCTCAAACGTAAGGTCGTAGAGGAAGGGGTCCTCGGGATTCCAGAAGTGGGCATCGGTCACGCTGCACTCGGCATGGCCGTCGACGCACTCACCCGTAGCCACCACGTTCTCGCCATCGCTGAGCGTATACACAACGCGGGTAGCGCCCTCGGCCACCGTATCGAGCGTAATCAGAGCGGTATCGCCCTCGCGGTGCGTGCGGAACCTAAAGTCGACCAGGTGCGCGGCGGGACGCTGCACAAGGTACACATCGCGGAAAATGCCCGAGGCCCACCACATATCCTGGTCCTCGATATAGCTGCCATCGCTGTACTGCAGGACCTTGACCGCAAACAGGTTGTCGCCCTCGACGAGCGCGTCGGTCACGTCGAACTCGGCAGACAGGCGCGAGCCCTTGGTCATGCCGATAAACTGGCCGTTGACGTACAGCTCGCCATAGCTCTCGATGCCGTCGAAGCGAATGATCTCGCGAGCGCCGGCGGGAACAGCGGGAAGATTGACGATGCGCTGGTAGACGCCCGTGGGGTCGTCGGAGGGAACGAACGGCTGGTCCACCGGGAACGGGAAACCCTCGTCGGTATAGGCAAGATTGCCATAGCCGTCCACCTGCCACAGGTGCGGAACCTCCACGTGATCCCACTCGGGCTTGTACGTGGAGAGTTCCTCGTTGGAGACGGCAGCGGGGCCCTCAAAGAGGCGGAACTGCCACGAGCCGGACAGCTGGACAAACCCGCGCGACAGCTCGCGGCTGTACGTTGCAGCGAGATCGGCGGTCTCGTAACCCATAAAGTACGCATGGGGTGCCAGGCGGTTCCTGTGGGTGAGCGCTTGGTTTTCCCAATCGTTAATGGCGTCCATGGTGATGCTCCTTCGTCATCGTAGTGATTCTTGTGCAACCGGTTGTCCTTATCTTACGGGCGATGTAAAAAACTGTGCAACCGGTTGTCCGCTGAACGGTCGATTTGGCCGGGTTAACGGTGCAACCGGTTGTACAATCGCAACACTTATGTCACCCTGAGTATCGAAACTCAGCGCAAGACATCGTTCTTAAGCTCGTAGGCAACCTCCACGCCCGCTGATATCTCACCCACACGAGACGTATTCGATTCCGGCTTGGTTGCAAAACGACACCGGTCACCGGATATCATGAACGCTGTTCAGGCGCACTATAGTAAGCTGTATCCGCACTAGCCCGTATCAGTGACAACATCGACCGCATTTTCCAGGAGACGCCATGACCCAACCAGTTCGCACCGCACCTACGCTTGCCGAGGTTGCCGCAGCTGCCGGCGTGTCGCGCTCCACGGCATCGCGCGCCCTCAACGATTCGCCCCGCATTAGCGAGGAAACCAAAAAGCGCGTCCGCGCGGCGGCCAAGGAAGTCAATTTTGTCCCCAACGCTCGTGGCCGAGCGCTCGCTGTCGGGCGCACGGAAATCATCGCCGTGCTCGTGACCGAGCCTCTGAGTGAACTCTTCAGCGACCCCACCTATAGCGAGTTTTTGAGCGGCATTACCGAGGAACTTTCGGAGTCGTCCTATCTGCCCGTTATCTTGCAGGCGTCTTCTACGCATGAGCGCAACCGCGCACGCGAGCACTTTGAGCGCCGCTCGTTCGACGCCGTGATCGACGTCTCTCCCTACAAAGGCAGCGAGCTGCTCGAGGTGCTGCGCGAGCTGGGCGTACCCACCGTGTTGTGCGGCCAGCTCGAGGGCCACCCCTATCGCGATGTGTTCTCGACGGTCTACTCTGACGATGAAGAGGGCGGACATTTTGCGGCACTCGCCATGAAGGATCGCGGGCGCAAAGATATCGTCGCCGTGTTGGGACCGCAAGACAACCCCGCTGTTGTCGACCGCCTGCGCGGCTACCGCGCCGTCTTGGGCGAAGACCTCCCAGACGCAAACGTTATCTATACCGGCTGGAACAGCGGAGACGGCTATCAGGCCATGCACCAGATCCTCGCGCGCGAGATTGCTTTCGATGGCGTGCTCTGCGGATCGGACCGTATCGCGGCTGGCGTCATCACCGCACTCAACGAGGCAGGCCTATCCGTTCCGGCGGACGTTTCTGTCGTCGGCTTCGACGATCACGAGATTGCGACGCGCTGCGTCCCCGCGCTCACGACCGTCCGCCAGCCCCTGCGCGAAGAAGGCCACATGGCCGCCAACATTGCGCTCGACATGATCAAGGGTGCCGAGCCGACCACCTCCGTGATGCACATGCAGCTGATCCAGAGAGACTCGCTATAAGAAACTGGGGTAGGCTTTTCGCCGGACAGTTGTTGCGGAAAGCCTGTCCCGTTTTGAGCGCTCATTCTGGGGCACAGTTTCCGTTAGACAGCTCAACCGGAAACTGTGCCCCATTATTTTGCCGGATTCTGGGTCGCGCTTTCCCAGAGGCCCCCCTTTGGGAAAGCCCATCCCATTCCGGACGCAAATTCCGGGTTGTAGTTTCCCGGCGCACGACGGCAAGCCTCCAAACCATAACGTCACGACATAAAAAACGAGGGAAGGCATGTGTCCTTCCCTCGTTGCGGGCAATATGTAGCCGCTCGCCTACATCAGGCGCAGGCTGACGTCCTTGAGCTGGGCGCCACTAAGGGCACTCGGGGCGCCCGACATGAGGTCGGAGCCGCTGGCCGTCTTGGGGAACGCCATGACGTCGCGGATGGAGTCGGAGCCGGTGAGCAGCATGCACACGCGGTCCAGGCCCAGAGCGAAACCGCCCATCGGGGGCGCACCAAACTTGAGGGCCTCCATGAGGAAGCCAAACTGAGACTCGGCGCGCTCCTCGGTAAAGCCCAGGAGCTTGAGCATGGACATCTGCATCTCGGCGTTGTGGATACGCATACCGCCGCCGCCGGCCTCAAAACCGTCCATGACAAAGTCATAGGTGCAAGAACCAGCTGCCAACGGGTCGGCCTCGATCTTGGCGATGTCGGTCTCGGTCGGCAGGGTAAAGGGCTGGTGCTCGGCTGCATAGGCCTTGCGGTCCTCATCCCAGTGGAACAGCGGGAAGTTGACGACCCACAGGAAGTCGTGGCCCTCGCGCTTGATCTCGAGCGCATTGGCCATGTGCGAGCGCATGCCGCCCAGGATCTCGTCAGAGAGCAGGCGCGGGCCGGCGGCGAACATCACAAGGTCGCCGGGCTCGACGTCCATGCGCTCGCGCAGAGCGGCCATCTCCTCGTCCGAGAAGAACTTGACGATGGGGCTGTTGATGGAGCCATCCTCGCGGAAGGCGATCCAGGCCAGGCCCTTGGCGCCAAACGTGGAGGCCACGCCGGCGAGCTTATCGATCTTGGCACGTGCCCAGGCACCGGCGCCCTTGGCGTTGATGGCCTTGACGACAGAGCCCTCCTCATTTGCGGCGGTCGCAAAGACCTTGAACTTGGAGTTGGCAAAGATGTCGGTCAGGTCGACCAGGTGCATGCCATAGCGGGTATCGGGCTTGTCGGAGCCATAGGTGTCCATGGCATCCCAGTAGTTCATGCGACGCAGCGGCGTGGGCATCTCGACACCCATGCGACCGAAGGCATCGGCAAGAACCTCTTCGAGCGCGCTCATGACATCGTTCTGGTCCACGAAGGACATCTCGATATCGACCTGGGTGAACTCGGGCTGACGGTCGGCACGCAGGTCCTCGTCGCGGAAGCACTTGGCAACTTGGTAGTAGCGCTCGACGCCACCGACCATAAGCAGCTGCTTCAGGAGCTGCGGGGACTGCGGCAGGGCGTAGAAGTTACCCGGCTGGATACGGCTGGGAACGATGAAGTCGCGAGCGCCCTCGGGCGTGGACTTAAACAGGGAGGGCGTCTCGACCTCCATGAACTCACGGTTGTGCAGCGCCTCGCGAATGGCAAAGGTGAAGTCGGAGCGCAGCTTGAGGTTGGCCATCATCTCGGGACGACGGAGGTCCAGATAGCGATAGCGCAGACGGGTGTCCTCGCTCGTCTCGATGCCGTCCTCAATCTGGAACGGCGGAGTGACGGACGTGTTAAGCACCTCGGCGTGGTCGGTCAGGACCTCGATCTCGCCGGTCGCGAGCTTGGTGTTGGTGGTCTCCTCGCCACGAGCGCGCACGACGCCGTGGATCTTGATGGGCCACTCGGGACGCATGGTCTCGGCAATCTTAAAGGCGTCGCCGTCGGAGTGCTCGGGGTCGAAGGTGAGCTGCGTGATGCCCTCGCGGTCGCGAAGGTCGCAGAAGATAAGGCCGCCGTGGTCGCGGCGACGGCTCACCCAACCGGTGAGGGTGACCTCTTCGCCCACGTTCTCGAAGCGAAGCTCGCCGCAGGTACGGGTGTGCATGGAATGCTCATCGATGGGACGGGTCTGGCTCATACCAGTGATCCTCCTTTATGGATCTGTGCCGCCCCGTGTCGTTCCGGGCGGCGTCGTACAGATTTGCCCAGCCTGCGTAAACCGCGCAGCCAGACATGGCGTTCTATGTTATCGCACCCGCGTCGATGTGCCGCGAAAAAGTAGCTCTTACCCAAAGACTTGACGGAGACGAAACAATTGACGCACCGCGGCACCCGCCCGCGCTATTCACGTGCGACAATATGCCCCAATAAAACAGCACTTGGAAAGGCCCATCATGACTGCACGCCTCATTGTTATGGATATCGACTCCACGCTCATCAACCAGGAGGTCATCGACCTGTTGGGCGAGGAGGCCGGCGTAGGCGAGCAAGTGGCGAAGATCACTGAGCGCGCCATGCGCGGCGAACTGGACTTTAAGCAGGCACTCGAGGAGCGCGTGGGGCTGCTTGCCGGCTTGGATGAGAGCGTGTTCGAGCGCACCTTTGAGCGCGTGACATTTACCCCCGGCGCGTTGGAGCTTGTACGCTCGGCGCACAGCAAGGGCTGGAAGGTCGGCGTGGTAAGCGGCGGCTTTCATGAGGTCGCCGACAAGATCGTGGCCGCCGCGGGCATCGATTTTTGCTTGGCCAACCGCCTGGAAGTCGTGGACGGCAAGCTCACCGGCAAGCTGGCGGCAGACATTGTGACCAAGGAGTCCAAGCTCATCCAACTGCTGGATTGGGCAGTTGAGTGCGGCGTCGATATGGTCCATACCGTCGCGATCGGCGACGGCGCCAACGACATCCCCATGATTCAGGCCGCGGGCACGGGCATCGCGTTTTGCGCCAAGCCCAAGACGCGCGAGGCCGCCCTGTTTGCCATCGACGAGCGCAACCTGATGCTCGCCATGGACATCATCCTGCGCGACTAGCCGATCCGTCTAACAATTGAATCAGTCTGTCCTATAGTTTCCGAACAATTTTGTCTTAGTGTTCGGAAAAACACCCTTTGAGTGCTAGACTTTGCGCCGTCGAAGGGAACATATATGGATAAGCAAGATCTTGAGCAATTGCTGAGCGATGTTGCCGACGGAGCAGTTGCCCCGGCAGTCGCCCTCACACGCATCCAGACGGCGCCGACCGCCGATCTGGGTTTTGCACAGCTCGATCTTTCGCGCGGGGTGCGCCAGGGAGCCGGCGAGGTTGTCTACGGTGCCGGTAAAACCGCCGATCAGATTGCCGCCATTATCAAAGCGCTGCGCGATGCCGGCCAGGAACGTATCCTGGTCACGCGCCTGGACGCCGAAAAAGCAGCCCGTACCTCGGAGCTCCTCGACAACGGCATCGACCTGGGATATGCCCCGGACGCGCAGCTCGCCCTCGTGGGCGGCAAGCCCTCCCCCACCGGTAACGGACGCATCGTCGTCGCCTGCGCCGGCACGAGCGACTTGCCCGTCGCCGAGGAAGCCGCGTTGACGGCCGAGTTCTATGGCAACGAGGTCGATCGCCTCTACGACGTAGGCGTCGCCGGCCTGCACCGCTTGCTCGCGCATGCCGAGGAACTTGCCCAGGCGCAGGTGGTCATCGCCATCGCCGGCATGGAAGGCGCGCTGGCGAGCGTTATCGGCGGCCTGGTGAGCTGTCCGGTCATTGCCGTTCCCACCAGCGTGGGCTACGGCGCGAGCTTTGGTGGCGTAGCCGCACTGCTCGCCATGCTCAACTCCTGCGCCAGCGGTGTTTCGGTCGTCAATATCGACAACGGCTTTGGTGCCGCCTACCAGGCAAGCCTTATCAATCATCTGAGCGCTGGCACGCCCTGCGCCCGTTAAGGAGCATTCCATGTCCAACCATCAGCACACGCTTATCATCGACGGCACCTCGGGCATCAGCGGCGATATGACCGTCGCGGCCCTGCTCGACCTGGGCGCCAGCGAGGAGCACCTGCGCGAACAGCTTGCCACGCTGCCGGTCGACGGGTTTACGATCGCCGTCACGCGTGTAAACAAGCACGGCATCGACGCCTGCGACTTTGACGTCCAGCTTGCAGAGGAGCTCGAGAACCACGATCACGATATGGCCTGGCTCTACGGCAACGAAGCAGCTGTCGAGCACATGCACGAGCATGAGCACCACCATCATGACCATGGCGAGCACGAACACGAGCACTGCCACGAGCATGATCATGAGGCCCACGGCCATGGCCACGAGGGCCATCATCACGCCCACCACCATCACCACCGTTCTTTGGCGGACGTCACCGCCATCATCGATGGCTCGCAGCTAAGCGATGGCGCCAAGCGTCGCGCTCTCGCCATCTTTACCGCACTCGCTGCCGCCGAGGCCAAGGCTCACGGCAAAACGCCCGACACCGTCCTGTTTCACGAGGTGGGCGCCGTCGACTCCATCGTCGACGTCTGCTCTGTCGCCATCTGCCTCGACGACCTGGGTATTGAGGACATCGTGGTCGAGTCGCTTTCCGAGGGCCACGGCACCATTCGCTGCGCCCACGGCCTCATGCCCATTCCCGTCCCCGCTGTCGTCAACCTGTGCCAGGCGGGCAATATCGCCCTCACGCCCGCACCGGTCGCTGGCGAGCTCGTGACGCCCACGGGCGCCGCCATCGTCACCGCGCTGCGCACGTCCGAGCACCTGCCGGCACGCTACCACATCGAGGCCGTCGGCTACGGCGCCGGCAAGCGCCCCTACGAGGGTTGCTCCGGCACGCTCCGTTGTCTACTCGTTGACGTGGATGCATAGCCATGGATGCCCGCAAAGAAAAAAGCCGCGCTGCCATCGTTGCAGCGTTCTCCGAGCTGCTACGCGAAGAGGATTACGGCAAGATTACCGTCGGCGACATCATCGCTCGTGCCCATGTTGGTCGGGCCACGTTCTACGGCCTCTTCAAGAGCAAAGACGACCTACTGTCCGAGCTCGTGAACGACATCTGCACCCACGCCCTCGACGACGATGGTACGCCGCTCGACGACCCACTCGTGCAAGTCGAGCATATCCTCAACAACCTCTGGGAACGCCGTCAGGGCGTTCGAGCCCTCGTAGCCGGAGCCGGCTCGCGCGTCTTCGCCGACTGTCTCCGCAAGACCATCATGTCACGAGCAGCCGAAACCGTCCCCGCCGACCCCACAGGCCCCGCCGGCACCATGGACCGCAGCTTCTTACTACACCACATAGCCTCAAGCTTCGTAGCCACCGTCCAATGGTGGGCCTGGCACAACTTCCAAGCAGACAAAGCCGACGTAGCCAAAGACTACCTCTCAGCCATAAAACCCCTCTTCGGCTAAGTAAGAAGCTCACCCCAAAGCATCGCCCCAACCCAGGGCGCCACGCATCCCAAAGTGTCGACAGCAGCCCAACGCCCCTACCAGCAACAAGCCCCTCCCATCCAAATTCAGATATATATGTTGGGTTGCTTGTACGAACGCAACAAAGACCCCGCAGCTGTCCGCATGGGGTAACTTCCCAGCGCACTCCGCAGGACGCAAAAAGGCTCGCCGCACAAAGTGCGCAGCGAGCCTTTTTG
>DBEWII010000070.1:0-12386 GCA_048384935.1 Collinsella aerofaciens | reverse complement strand
TCGGTTCACGCACGAATCCGCTGCCAGAGACAGCCGGCGCAAACGGGCATCGCCCGCGAGCTTAATGGGACTTCCCGCCAGCCGAGGTGGTCGAGTAGATATGTCTTCTCGCCCCCGTCGCTCATGCAGCGCGGGGGCTTTCTTTTTGGACATGCCCCCGTCACGTCCTTGTGGCGGACCGTGCCCGGAAAGAATTCGAGGAGGTGTAATTCATGCCCCAGCAGTACAAAATCGACAAGGTTGCAGAGATCGAGTCCCGTATCGCCGAGAACGCCGGTCTGTTCGTCGTCAACTACAACGGTCTGACGGTTAAGCAGGCTCAGGAGCTGCGTCATCAGCTTCGCGAGTGCGGCGCCGAGATGAAGGTCTACAAGAACAACCTGGTCAAGATCGCTCTCAAGAACCAGGAGCAGCCCGAGCTCGACGAGATTCTCGCCGGCCCCGTCGCTTATGTGTTCTACGAGTCCGAGCCGGTCGAGGCCGCTAAGGCCCTTAAGGACTTCTCCGCTAAGTCCAAGGGCGTCCTTGAGATCAAGGGCGGTATCTCCGACGGCAAGGCCGTTTCCGCTGATGATGTTAAGGCTATCGCCGAGCTGCCCACCAAGGATCAGCTTCTCGGCCAGATCGCCGGTCTCATCTCCGGTTTCGCTCGCGACATCGCTGTCTGCGTCAACGGCGTTTCCTCTGGTCTCGCTCGTTCGATCCAGCAGGTCTCCGAGCAGAAGGCAGCCTAGTCGCTGTTTTCACCCGCGGCGGCAACGCCGCACCCCTGGCGCATTCGCGCCGTGTTTTAACTGATCTCCGTGCATTCGCACGGAAACCGAAAGGACTTAGAAATGGCTAAGCTTACCACCGATGAGATCATCGATGCTCTTAAGGAAATGACCCTTCTCGAGGCTTCCGAGCTCGTCAAGGCTATCGAGGACACCTTCGGCGTTTCCGCCGCTGCTCCTGCCGCTGTTGCCGCCGCTCCCGCTGCTGGCGCTGCTGAGGCCGAGGAGAAGACCGAGTTTGACGTCGTGCTCGAGGGCTTCGGCGACAACAAGATCCAGGTCATCAAGGCCGTCCGTGAGCTCACCAACCTTGGCCTGAAGGAGGCCAAGGAGGTCGTCGAGGGCGCTCCCAAGGCTGTTCTCGAGGGTGCCAAGAAGGAGGACGCCGAGGCTGCCAAGGAGAAGCTCGAGGCTGCTGGCGCTGCTGTCACCCTCAAGTAATCAGGCTTTCTCGCCAGATTTCTTTGCAGACGGGGTTCGCATTGCGAGCTCCGTCTTTTTTGTTTTTCGGTCCCTCGACATCGGTAGCTCAAACTGCCATGTTCTGTGATTTGCGTCGTATCGGGCACCCTGCCGTTGGGCAATAAAATTGCACCATTCGAGCAATAATTTGCGTTGACCTGCTGAAGAATTGTCTCTGCCTTGTAGCGACATATAGTTCCAGCGGTAAGATGCTTAGGTATCGCAATTTGGTCTGCGGCTGTGTGCCGCACGCATGGGGCGCTTTTGCGCCTGCGAAAGGATCTTTGAATAACATGAAGGCAATCATCCCCGCCGCCGGTCTTGGCACGCGTTTTCTGCCTGGCACCAAGTGCACGCCCAAAGAGATGCTGCCGGTGCTCGACAAGCCCGTCATTCAGTACGTCGTCGAGGAGGCGCTCGACCCCGAGGAAGTCGACGACGCCATCATCGTTACTTCTCCCGGTAAGCCCGAGCTACTGAACTACTTCCAGCCCGATCGCTCGCTCGAGAACCTGCTGCGCGAGCGCGGCAAGAACGCCTATGCCGATGCCGTCGCCCACGCTGGCGGTATGCCGGTCGACTTCCGCTATCAGTACGAGCCCAAGGGCCTCGGCCATGCTATTCGCTCTGCTGCCGACGCCGTGGCAGGGGAGAACTTCCTGGTTCTTCTGGGCGACTACGTTGTGCCTAACCGCGACATCTGCGACAAGATGCTCGCCGTTTCCAAGGAGCACGGTGGCGCTTCGGTTATCGCCGTCGCTGCTTGCTCGCCCGAGGAAGTCAGCCGCTACGGCGTTATCGCCGGCGAGCGCGTCGGTTCGCTCGAGGGCGCCGAGGGCGTTGCCGATGCCGAGCCGGGCGCTGTCTGGCGCATCGGCGGTCTGGTCGAGAAGCCCGCTCCCGAGGCTGCTCCGTCCAACCTGTACATCGTCGGCCGCTATCTGCTGAGCCCGCTGGTCATGGACCTGCTGGCAGATCAGCGGGCCGGCAAGGGCGGCGAGATCCAGCTCACCGACGCAATGGCCCGGTCGCTCGATCGCGAGGCCATGTACGCGGTCGTCATCGACCCGCTGTCGGGCTACGACACCGGCACTCCCTCTGGCTGGATGGCCACCAACGCCCTCATGGCCGCAAGCGACCCCCGCTTTGCCGATGCCTTCTGGGATGCCATCGACGAGCGCGGCGGATTGATGCGCAAGTAAGCCTTCGGGCATCGACATTTACGGGCGTGGACCTCGGTTCGCGCCCGTTTTTTATAAGAGCTGCGATTGCCGGCTCTCTGTTCACAGAAAATATATGAACAGATGTTCGATACACATACATCTACCTGCGTGTTTTCTGTCGAAAAACTTTGCTACTCCAAAAACTCAATCGCGTCAAGGCTTTTCTTGCCCAACGGTCGGTACCTGATAAACTATTAGGTTGCGATAACTGGCGAAGCTATGCCTCGCCAACCCACCGAGCATTTCCGTGAAGGAGGAAAAACCTGGTGACCTACGCATACACTGCCACTGAGCGCAAGCGCGTCAGCTTCGGGAAAATCCCGGAGGCCATGGAGCTCCCCAACCTTATCTCTGTTCAAAGGGAATCCTTTGAGCGTTTTAAGGACGAGGGCCTTCGTGAGGCGTTCAAGGAATCCAGCCCCATCCAGAGCCAGAACCATGTTCTCGAGGTTACCTTCGGCGAGCATCAGTTCGGCGACCCCGCGCACACCGTCGAGGAGTGCCGCGAGAAGGACATGACCTATCAGGCCCCGCTTCTGACCGACGTCCGTCTCACCAACAAGGAGACCGGCGAGATCAAGGAGCAGCTCGTCTTTATGGGCGACTTCCCCATGATGACCGATCAGGGCACCTTCATCATCAACGGTACCGAGCGTATCGTCGTCTCGCAGCTCGTCCGTTCCCCGGGTGTGTACTACAGCTCCGAGATGGATTCGGGCAAGCAGATCTACAAGGCCCAGATCATCCCGTCCCGCGGTGCCTGGCTCGAGTTTGAGGTCGACAAGCGCGACCAGCTCATGGTCTCCATCGACCGTAAGCGCAAGCAGAGCGCCACGATGTTCCTGCGCGCCCTTGGTATTGCCGTCACCAATGACGACATCATCGAGCTGCTCGGCAACTCCGATGTGATCAAGCGCACCCTGGAGCGCGACACCGCCCTCACCCGCGAGGATGCCCTTATCGAGATCTACCGTCGCCTGCGCCCGGGCGAGCCTCCCACCGTGGACGCTTCCCGCAGCCTGCTCGAGGGCCTGCTCTTTAACCCGCAGCGCTACGATCTGGCCCGCGTCGGTCGTTACAAGGTCAACAAGAAGCTCAACCTCACCACCGAGGAAGAGGTCACGGTGCTCACCGACGAGGATATCGTCGCGACGCTGCGCTACCTGCTGTCCCTCGCTGCCGGCGAGCAGGGCTTCAAGGTCGATGACATCGACCACTTTGGCAACCGCCGCATCCGCACCGTCGGCGAGCTCGTCGCCAACCAGTTCCGTATCGGCATGAGCCGTATGGAGCGCGTCGTCCGTGAGCGCATGAGCTCCCAGGACATCGACGAGATCACCCCGCAGTCGCTCATCAACATCCGTCCGATCGTGGCCTCCATCAAGGAGTTCTTCGGTTCCTCGCAGCTCTCGCAGTTCATGGACCAGGCGAACCCTCTGACCGGTCTGACCCACAAGCGCCGTCTGTCCGCACTCGGCCCTGGCGGTCTTGCCGGCCACAAGTCGGGCTCCAGCCGCCGCACCAACGTGCCGACGGCCGTCCGCGACGTTCACAACTCGCACTACAGCCGCATGTGCCCGATCGAGACCCCCGAAGGCCCCAACATCGGCCTGATCGGCTCGCTCGCCCTCTACGCCCGCGTCAACGAGTACGGCTTCATCGAGGCTCCGTTCCGTCGCGTCGAGAACGGCGTTGCCACCGACCAGATCGACTGGATGACCGCTGACGAGGAAGAGAAGCACGTCATCGCGCCGGCCAACACGCCGCTCGATCCCAAGACCAACGAGTTCATCACGACCGATGCCGAGGGCAAGCTTGTCCGCCCGCACACCGTGATCGCCCGTACCCGCGACTTCGACGGCTCCTTCGGCGCTCCCGCCGACGTGCCCGTCGAGGACGTCGACTACATGGACGTCTCGCCGCGTCAGATGCTCTCCGTCGCAGCCACGCTGATCCCGTTCCTCGAGCACGACGACGCCAAGCGTACGCTGATGGGCGCTAACATGCAGCGTCAGGCCGTGCCGCTAGTTCACCCTGCCGCTCCCTATGTCGGTACCGGCATGGAGCGTCGCGCCGCTCTGGACTCCGGCGAGGTCACCCTGGCCAAGAACGCCGGCGAGGTCATCTTTGCCGACGCCGCCAAGATCATCGTCAAGCATGCCGGCGGCATGGACGAGTATCACCTGGCCAAGTACCAGCGCTCCAACCAGTCCACCTGCATCAACCACCGTCCGCTCGTGCGCGTCGGTGACACCGTTGAGCAGGGCGAGCCTCTGGCCGACGGTCCTTCGACCGATCACGGCGAGCTCGCACTGGGCCAGAACCTCACCGTGGCCTACATGCCGTGGGAAGGCTTTAACTACGAGGACGGTATCGTCGTGTCCGAGCGCCTGGTGGCCGAGGACCTGCTGACGACCATCAACATCACCCGTCACGAGATCGACGCCCGCGACACCAAGCTCGGCCCCGAGGAGATCACCCGCGAGATCCCGAACCTCTCCGAGGACATGCTTGCCAACCTCGACGAGGACGGCATCATCCGCATCGGCGCCGAGGTCGGCCCTGGCGACATCCTGGTCGGCAAGGTCACGCCTAAGGGCGAGAGCGCTCTGACTGCCGAGGAGCGCCTGCTGCGCGCCATCTTCGGTGCCAAGGCCCACGACGTCCGCGACACCTCCCTTAAGATGCCTCACGGCGCTTACGGCCGCGTCATCGACGTTGTCCGCTTTAGCCGCGAGAACGGCGACGATCTGGCTCCCGGCGTCAACGAGCAGGTGCGCGTCTACGTCGCCCAGCGTCGTAAGATCCAGCAGGGCGATAAGATCGCCGGTCGCCACGGCAACAAGGGTGTTATCTGCAACGTTCTGCCGGTCGAGGACATGCCCTACATGGCTGACGGTACCCCGATTGACGTTATCCTCAACCCGCTGGGCGTTCCTTCGCGTATGAACGTCGGCCAGCTGCTCGAGTGCCACCTTGGCTGGGCTGCTGCCTGCGGTTGGGATACCGAGCAGGCCGACTCCGACAAGTACGTCCCCGGTCCGTTCTTCACCGCGACGCCCGTCTTCGACGGCGCCAAGGAGGACGAGATCGCCGAGGTCATCCGTCGTGCCAACAAGAACATGCTCAACAAGGCCACCGCTGCCTTTGGCGATCACATGCGCCCCGAGTTCGTCACCCAGCTTGACGAGCGCGGCAAGACCCGCCTGTTCGACGGCCGCACCGGCGAGGAGTTCCGCGAGCCCATTACCGTGGGTACGTCCTACATCCTCAAGCTCGGCCACATGGTCGACGACAAGATCCACGCCCGTTCGACCGGCCCTTACAGCCTGGTTACCCAGCAGCCTCTGGGCGGCAAGGCTCAGTTCGGCGGCCAGCGCTTCGGCGAGATGGAAGTTTGGGCACTGTACGCTTACGGTGCTTCCAACGTCCTGCAGGAGATCCTGACCGTCAAGTCCGACGATACCGTGGGCCGCGTCAAGACCTACGAGTCCATCGTCAAGGGCGAGAACGTTCCTGTCCCGGGTATCCCCGAGTCCTTCAAGGTTCTCGTCAAGGAGATTCGCTCCCTCGCACTGGACATCGAGCCCATGCACGATGCCGACGAGGACGCCTCCGCCCCTGTGACCGCCGAGGAGACCTCCGCTCTCGACGACCTGGCTGCGCTCGCCGGCGTTGACGCCGACGTCGAGGCCGAGGATGCCGAGACCGCCGAGGCACCCGAGGCTGTCGCCGCCACGACCACTGATAAGGAGTAGTTGACTGTGGCAGATTTCGAAGCTACTGATTTTGACTCGGTAAAGATCTCCCTTGCCTCCGCCGACCAGATCCGTTCCTGGTCGCACGGTGAGGTCAAGAAGCCGGAGACCATCAATTACCGTACCCTCAAGCCCGAGAAGGACGGCCTGTTCTGCGAGAAGATCTTCGGTCCCGCCAAGGACTGGGAGTGCTCCTGCGGCAAGTACAAGGGCATCCGCTTTAAGGGCATCGTCTGCGAGCGCTGCGGCGTCGAGGTCACCTCGGCCAAGGTGCGTCGCGACCGCATGGGCCACATCGAGCTCGCCGCTCCCGTGTCCCACATCTGGTACTTCAAGAGCCCCACGAGCTTCCCGATGAGCCGTATGCTCGACATCAAGTCCAAGGACCTCGAGAAGGTTCTGTACTTTGCCAGCTACATCATCACCGAGGTCGACTACGAGGCTCGCGAGGCCGACGCTGACGACCTGCGCGAGGAGCTCGCCGCCGATCTGGAAGAGATCGATGCCGAGTGCGCCCGCCAGATCGAGTCCCTCAAGGAGCAGGGCAACCCCGAGAACTTCGACGAGTTCTCCGACGAGGAGCCGCTGACCCCCGAGGAGATCGCCTCTGGCATCGTCGACATCGAGGAAGAGTGCAAGGACGAGAAGCAGCTCCGCACGGACGCCTTCAACGCCTTCATGAAGCTCAGCGAGCGCGACCTCATTTCCGATGAGCCGCTGTTCCGCGAGATGACCCGCTACTACTCCATGTACTTCAAGGGTGGCATGGGTGCCGAGGCCGTCCGCGACCTGCTCGCTGCCATCGACCTCCCCTCCGAGGCCGAGAAGCTCAAGGCCATCATCGCCGACGAGGACTCCCAGAAGCAGAAGCGCGAGAAGGCCGTTAAGCGCCTCGAGGTCGTTGACGCCTTCCTGAAGGGCGGCAACAGCCCCGCGAACATGATCCTGGACGTCATCCCGGTCATTCCGCCCGATCTGCGCCCGATGGTCCAGCTCGATGGCGGCCGCTTCGCCGCGTCCGACCTCAACGACCTGTACCGTCGCGTGATCAACCGTAACAACCGACTCAAGCGCCTGCTCGACCTGGACGCCCCTGCGATCATCGTGAACAACGAGAAGCGCATGCTCCAGGAGTCCGTGGACGCCCTGTTCGACAATGGCCGTCGTGGTCGCCCGGTCTCTGGCCGTGGCGGTCGCCCGCTCAAGTCTCTCGCCGAGGCCCTCAAGGGCAAGCAGGGTCGTTTCCGTCAGAACCTGCTGGGTAAGCGTGTCGACTACTCCGGCCGTTCGGTAATCGTTACCGACCCCAAGCTGCTACTGCATCAGTGCGGTCTGCCCAAGACTATGGCGCTGGAGCTCTTCAAGCCCTTCGTCATGAAGCGCCTGGTCGAGCTCGGCAAGGTCGAGAACATCAAGGGCGCCAAGCGCGCTATCGACCGCGGTGCCACCTTTGTGTGGGACATCCTCGAAGAGGTCATCGACGGCCGCGTCGTGCTGCTCAACCGTGCACCGACCCTGCACCGTCTGTCCATCCAGGCCTTTGAGCCGGTGCTGGTCGAGGGCAAGGCTATCCACCTGCACCCGCTGGTCTGCTCGCCCTTCAACGCCGACTTCGACGGCGACCAGATGTCTGTCCACGTGCCGCTGTCCAGCCAGGCTCAGGCCGAGGCCCGCGTGCTCATGCTCTCTGCGAACAACCTGCGCTCGCCGGCATCCGGCAAGCCGGTCAACATCCCCTCGCAGGACATGATCATCGGTGTGTACTACCTGACCCAGGTCCGCGACGGTCTGCCGGGCGAGAACCACGTGTTCTCGAGCTTCGACGACGCGCTGCACGCCTATGACTGCCGCTCCGAGGTCGACATGCAGGCCAAGATCCAGGTCCGCGTGTCTGCCGAGAACGCCAACGTCATCAACGAGGACGGCACCCGTATCTTCCGCGTCAAGAACGGCAAGAATGAGTTTGTCGACTACGACGTCACCGGCAACAAGACCGCGCGCTTCGAGACCTCTATCGGCCGCATCATCTTCAACCGCCAGTGCCTGCCCGAAGACTATGAGTTCATGAACTACAAGATGGTCAAGGGCGACGTGGCCAAGCTGGTTGCGGACTGCTGCGATCGTTACCCCGAGGCCAAGGTCGGCCCGATCCTCGACGCCATCAAGTACTCCGGCTTCCACTACGCTACCCGCGCCGGCCTCACCATCTCGGTGTGGGACGCTCTCATCCCTGCCGAGAAGCAGGAGCTGCTCGATCGCGCCCAGGCCAACGTCGACCAGATCAACGAGTACTTCGAGGAGGGCTTCATCAACGAGACGGAGCGCCACATCGAAGTCGTTAACGAGTGGACCGCTTGTACCGACAAGGTCGCAGCGCTTATGCTCGACATGTTCGACGAGGAGAACCCGCTGTACATGATGGCCGACTCCGGCGCCCGTGGTTCTAAGACCCAGCTGCGTCAGCTCGGCGGCATGCGTGGTCTGATGGCAGACATGTCCGGCGAGACGATCGACCTTCCCATTAAGGCGAACTTCCGCGAGGGCCTACTGCCGCTCGAGTACTTCATTTCGACCTACGGCGCCCGTAAGGGCCTGGTCGATACCGCATCCCACACCTCGGACTCTGGTTACCTGACCCGTCGTCTGGTCGACGTGGCCCAGGATGTCATCGTCCGCGAGGAGGACTGCGGTACGCACGAGGGCGTCACCTACAACCTCATCATCCCCGGCACCACCGACCTCAACACCGACCTCGTCGGCCGTTGCTTCATTGAGGACGTCGTGGCCCCCGATGGCACCGTGCTCTTTGAGCAGGACGGCTACATCGAGAAGGTCGCCGACATCCAGAAGATGGTCGATGCGGGCCTCAAGAAGGTCAAGCTTCGCGCGCTGCTCACCTGCCGCTCCAAGTACGGCGTGTGCCAGAAGTGCTACGGCTGGGATCTTTCCACCCGTCGTCCGGTCGCCATCGGTACCGCGGTCGGCATTATTGCCGCCCAGTCCATCGGCGAGCCCGGTACGCAGCTTACGATGCGTACCATTCACTCCGGCGGCGTCGCTGGCGTCGACGATATTACGCAGGGTCTGCCTACGGTCAGCCGTATGTTCGATATCGTCGGCAACGTCAACGAGAAGATTCTGGGTCGCGAGGCCGAGCTGGCTCCGTACTCCGGTCACCTCTCGATCAAGCCCGAGAAGTCCGAGTACGTGCTGACGCTCACCGACTCCGAGGATCACACCCGTGTCCTCGACGAGCGTCGCGTCCCCGCATCTGTGCGCTTTATGCCCGAGATCGAGGATGGCTGCGAGGTTCGTGCCGGCGACCAGATCACCAAGGGCTTCGTCAACTTCCGCAACCTGCGCAAGCTGACCGACATCGAGTCGACGATGCACACCTTCGTCGAGAGCGTCAAGGACGTCTACACCAGCCAGGGCGTCGACCTGAACGACAAGCACATCGAGGTGCTCGCACGTCAGATGCTGCGTCGCGTTCAGATCACCAACCCCGGTGACTCCAAGTACCTGCTTGGTCAGTACGTCGACCGCTATGAGTTCGCCGACGAGGTCGAGCGCGTTGCCCGTCTGGGCGGTCAGGCTCCCGTGGCCGAGCCCGTCATCCTGGGGACGCTCAAGGTCGCGTCCAACATCGACTCCTGGCTGTCGAGCGCTTCGTTCATCCGTACCGCCGGCGTCCTTACCGAGGCTGCCATCGAGGGCAAGGTCGATCACCTGCTCGACCTTAAGTCCAACGTCATCGTCGGTAAGAAGATCCCGGCTGGTACCGGCCTCAAGCCGTACGCCAACGCCAAGCTGACGTATCGCACGGCCGACGGCTACGTGGACATCGACGGCCCGGCTTCGCCCAACGCCAAGTCGCTGCCCGAGTGGGCTCCTGTGGAGCTCAAGGACCTGGACGAGCAGCTCCCACAGCAGCTCGACTGGGCCGGCTACGACGAGTTTGGTGGTGCTGACGGTTCGTTCACCCGCAACGGCCACACCATCTCCGCCGAGAAGGCTCGTCTGTACCTGTTCGACGACCTGGGCGTGTCGCAGCGCTGGACCAACAAGTTCAGCGAGGTCGGCATCGAGACGGTCGGCGACCTGGTTGGCAAGTCCGAGGAGGATCTGCTGCGCATCGATGGCATCGGTGCCAAGGCGATCGAGGAGCTCCGTGACGGCCTGGAGGCCCACGACCTGCTCTACATCCTCGAGAACAACGACGACGTTGCCGACGAGGAAGACCTCTCGCAGCTGCTGCAGATGGTCTTTAGCCCCGACGGTCCGGACGACATCCTGCTGGGCACCTCCGCTGCGCCGACGCATCACGCCGACGCCGACGAGGAGCTCCTGGGCGCCCCGATCGACGACAAGAAGGCTCCCGCCAACGGTGCCATCAACGAGGACATGGCTTCCCTCGACGAGCTGCTCAACCAGCTCGTGGACACCGACGACGCCGAAGAGGCCAAGGACAACGACGAGGAGTAACTTCCAAGTACGTTAACCGCCCTTATAAAGGCTCGCTTCCCAACAGGGGGGCGGGCCTTTTTTGTTGAAGAAAACCTGCCAAAAAGGGACAGGTTTATTTTGGTAGGTTTTTCCTGCTTGAATTTGAAACATTTCGTCCGGCAAGAGCGTATCTATGGTGAGGGCCTCATCAAGAATCATTAACGTCACCGGGAGGTGATTATGGAAGAACAAGCTTTTAGACAGGCGGTCGAAGATCACAGGGATGTCGTGTTTCGAATCGCATTGACGTATCTGCGCGATCGTGCCGATGCCGACGATGTCGCTCAAGACGTCTTTCTGAAGTTACTCAAAAGCGATGCGCAATTTGAAAGCTGGGAACATCTTCGTCGATGGCTTATCCGGGTCACGATCAATGAATGCAAATCTCTCTTTCGAAAGCCATGGAGGCGTGTGGAGGATATTGAGAACCTGGCCGATTCGCTTTCGACGGCGCAGGAGGAGACCAAGGCGGTCCTGTCAGACGTTATGCGACTTCCGGAACGATTCCGTGTTCCCATCATGCTCTATTACTTTCTGGGCTTTTCGACCTCAGAGATTGCCGAGTTATTGCATGTGCCAGCCGCGACTGTTCGAACGCGTTTGGCTCGCGGCAGATCGAAGCTCAAGTTCATCCTAGAGGAGGGCGACCGTGAAATCCAATCAAATCAAGCAGGCCTTCGAGTCCGTCCAAGCCGATAGCGATCTTGCTGACCGTGTTCTTTATGCCGCTGCTGGTGAGCCGCTTCGCCGAAAGGGTCACGCGAAGCCTCTGTATGTTGCCGTGATCGGATGCCTTGCCGGAGTGCTGGCGACCGGAGGGGTCGCCTACGCCGTCGTCAATTCCAGCTATTTTGCCTCTGCCTGGGGAAACCACGGCAACGGGGATTCCATTACCTGGACCAACGGCGGCTCATCGGGAACTAAATATACCTACACCAGAGAGTTTGGCGATGGCATCGCGCCCCAAAGCCTGGAAGGCGCAGTCCAGGAGGTTAATCTGTCCGTCGAGGGCAACGGCTATACGCTTGATATCCATGAGATGGCAATCGACCAAAACGGCTGCGGAGCCGTGACGTTTACGTTGTCCAATCCAAATGGAGTTAACTACTACAAGCCAGCAGCAGAGATTGGCGAACTTGTTCTCTATGGTGAAGAAGAGCAGGGCATCGGCACGCCCGATATGAAGTTCGGCGAGGAATGGCCTGACACACGCAGCACAATTGATAAGGACACATCAAGCGATACTGTCATTAATGGCACGATGTACTTTGCCGCTATGGATCGCGAGCGAGATTTGCAACATGCTGTCACCTGGATTATCCATTGGACCGAGGGTGAAGGTGAGAGTGCGAGGCGGTTTGAGGCGTCGACACCCGAGTTCAATATTGGAGCGTACGTCGATACAAAGGAACTCCGCTCCGGTGACTCGCCTCTTGAGATTAGCCCGTTTTCCATCCAGACGCACATCGATGATTTGGGCTATGAAGCAGTTGATAATAAGCTGACCGTCAGCTACAAGGATGGATCGGAGCAGATTATCGAAGATGACGACGCAGGGGTGTTCAACTTATATTTTTCTTATGGGCGCAATAGCGGAGAGAACATCTGGGTGCCAACGAAGTTGATTGATGTCGATCAAGTTGTCTCGGTAACCCTTGAAATTG
>DBEWII010000069.1:0-15685 GCA_048384935.1 Collinsella aerofaciens | reverse complement strand
CACTTCGTGCGGCGGGGGCTTCCTCCGTCCTGCGGAAAGATTGTGGGGCTAACGGGCAGGGGCCCGACGGCTCGTTATCGTGGCGGGCGCAGTTCTGAAGAGCTCGATGGGTCATCTCGCTAGGTAAAAAGATGGTTCGCGGTGGTATCGTTGCTGTGGGTTTAATTCGATATGAAAGGGTGACTTTGGTGTCCAAGATGGATTCTACGCTCTCCTATATTACTGACCAGTTGAAGGCGCTTACCTCGATTGCTTCGCCTACGGGCTATACCCGTGCGGCGACTGATTATCTGATGGAGACGTTGCACGATATGGGCTTTGGGCCCGAGCGCTCCAATAAAGGCAACGTGCTGGTTGAGCTTGGCGGCGAGGGCGAGCCGCTCGTGTTGGCGAGCCATGTCGATACCCTGGGCGCCATGGTGCGTTCCATTAAGGACAATGGTCGCCTGCGCCCCACGACCCTCGGCGGGCATCAGTGGTCTACGGCCGATGGCGAGAACTGCACCGTCTACACGCGTGACGGCAATGTGTACACGGGTGTGGTCCTCAATACCGAGCCTTCGGCGCACGTGGCCGATGAGCCGGTCAAAACCATCGAGAAGAACATGGAAATCCTGCTCGACGAGAACGTTGACAGCAAGGACGATGTGCTCGAGCTGGGTATTCAGACCGGCGACATCATCGCTATGGATCCGCGCACCACGGTGACGGAGAGCGGATACATCAAGAGTCGCTTCCTTGACGACAAGCTGTCCGCGTCGATTCTGCTGGGTTTGGCCCGCGCCGTCGCCGAAGGCGAGGTGACGCTTTCGCGCAAGGTTTCGTTGCTCTTTACGGTGTACGAGGAGGTCGGCCACGGCGGTGCCTTTGTGCCGGCCGACACGCGCGAGATGATCAGCGTGGACATGGGCTGCGTGGGCGACGACCTGGGCTGCACCGAGCGTATGGTTTCGATTTGCGCCAAGGATTCGGGCGGTCCGTACAACTACGACCTGGTAACCACGCTGTCCAACATCGCGCGCGAGCTGGAGCTCGATTACGCCATCGATGTGTACCCGCACTATGGCTCCGACGTCGAGGCCACGCTCTCGGCCGGCTACGACATTCGCCATGGTCTGATCGGCCCCGGCGTGTACGCGAGCCACAACTACGAGCGCAGCCACATCGACGGCGTGCGCAATACCTACGAGCTGGTTCGCGCCTACGTTCAGCGCTAGGGGAGTAGCTTGCGACTCGGCTGACCAATCGCTAAGGCCCGATTTCTCGGGCCTTTTTTCGCTTTGGGTTGTTTAGTATTATGATGTATGTAATCTATTAACTAAACGTTTAAATTACTTAACGAGGTGATGCGGTGTATGGATACGTCTGAGTACTTGTCTATGGGTGATGCTGCCCGCCTGCTGGGCGTTACGAAAGCCCGCATATCTCAACTTGCCTCATCGGGAACGCTCGCGTGCGATATTGTGGGCGGACGGAAGATGGTCGAGTACAATTCCGCGGTCGCTTATCAAAAGGTCCGCAAACGTGGACGCCGTCCTGCGGCCGATGTGG
Source organism: Collinsella aerofaciens (assembly GCA_048384935.1). GTDB lineage: Bacteria > Actinomycetota > Coriobacteriia > Coriobacteriales > Coriobacteriaceae > Collinsella > Collinsella aerofaciens_CH. The sequence continues at coordinate 14,134 of DBEWII010000069.1, read as the reverse complement.
GGCGCAAGTTTACGCTGATGTCCGCCGACCATGAGGTCGCGCATGTCTCATTTGATCCGACGCGTGAGTTTCCCTTCGAAATCGCCGAGGTCCTCGATGCGCAGAGGATGCCGCTTGGCACGTGCTCGAGCTCTTCTCCTACGGTGAATAAACGGGAGCTCAACGTGTGGTGGAGCCATCGGTCGGTGCCTGACGTCCGCCCCGGACTCGTCTCGCGCTATCGTGAACTGGGGATTGCCAGTGGCATCGAGGTTCCGGTTCGGTGCCTGGGCCTATCGCTTTCGGATTGTTATTGGCTGCGGCCGACCGATTGCACCGAACTTAAATGGCGAAACATCAATTACTTTGAGAACGAATTTGAGCGATCGGCGCCCGAAGAGCGTTCGGGTTGGCTGGAAGGCATCGGTCTTAAAAATCCGGATAACACGTCCGAGGGCGAGCTCCCTAAATCGTGGATGATCCGCAACGGCATTCGCGTTTTGGTCAAGGGATGCGGCATGGACGATCAACGTCCCTTTAACGAGGCGGTTGCAACGGCTCTGCATCGTCGCTTGCTGTCGGAGGGCGAGTTTGTTCCTTACACGGTTGAGCACATGTTCGATGGCCCTGTGTGTCTGTGCGACGACTTTCTTGACGGCCGTGAGGAATACGTTCCGGCTGTTTCCGTTAAGGGCGCACTTGGCAGCCAGCGGGGAAATTCGACATACGATCGATACTGTCGCTACCTTGGCAAGCATGGTGTCGATGAGGCCGCTGTGAGAAGGTCTATGTCGCAGATGATTGTCTGCGATGCCCTTTTGGCCAACAGCGACCGCCATTGGCGAAACTTCGGCATCATCCGCAATGTCGACACCCTGGAGATAAGGCCTGCTCCGCTGTTCGATAGCGGCAACTGCCTATGGTACAACGTGCCAACTGCCGTGCTCGCAGCTGGGGAGTTTGGGTTTTCCGCTAAGCCGTTTGGGCCCGACCCTTCCGTCCAGCTGGCGCTTGCGGACTCACTCGATTGGTTCGATTCATCGCGGCTCAACGGATTTGTTGATGAGGCAATCGAGATTCTTTCGCAGAGCGAATGGGCGACGGCGGAGGGTCGACTCGAGGCCATTCGCCGCGGCCTCGAGCGTCGCATAATCGAGGTTAGTGCCGCTGTTGAGGTACTTCGACACGTGCGGCGATAAACCCGCGGCTACTTAAGTGCGCCGGTCACGGTACCGCCGCCCAGGACGATGTCGCCGCGGTAGACGACGACGGCTTGGCCGGGGGCGATGGCTCGTTGCGGCTCGTCAAAAGTTAGCAGCATTTGCCCGTCTTCGTCACGCGTAAGGGTCGCTGCCTGGTCTTTCTGACGGTAGCGATACTTGGCACCGACGCGAATGCCGCCGGCGTCGAGCTCCGCCTCCATGCGTGCATCTGGCGCGCTCCAGATCCACTCATCGGCCGTGAGGGCAGCGGCGGTCAGGTCCTCGGCCTCGCCCAGATGAACGGTGTTGTTGGCGGCGTCGACGCCCGTTACATACACAGGATGCGCCATCGCGACGCCCAAGCCCTTGCGCTGGCCGATGGTGTAGCGCAGCGCGCCATTGTGGCGCCCGACCACGCTGCCGTCGCGCCACACAATGTCGCCCGGTGCAGCGGGATGTCCGCAGCGGCGCTCGATATAGCCCGCGTAGTCACCGTCCGCGATAAAGCAGATGTCCTCGCTTTCGGCCTTCTGGGCGTTGGTAAAGCCCTGTTCGGCGGCAATGCGGCGCACGTCGCGCTCTTTGTCTAGGCCTGCCAGCGGAAAGATCGTGTGCGCCAGGCGCTCCTGCGTAAGCGAATACAAAAAGTAGCTCTGGTCCTTTTTGGGATCTTCGCCGCGATGTAGCTGCCAGGTGCCGTCTGCCGCCTGGCTTGTTTTGGCGTAATGTCCCGTTGCGATGTAGTCGCAGCCCATGTCCAGCGCCGCATCGAGCAGCGCGCCAAACTTAATGTGGCGGTTGCAGATAATGCACGGATTGGGCGTCAGTCCTTCCTGGTAGGCGTTCACAAAGCGCTCGATCACGTTGCGGTCGAAGGTCTGCTGCAGGTCGAGCACATGGTGGGGTATCCCCAGGCGCTCGGCGATGGCCTTTGCATCGGCGATGTCGCGGTCGACCTTACTCATGCCCGTGGCGGGGTCGGGTGCGGGGCAGGTGAGGCGCATGGTGGCGCCGACGCATTCGTAGCCCTGGCTTTTGAGCAGGTACGCGGTCACGCTGGAATCGACGCCGCCGCTCATGGCGACGAGCACGCGCTTGTTGTGCATGGGGAGGTTCTCCTTGGTGGCATGTGGCCAAAAAAGAAAAGCGGCGCGGGAGGCTGGTTCCGCGCCGCAGACATTGTAGCAAGTTCGGACGTCTCGTGGGACACCCTAACGAGATGGGCTTAGGCAGCCAGAAGAGAGGGTAGACCGGCGTGCCTTGGGCCTATCGACAAGTGACGGGCCCTTAGTCCTGGAACAGTGCCGTGGACAGGTAGCGCTCGCCGGTGTCGGCAAGCAGGGCCACGATGGTCTTGCCCTCGTTCTCGGGGCGCTTGGCCAGCTGCAGCGCGGCCCATACGGCGGCACCGGACGAAATGCCCACGAGCACGCCCTCCTTGTGGCCCACGGCGCGGCCGGTGGCAAAGGCGTCGTCGTTCTCGACGGGGATGATCTCGTCGTAGATCCGGGTGTCGAGGACGTCGGGCACAAAGCCGGCGCCGATGCCCTGGATCTTGTGCGGGCCGGCCTGGCCCTTAGAGAGCACCGGGGAGGTGGCGGGCTCGACGGCGACGACCTTAATCTCGGGGTTCTGCTCCTTGAGGAATTCGCCCACGCCGGTCACGGTACCGCCGGTGCCAACGCCGGCGACGAAAATGTCGACCTGGCCGTCGGTATCGTCCCAGATCTCGGGGCCGGTCGTGGCCTTGTGAATGGCGGGGTTGGCGGGGTTCACAAACTGACCGGCGATGATGCTGTTGGGAGTCTCCTTCTGCAGCTCCTCGGCCTTGGCGATAGCGCCCTTCATGCCCTTGGAGCCGTCGGTGAGCACGAGCTGCGCGCCATATGCCTGCATCAGCTTGCGGCGCTCGACGGACATGGTCTCGGGCATGGTGATGATTACCTTGTAGCCGCGGGCGGCTGCCACCGAGGCGATGCCGACGCCGGTGTTGCCGCTTGTGGGCTCGATGATGGTGTAGTCGCCGCCACGCACGAGCTTGCCTGCCTTCTCGGCCTCGTCAATCATGTTCTTGGCGACGCGGTCTTTAACGGACCCGGCGGGGTTGAAGTATTCCAGTTTGACGAGCACGCGAGCCTTGAGGTCCTCGTCGGCCTCAAAGTGGGTGAGCTCCAGAAGCGGGGTGTGGCCGATAAGCTGATCGATGGACGTGTAAACATTGCTCATGGTGAACCTCCAAAGTGTTCAAATGACTGGATACCGTGTGGTTTTACGGTGTGTATAGCAGCGAAACCCACAAACCTTATGGGTTGTTCGTTTTGCTGTTGGCAAGCATAGTAGACAGTAAAGCCTAGTAACGCAATAGGAAATAGAAGATTATTACGAGTCGATTAACCATCTTGACCGGAACGGGTATTTTCAAAACCAATTTTTCGGCTAGAATTTCTACGGACTAAATGACCGAAAGGCAGCACTATACATGTTGGTTTCTACTAAGGGCAGATATGCCCTGCGCGTTATGGTCGATCTGGCCGAGCACCAGGCAGCCGGTCGCATCCCGCTCAAAGAGATCGCGGCGCGACAGGGGATTTCCGAGAAATATCTCGAGAACATTTTGGCTACGCTCGTGCGCGCCAACATGCTCTCGGGCATGCGCGGCAAGGGCGGCGGCTATGTGCTCACGCGCCCGCCCGAGCAATACACGGTGGGCGAGATCTTGCGCCTGACCGAGGGCAGTCTGGCGCCGGTCGCCTGCCTGGATGGCGACTGCAAGGGCTGCTCGCGATCTGATGAGTGTCCCACGCTCGACGTGTGGAAGAACCTGGACAAGCTCATCAACGACTACCTCGACGGTGTGACGCTCGATCAACTTGTCGCTCCCAACCATGGCTACGACTACGTCATCTAACCCACACCTGCATTTGGGGACGGGGTGGAAATGGTAGATTTTCTCGCCCTTTGAGACTTGGCAAATAAGAAGGCCGCCCATTTTTGCGATGGGCGGCCTTCGTTTTGGGCTGTTGAGACGGACACGGCCGGAATGGCCGTTTTAGTCCTCGGCGATGCTGTCGAGGATGCTGCGCGTGATGGACACCAGGATGCTGCCCATAAAGGCCGATCCAAAGCTGGCGATGGAGATGCCGACGCCCAGCAGGTTGACCGACAGGTAACTCGCGAGCTCAAGCATAAAGCTGTTGACGACAAGCTGGAAAATGCCCAGCGTAATGATCGTGAGCGGCAGCGAGATGACCGTGAGGAACGGTTTGACGAACGAATCGACAATGTTCAGGAACAGTCCCACAAAGGCAAAGCAGACCCAGGTCTCGGCAAAGCCGAAGGGTTGGATACCGGGGACGAGGAACGTGGCGATCGCGATGGCGATCGAGGTGAAGAGCCAGTTAAGCATAAAGCGCATGGCGTGAATCCTTTCTTGCGCCGGGATTGCTGGCGTCGCGTGAAGCGGCTTACGGCGGCGACCTGGATGGTTGCGCGGGCGCGCCGCGGTGTTTGGGCGCCCATTGTCTCAAATATTCGTGGAGCTTACGTGCGCATATGGTTTCTAAACGGCGTTCGTCCTGAAAAACGCGCCGCTGGCAGAGAGTCTTGTCGCTTTAGTTTGGTGGTGTGCTACACTGCTACGGGCAAAAGCCACAGGCGTTGCCCTATTGCATAGAACGGGCGAACGATGCCCGATGTCAGTATCAACTTCGATGCCTTTTGGCGGGTTTGGCGGTGATCGATGAATATCGAGAACATGTTTGACAAGCCTGATGTCAAGCAGCTGGTCCACGCATTTAGCCTTTTGGACGACGAGAAGGATATCCAAGCGTTTTTGACCGATATCTGCACGCCGCGCGAGATTTGCGACCTTTCTCAGCGTTTGCAGGTTGCGCGCTATTTGGACGAGGGCGAGCCTTATGTTGAGGTTCAGGCCCGTACCGGCGCTTCGTCCACCACGGTGAGCCGCGTTTCAAAGGCGCTGAACGGCGAGTACGGTGGCTACCGCAAGATCCTCATTAAGTTGGAGGATGGCGAGTAGGCCAGCGACAACATTGAATTACGAAGAACCGTCCCTTCGGGGGCGGTTTTTATATGCCTGCAATCGGCTGGTGCGTTGGGTTCAGGTTGCTTTGTACCAAAAGATGGAACTGCGGTGGCAATGTGTCCGCTTGGGCGGGTAGGATGGATGCATTGATTATTGCGAACAGTTTGAGCGGAGGACCATGCCTGTTCGAATCTATACCACCAATGCCGGCACGGATTTGAGCGATGCCGAGTCGGCGCTGCTTGCCGACCTTATTGCCCGCCACGGGCGTGCCGTGTTGCTGGCGCCAACGTTTGCCGAGCTCGACCTGTGCCGTCATGATGCGGCGGAAGCCGGCGTTTCGCTGGGTATCGACTACAAGACGCCTACATCGTGGCTTCGCTCGCTTTGGGAGCTTTTGGGCGACGGGCGCGGTTTCGTCGACAACCTGCAGCGCCAGATGCTGCTCTCGGACATGGTCACGCGTCTCGACGATGCCGACCTGCAGCCGCTTTCGCGCAGCCAGGGCACGGTGCGCATGCTTGCGCGCATGGCCCGCGATGTGCTGCCGGGTGTGGCGGGGACGACGGCCGAGCGATGCCGTGGCAACAATTGCCAGCCTGAGCCAAAAAGCGATGCCGAGGCTCGTGTGTTTGAGCTTTTGCGTGCCTACGCGGGCGGTTTGGACCGTCGAGATATGGTCGAGCCCTGCGAGGCAGCTGACATTATGGCCGGTGCCCTGGCCGATAACCTGCCGGCGTGCGCCCGCGCCGTATGCGTGCGCGGTGTCACGTCGTTTACGCACGGCCTGCTCGAGCTGCTGTCTTCCGCGGCGAACAATGGGGGAGAGGTCGTCGTACTGCTTGCCCGCGAGCAGGCGGCGATGCGCGAGGAGCTTGCCACGGCATTTGATTCCCGCGGTGTGCTGTTTGAGATCGCGCCGCTGGGGGAGGATGCCGTCGCGTCTGATGTCGCTTGCGGGACCGCCGCCCAGCCTGCCTTTATTGAGGTCGCCGGCCCCCATGCCCGTGCTCATGTCTATGCGGACGCCATCGATAAGTTGGTGAAAGCGCACAAGGAGTCCAAGGCCGATAAAACTACGGCAACGCCCGCCGACCCCGTGCGCGTGCTCGTTGTTTCTGCCCGGGCATCCCAGTTGTTCGGTGAGCTCTCCTCTCGTCTGGCGGCTCGTCATATCGCTGCCGAGACAGTTGAGTTCACGGCGTTTTCCCAATCCATTGCGGGCAGGCAGTTTGCGGCGCTCGCCGGCCTGATCGAGCGCATGAAGGCCGCCGATGAAGGCACGGTGTCAAAGACCGAGTGGTGGCCCGCGCCGGAGCTTACCGACTGGATCTACAGTTCGCTTTCGGGCGCTGATGCCGTCAATGCCCGTACCTTCGATAAGAATATGCGTCTTTCGCGCAGCAAGACTACCGCGGGCGTTAAGAGCCTGCTGCAGAGCGTTCAGGGCCAGGTGAGGGGCGCGCGCAAGGCGGCGAGCGACGATAACTGGTTTAAGAACGTACCGTGTGTGGTCTCGGACGTGTTCCAGGCGCTGTGGCGTGACAAGCCCGTGACGGCGCTTAAGGCCATGCTTGCCGTTGCCGAGGCGTTGCCCGATCGCGCTCTAGGCGGCCTTGACGGCCAGGCCCGTCGCCAGGCAGAGACGGCTTTGCTGCGCCATGCCATCGACATCCTTATGAACGATGCTCGCGCGCTCGACGTGTCGCAGGCCGCGACCGTGCCGGTTCTCGACGGCGTTCGAACCAAGGTGGACAAGCGCAGTACCGCCTACGATTACGAGACCTACGAGGTCGATCGCACACCACGAGCACAAGTGCGCTTCGCGTCGCTTGCCGATGCGTCGGTTCTTCGCCCTGGCAGCTACGATGCCGTGCTGTTTGCCGATGTCGACCTGGACAGCTATCCGCTTTCGCACGAAGAGGGCCCGCTTGCCACGTTGACAGCCGAGCTGCGCCGCGACGGCGTGTCTTTGGAGCCCGCCGCCCTGCTGCGCGTGCGCTTTGGCCGTGCGATGCAGGCGGCGAGCGGTCCGGTCGCGCTCGCCCGTGTGACGCACGATCGCCAGGCACGCGAGTGCTACCCGGCAGCCGTATGGACCGAGCTGTGGGCACATGCCGAGGCCGCTGGCGCTGCCAAGCCCATGCGCGTGGGCGAGGGCGATATCATCGCCGACTTTGATCCCGCGGCAGGTGAAGGTCTTAGGCGCGAGCGCGTGACCTGCGAAGCTCCTCAGCATCTGAGCGATGAAGCCATTCCGTATTTGGTCCTGTGCCGTCGCGATGGCGAGGGTGAGGACGCGCCGCTTGTGCCGCGTCTGACGTCCGCCTCGCAGATCGAGGCCTATTCCACCTGCCCGCTGTGCTGGTTCGTCTCGTATCGCGTCAAGCCCCAGTCGATCGACGCGGGCTTTGGCAACATGGAGAAGGGCAACTTTGTCCACGACGTGCTGGAGCACTTGCATGCGTGTCTTCCGCAGAAGGGCATGGAGCGCGTGACGCCCGAGAACCTGCCGCGTGTGCAGGAGCTGCTGCGCGAGGTCTTTACCGATACCTTGGCCGAGCATGCGGGCAAGCGTGGCAACGAGGGCCCGCTGGTGCCGCTCTCCCCGGTGGAGGAGCGTCAGGTGGCCGAGATCTTGCCGCAGCTGGAGGGCGTCCTTGCCTACGAGTCCGAGGCGCTGACTCCTTTTGCTCCGCGCTACCTGGAGTTTGCCTTTAACGATCTTAACGTTGAGTATGCCGGTTGGCCGCTCGGCGGGCGCATCGACCGCGTAGATGTGGATGCCGAGAATCGCGCCGTGGTAATCGACTACAAGCATCGCACGGGCGTTGAGGAGTTTAAGCTCGCCGACCCTACGGTGCGCGACGAGGAATCGGGCACGGCGCCCATCGACGACCCGCGCTGGCTGCCACCCCATACCCAGACACTCATCTACGCGCAGGCCATGCGTCGGGCGCTGGGCCTAGATACCCGTGCTGCGCTCTATTTCTCGACCAAGGGCGGCAAGCCCGCGCTGCGCGGCGCGGCGAGTGCCGAGTTGCTCGAGGAAGAGCGTGGTGACGGTCGCATCCCGGGCCTCAAGAAGGGCTTCCCGGGCGAGGGCGGCAGCATGGACTTCGATGCCCTGCTCGACCGCGTGGAGACCGGCATTGCCGAGCGCCTGCGCGAGCTCGAGGCAGGTGACGTCGCCGCTGTCGACCCGACATCGGCGCAAGCCGCGCATGCGCGCTGTTCGTATAACCACCAAGGAACGTTTGTAAGGAGGGACGTGTAGACCATGGATCTTTCGACTTTGATGCCGCAACAGCTGCAGATTGTCAAAACGCTCGACCGCCCGCTGTTTGTCTCGGCGGGCGCCGGTTCGGGTAAGACCTTTACCCTCACGCGCCGCATCGTCTATGCGCTCTCGCCCGAATCCGGTCCGTTCGTTGAGCATCTGGACCAGGTGCTCGCCATTACCTTTACCAAAGATGCCGCGGCCGAGATCCGCGACCGCGTGCGCCGTGCGCTTATCGACGAGGGTATGGACGAGGAAGCACTGACCGTCGACGACGCGTGGATTTCGACCATTCACGGCATGTGCTCGCGTATCCTGCGCGCGCACGCGCTGGAGCTGGGCATCGACCCCGAGTTCACGGTGCTCACCGATACCGACGAGCTCATGGATCAGGCTGTTGAGCATGTGCTGGGTCGCGCGACGGCACCCGATGCCGCCCCCGAGCTCGCGGCATCGCTCAAGGCCCTCTATGCCTGGTATCCCATGGCGGGCGAGGGCGGTTCCTTTGGCGGCGGTACGACCATCAAGGGTCTGGTGCGCGACCTGCTGGAGCTGTCGAGCCAGTTGCCGGGCGGTATGGACGACGTGCGCGTGGCGCGCGGCCAGGCCGATACCTCGGCACTCGCCGATGCCTATCGCGCGGCGCTGGGTGCGAGCAAGGCCTCGACCGAGAAGGCGCAGGCGGCGCTCGATGCCATCGACGCGTTCGAGGCGAGCGGCAAGACCATGGCCGATGCGGCGCGACTCATGATGTCGTGCACCATGCCGCGCGCGAGCAAGGCATTCCCTAAGGAGCAGGCCGAGCTGCTCAAGGCCGAGGCCGCCGATGCGTTTATCAATATCGTGCTTGCCTGCGGTGGCCCGGCGCTCGATGCGCTGGTGGGCCTGGCCCGTTCCGTGGAGGCGGAGTACCGTGCGCTCAAGGCCGACCAGTCCGCGCTCGACAATAACGATCTGCTGCGCATGGCATATGAGGCGCTGCGCGATTATCCCGCCATCCGAGCCGCCTACGAGGGCCGCTTTAAGATGGTCATGATCGACGAGTTCCAGGATACCGACCAGATGCAGGTCGACCTGATCCGTTACCTGACCGGCGCGGGGGAGCGTGCGCTTTGTACCGTGGGCGATGCGCAGCAGTCGATCTACCGCTTCCGCGGCGCCGAGGTCGAGGTCTTCCGTCGCCAGGAGCGCAAGGTGGGCTCGTCTACCGCGCCCGAGGCGACTGCCGCGGCCGACGCCCCTGCTGGCGAGCTCGTTAAGCTCGTGCGCAACTTCCGCAGTCATGACGAGGTGCTGCGTTACGTGGCGCGCGTCTTTGATGGCGACGACGGCGGCCTGATGCAGGGCTTTTTGGATCTTGAGGCGAGCGACGGCCGCAAGGACACGCTGGTGGCAGACGCCTCGCGTCGCCAGGCCCTCTTTGTTGCCGGCGGCAGTACGCAGGAGCGCACACAGGCCAAGGCCCGTGCGATCGCCGAGCGCTTCCGCGCGCTTGCCGATGCCGGCCAGCCCCAGGGCGGCATGGTGCTGCTGCTGGGCCGCATGACCAACGCCGACGTCTACGCCCAGGCCTTCCGCGACCAGGGGCTCGACTGCGTCATCGCGGGCGGCTCGGTCTTTGCCCAAGCAGCCGAGGTGCAGACGGTGCGCGCCCTGGTTTGTGCGCTCGCCAATCCGGCCGATACGGCGCAGGGCCTTATGCCGCTGCTCGCCTCGCCGATGTTTGCACTCGGCGCCCAGGAGTTCCTGGCGCTGGCGACCAAACTCGACGAGCAGACGGGCGAGACGTCGCGCCGCAACATCGATGCGGGCATCATGAGCGATTCCGATGTGCCGGGTTTGCAAGACTTGCCGCTGGTGACGCGCGCCCGCGAGGTGCTGCGGTATGCGCTTCGTCGCGTGGGCCGCGATTCGTTCGCCGCCATCGCGCGCGACGTGGTCAACGCCTCCGGCTGGTTCGTGCGTCTGGCGCAGCTCGGCCCCGAGGGCAAGGCCATTGCCGCCAACGTGCTCAAGGCGCTCGACGCCGTGGCCGAGGCAGAGGCCGAGTTCGGCAATTCTCCGCGCTCCATCGCGCTCGCCTTCGACCGCTTCTTGGCGGGCAAGGAGGCCCCGGGCGCCCTCAACGAGGAGGGTGACGGCGCGGTGCGCATCATGACCGTGCATGCGTCCAAGGGTCTGGAATATCCGGTCGTAGCGGTTGCCGAGTGTTTTGGCGTGCGTAAGTCCTCGGGTGCGGCACAGATGGGTCGCGTCGAGGGCGGAGCGCAGGTCGTGGCACTGCCGGCACGCTTCGACGGCGTTAAGCTTGCCGACGGTACCTTTGTGAAGGGCGACGACGTCAAAAAGCAGTTTGAGCATGCGTTTAAGGGCAAGGGCACGTCGCTGTGGTTGCCGCCAGAGCTTATGGAGGACGTATGCGCGACGGGCTCTCCCGCCGAGGCATTTGCCCGCCTGCGCAACGACAACCTGCAGCTTTCGCTTGAGGAGCGGGCTCGTCTGCTCTATGTCGCCATGACGCGAGCGCGTGAGCTGGTCATTTTGGCGATGGACGCCGGCGTGAGCCGCGGCAAGGTGACGGCGCCGACCTTCGACGTCGAGACCGATCTGACCTACGATGTCCTGCGCCGCATTCTGCCGACCGACGCTCTGGATATGCCGCAGTTCGATGCCGACCGCCTGGTGTTCGACAACTCCCATCTGGGCGACTACGAGCTCATTTCGCTCGCGGGCTTTACCTTTGGCGAGCAGGCGTTTGAGGCCAACGCTTCGCTGGATGCCGAGGGCAGGCTTGTTCGTGGCGATGCCGATGCAGATGCTGCCGACGATTCGGCCAGTACAATCGTCCCCGGTCCTGCCGACCCCAAGCCCGATGCGTTTGAGCTCGTGTATCCCCAGGCGGTGGGCGTGCGCATGGGCATCTGTCCGTATCCGATGCGTGACTCGTATAGCTACTCGTCAATCGCCGCGGCACTCCATGCCGAGACGGAAGACCGTGCCGCCGAGGCTCGTGTTCCCATGGACGAGGCTGGCGATGATGCGGAGTCGGATGGCTCGGAGATGACGGATGCAGACGTGGCCGCTGTCGAGCCCGCCGGCAATCCCATGGCGCTGGGCTCGGCCTTCCACGCCGCCTGCCAGTGGCTCATCGAGATGGGTGCCGACGCGTTGCCCGCCGCGCGTGCCGATGCGCTGGCACGCTTGTGGCGCCTGACGCCGGAGCAGCGCGAACGCTTCGACGTTGCCCTGGACCGCTGGCTCAAGTCGGCTGTTCGTGCCGACCTGCTCGCGTGGCCGTGCGTTCGCGCCGAGGTGCCGTTCTTTTCGCTGGGCTGCGAGGACGAGGACATCGCTCGCTACGGCGCCTATGCCGAGGGCGCCATCGATGCACTGGCCACCGACCCGGCCGATCCGTCGCGCGCCCTGGTCATTGATTACAAGACGGGCGGCACGCCGGACGAGACGCCGGACCAGCTGCTCGAGAAGCACGCTCTGCAGGCGCGCGTTTACGCCGACGTGTTGCACAAGGCGGGCTTTGAGGCCGTGACCGTCAAGTTCGTCCGCGTGGAGCAGCCGGATCCGACCCTCTTCGTCGAACCCGCCGAACCTCAAGTGGTCACCTACAACTTCTAGCCCTCAGATAACTTGCGGTGGAATACGTACTGTTTTGCCAAAAAAAGCCGCAAAACAGTCCTTATTTCACCGCAACGCATGGGAGAGCCTGGGGCGGTACAATGACTCGAACGGTTCAAACGAATAAGGAGCCATCATGCAGCTCACCAAAATGCTTAAGGTGACGCCGGAGGAGCTTTTTGACGCTCTGGCGGGGTTCATCATGCAGGATATCGAGAACGCCACGGGCAAGCGTCCCAGCCGCAACAAGCTCAACGGTTATAAGTACGAGAAGCGCGCCCAGTCCGCAAAAGGCAAGGCCAAGGGCACGGCGATCAAGGTTAAGATCAAGCACTTCGACTACCCGTGCCTCTATGAGGTCCGTTTTCAGTATGCGGCGGGCATCAATACCATGCGCTATGAGGCTGCACCTGCTGGCGATGGTGCCTGCGAGCTCACCTATACCGAGGATTTTCAGGGTGTGGGTGGCAACACGTCTGGCACGCGCGGCAAGCTTGGCCTCTTCTTCTATGAGCGAAAGCTCAAGAGCCACGCCAACCAGACGATTGATCAAATCGTCAAATACATCGAGGGTGAGCGCCGCGTAAGGGCTAATCCCGCCTTCGCCGATGATACTGCCGAAAACGCTTCGGATGTATTCCATTGATACCCTGTGCAAAAGCTTTACCACTCTTCACATCAGCTGTGAACACTTCAGGCTTCGAGCCAGTAGCGAGCGGCCCGACAAAATTAGTTGATGGAAGTACCAAATGAATAAGAATGCCGCTACGCAACTGCACATCTATTCCGCCTTTTTCGTTCTCGCGGGATTTGTTTTAAATCGGGGAGTGTTTCTACTTTTCCTTGCGGAGAAAGGAATGTCTGTCACGGAAATCGCGCTTTATCAAGCCCTGTACAACATTGCAACGGTCGTCCTCGAGCTGCCAACAGGGCTGGTAGGCGATTTCTTTGGAAAGAAGTTCTCGATTCAAGTGGGCGTTCTGCTTCTTTTCTTCCATACGGCTGGCATGCTGTTGCTCTCAGGCCCCTTTCTCGTCGCGCTTTCCCTTGTTGAGGCACTCGCCTACTCCCTTCAATCGGGATCCGAACAAGCACTTTTATATGAAATTGCCCGAAATGCCGGTCAAGGAGAGCGCTTCCTCACCATCAACGCTCGGCTGCTTGCCGCGCAATCAATCGCGACGGGAGTGGCAATCGTACTTGGATCATTCATTGCCCAAGTATCTTGGAGTGCCCTCTACGTATGCGTTTCCGTTTTCTATCTCCTGCAGCTTTTCCTTCTGTATCCCATTGAGAGGATGGAAACGACCCATTCCAAAAACTCTGGGGAGGAAAGGTTTGACGTAGCCAAGATCTTCAGACGCGAAACCTGGTGCATTGGAGAATCCGCTTTTGCGGTGTTGCTTCTCCTAATCGGCACAAGCATGCTCGATGGATTCTACGGGAGTTATTACAACTTGAATCAGTTGGTATTCGACGCATTTGATGCTCCCGTCTCCATAATAGGAATCTTCTTCGGTGCATCCTATGCAGTAAATGCGACGGCCTACATTGCAGCAGATTTCTTCTCATCGCGTTTCGGGAAAAGAAATACCATGCTCGGCTCGATGCTAATCGAGGCCGGTCTTTTCATGATTCTTCCGTGGTTCGCTTCAAATCCGCTGTGTTTGTTTGGCCTTAGCATGGTGCTTTGTTTTCTCCCAGAAGTGGTGTACATCACTTCGGAAAACTTAATCCAAGACGCGATAGCGGACGATCTCCGCGCGACGATCCTTTCCGTCGCGTCTCTGGTAAGGGCTCTCTTTTCTGCAATGTTTTTCTCCATATTTGGATATGTGTTGGGGTTATATCCCATTGTTAGCGCCGGGCGATTTTAGCCGCTAATAGTCAAACGATTTTGACCAATCCCGGTCACCGAATAATGGCCACCGTGCCTCCCCGCCGCCACTACGCTGGTGGTGCCAACACGCCGGCGTTAGGAGGACCATTGAGGTG
>DBEWII010000068.1:0-24673 GCA_048384935.1 Collinsella aerofaciens | reverse complement strand
CTGATAACCTTTTTCACTCCGGCTGCAAGCAGAGTCGTTCAAAAGGTTATCAGTGGTCGGGCCCGCTCCCTTACGTACCACCATTGGGAACTTTGGCTGATACTTTGAAAGCGATGGGGCTTTTGTTGGCAGGGCCTTGGGGCCTGATTGGGAACTTTGGGACCGCCTTAAACGTTTGGCTGGATGGGGCTTTGGGTACCCTTTGGTTTATTTGGATTGATTCGTTGAATTTGGAGGGATTGGTTGTGAGTTATTTGGATTTGGCTCGTTCTCGGTATTCTTGTCGTTTGTTTGAAGACCGTCCTGTTGAGCAGTCGGTGGTGGATGCCATTGTTGAGGCTGGGCGTATTGCTCCTTCTGCTTGTAATAATCATCCAACCCGTGTGATGGTGTTGGATACGCCTGAGCTTCTGGAGAAGGCTGCTGCTTGTCAGCCTCGGTTTGCTCGTGATGGGTCTATCTTTGGCGCTCCGCTTATCTTCCTTATTTGCAGCGTTACCGATGATGCTTGGGTGCGCCCGTATGATCAGATGAATTCCAGCGAAATCGATACATCCATCGTTTGCGATCAGATGATGATGGAGGCCACCGAGCAGGGCCTGGGAACGTGCTGGGTATGCCATTTTAAGCCAGAGGTGGCACAGGAGCAGTTCAATCTGCCCAAGGGCGTTTATCCCTATCACATGCTTGTCTGTGGCTATCCTGCCGACCACATCGCCGACCCCGAGCATCGCGAGGCCCGTACTATTCCCCTCCCCAACTTCCTCCTCAAGTAGTTTTTTGGCACATGCCCTAAAACCTACCTTTTACCGCTCACCCATTCGCCGAGTTCTGCGCCACAATGTGCAGGGCTCGGTTTTTTATGTTGCGCGCCCCTGCACAGTCATAAAAAGGACCCGCAAGCTGCGGGTCCTTTCTAGGCACTAAATTGTAGGCCGAATGTTAGTCCAGGTCGTCGGCAGCAAAGTTGTCGATCGGGGCGAAGGGATCGGCCACGGGGACAACCGGGTCAGCGACGGGCAGCGGCTCGGCGGGAACAGTCACTGCAGGAGAAGCGGCAGAACCGACCGGCGTGGAGGCCATCAGATCGGCCGGGAAGGAATTCTGGGCATCGTCCATGAAGTGCTGGATGAGCTTGAGATACTCTGCCTTGAACTCCTCACGGGAAGCCTTGAGACGATCGATCTCCTCGAGCTCGGCCTGCTTCTCGGTCAGAGCCTGGCGGATAACCTCGCGGGCCTTGGCGTCAGCCTCGTTGCGGATACGCTCAGCGTTCTCGTTGGCATCGTTGACGATGGTCTCAGCGGTCTGCTGGGCAGCGATCAGGGCAGCGGAAATCTGGCGCTCCTGAGCGGAGAAGTCAGGGGCGGGAGCAGCCACGGGGGCGGCAGGAACGGCCTGGGCGGTGGCATCCTGAGCCTGGGCAAGCTGAGCCTGCGCATCGGCAAGCTGCTGCTCGGTAGCAGTCAGACGACCCTTAAGGTCGACGATCTTAGCGAGCATAGCGTCAACCTCGGAGGACAGCGTCTCCAAGAAGACGTCGACCTCGGCAGGATCGTAGCCACGCTTGGCCTCAGAGAAAGTCTGAGCCTGGATGTCTGCAGGGGTAATAGCCATAACAAGTCTCCTTTTTCATCGCCTCGGCGCTACACGCCCGACGTAAGTTACTAAGTCAGTTCTACACGAGTATACCTATAAGAAGCTGCAGAACCAGCCTCTGCACCAACTGCAACGCAATAATCGCAACGACCGGCGAAAAATCGATACCGCCCATCGGCGGGATGAAACGACGGAACAGGTTGAGCCACGGACCGCACACGCTATCAAGCACCGCGGCAATATCCTGAAGCAAACCACCCTGCTTCATGGGAATCCACGTCATAAAGCAGTAGACGACAATAAGCGTGGAATAGAAGTTGAACAGCGTGTTGACCAGCTGGACGATAGTGTAGATGTTGATGGGAATCTCCTCGTCTTGTCTTTACTTAAGGTAGCCGTCCGCACGAAGCTTCTTGAGATCGGAATCTTTGACCTCGCAACCGGCGGGCAGCACCATGAACACGCGGTCGCCCACCTCCTTGACCGTGGCACCCAGACCGCAGGCAAAGCCGTAAGAGAAGTCCAAGACGCGCTTGGCAACTTCGGTGCGTACGCCCACAAAAATCAGTGCGACAGGCTGCTTGGTGCGAACGCGGCGCACCACGGTCTCCACGTCGTCATAGCTCTCGGGGCGCAGGACATAGGCCGGCAGCTGCGGTGTGGCGTTGATGATATTGCTCGCATAGGCCGAGGCATCGCTCGGTGCAGGCGCGGGCGCAGCGGCGGCACGGGCGCGGGTGTTCTCGGCGTAGCTCGACGGCGTGTCATAGGCACCAGGACGATAACCGCTCGCAACACTGTCCTGCGAGCGCGAAGGCGGATTATACGTCGTGGCATGGCGGGAGTCATCGCCGACCAGCTGACCGGAGCGCGTATACACGGCAACCGACTCAGCTTCACCGCGGCGCGTCTGACCAAGCAGGCCGTTGCTCGGCTCGTCTTGGGTGTAGAAGCCCTCGCCCGAAGCACCGCTGTAGCCGTTGCCCTGATAACTATCGTCATAGCCGTCATCGTAGCCGTAGTCGTCGTCCTGGCCATAACCCTGGTCGTAACCCTGCTGGCCGCCCAGGTGCATCTTATTTTTAATCTCGTCAAGGAAGCCCATGGTTGTGTCCTCTCGCGGTTTAGTGCAGGCGCCCCGATAATCAGTGCGCACTTCAGAGCCTTATTTTACTGCAAACTCCGGGCTAAATACTACCCTGCCCAGGCGAACGAGCGTAGAGCCCTCCTCAAGGGCAGACTCAAAGTCCTCGCTCATGCCGCAGGAAAGCTCAGGCAGGTTCAAATCGGGATGCGCCGCCTCCAGCTCATCCCTCAGCTCACGAAGCCCCGCAAAGGTGCGGCGTGCCACATCCTTATTCCCCCGGGGCGCCATAGTCATAAGCCCCTGTACGCAAATTCCCTCAAGTTCTGCAAGCTCACCCGCGGCGGCGCGAATCTCATCGGGTGAAAAGCCTCCCTTCGACTCCTCACCACTCACATTGACCTCAATGAGCACACGCTGGGGGCCGACGAGCTCGCCTGCCTCAATCTTGCGAACAGCACGGCTCGAGATCGCCTGCGCCAGATGCAGCGAACCCACCGAGTGAATCAGCTCGGCTGAGCCCAGCACCGCATTGATCTTGTTGGTCTGCAGGTTGCCGATCATATCGAAGCGCACCTCGGGTAGCTCCGGATGCTCTACGAGGCCCGCAAGCTTGCGAACGAGCTCCTGCGGGCGGTTCTCGGCAAAATGGCGATACCCCGTCTGAATAGCGGCAACGGTCTCATCAACGCCAACAGTCTTGGAGACGGCAATCAGGCGCGCGGCATCGTGGGGACGGCCCGCGCGATCGAGCGCCGCATAAAAACGTTCGAGAATCTGCTCGCGGCGAGCGCGTATCAAGTCCAAATAGTTATCCATTGCCAATCGCCTCCGCAGACAGCCAAACAAGTAGTCCCATGCTAACGCAAGAGCGCGGCCTCGCATGTGCAAGGCCGCGCTCACTTAGGTATTTACAATCTTTCGACGAACGGGGCCGCCCTACTCCTCGTCGTCCTCGGCGTCGTCCTCGTCCTCGAGGTGCTCGAGCAGGTAGCGGAGACCCTCGCTCACCTCGTTAGCGGGCACTTTGGCAACATAGTGTGCATCGACGGCAGGCCTCATGATGACACCCTCGCCCGAAGGCACGCGCATGCTCTCAAGCTCATCCTCGTCCGTACGGGCGATATCGCCGGCAGTCATACGCTGTCCGGTCAAAAGGAAGGTCAGACGGCAGGCGGCATCGATCGAAATCGAGGCGATACGATCGAGGTAGCGCGAGACCATGATGGCGCGGCGCAGGTCGTCATAGTTGCTGTCGTCGTCCATAAAACCGCCCGTGTCCATGCGGTTAAAGGTGCGGAAGAACTTCTCGTACGCCGCATGCACCGGCTCGTCCTCGCCGGCCAGGTTGCAGATGATGGACATGTCGTTGGTGACGAGCGCAGAAAGTGACGAACCCAGCACCTGGTAAACAGCCTCGGCCTCGGCCTCGACCGTAGCGACGAGTTCCTGGGGCAGCGAGATGTCGGCCTTGACCATGTGACGCGTGGCGCGGCAGATCTGGCGAACCTTATCGGTCATGCGCTGCAGGTTAAAGTCGACGTAGATGATCGTCTGCAGCAAGCGGAAGTCGGAGGCGACCGGCGACTGCGTAGCGATCAGGTTGTAGCACACGGCCTCCAAGTTGGCGCAGCGCGCATCGATCGAGAGCGTGCGCTTCTTGGTCTTGGTGGCGAGCTTGCGATCGTCGGTCACATAGGCCTTCACGGCGTCGTGAAGCGCCAGGTCTACAGCCTCGTAGATGCTCAGCATCTCGTGACGGGCTTCGATGAGCTGACGGGAAAACAGTTTGCGCATGGTTCACTCCAATCAGTTGGGTGCGGTCATGCCGCCCGCACAGTGAATACGCACCGGACCAGGTCCGATCGGCTTGGGACTAGTCGCACCGATCAGCCAAAGCGGCCGGTGATATAGTCTTCCGTCCGTGAATCCACCGGGCTGGTGAAGATCGCGTCGGTTTGACCATACTCGATGAGCGTGGCGGGCTCGCCGGCAACTTCCTGCAAGAAAAATGCGGTGTAGTCGCTAATGCGAGCGGCCTGCTGCATAGAATGCGTGACGATGATGATCGTCATCTCGGGCGCCAGCTCGGCCATCAGATCCTCGACCTTAGAGACGGACGTGGGGTCGATGGCGGAGCAGGGCTCGTCCATCAGTAGGACATCGGGCTGCACCGCAAGCACACGCGCGATGCACAGACGCTGCTGCTGACCGCCCGAGAGCGCCAAACCGTCCTTGTTGAGCTGATTGGATACCTCTTTCCAGAGGTTGGCGCGCTTGAGCGATTCTTCCACGATGTCATCGAGGTCGCTTTTGCTAGTCACACCCTGCAGACGAGGGCCAAAAGCGACATTCTCGTAGATGGATTTGGGGAACGGGTTGGGCTGCTGAAAAATCATGCCCACGCGGCGGCGAAGGTCGACCGGGTCGACGCCCTCGGCATAGATATCGTTGCCGTCGAGCGTCATGGTGCCCTCGACGCGGGTGCCCTCGATCAGGTCGTTCATACGGTTGATGCAGCGCAAAAACGTCGATTTGCCGCAGCCCGAAGGACCGATAAACGAGGTGATGGCGTTTTTGGCGATGTTGAGGTCGAGCCCCGTCAGCGCATGAAAGTCACCGTACCAGAAGTTGAAATCCTTGGCCGTGATGGCCGCTTGCTCCGGCGTGGGAGCGGACTGATAGACGGACATGGGACTCCTTAACTAGTGGCGCTTGCGCGACAGATAACGCGCAAACAGGTTGAAGGCCAGAATAATCGCCATCAGCAAAAGCGCGGTGCCGTAGGCTGCGTTCATGTTGATGCCGTCATTGGCAAGCAGATAAAGGTGAACGGTCATGGGACGACCGGAATCGAGCGGCGAAATAGGCAGGTTGATGGCCTGACCCATGGTGTAGAGCACCACGGCGGTCTCGCCGATGGCGCGGCCGATGGCAAGCACGATGCCGGTGGCGATGCGGCCAAAAGCCGAAGGAAGCACGATCTTGGAGACGACCTGCCACTTGGTGGCGCCCAGGCCATATGCACCCCAACGGATATAGCGCGGAACGGCTCGGATTGCCTCCTCGGTGGTACGCATGACAATAGGCAGCATCAGAAGCGCCAGCGCCAGGGCGGCCGAGAACATCGAAAGGCCCAGACCCATAGCCTCGACAAACAAGGCGTAGCCAAAGAGGCCCATAACGATGGAGGGCACCGAGGCCAGGGCATCGGCAGCATAGCGAATGATGTCGACGACCTTGCCCTGTTTGGCGTACTCGGCCAGATAGACCGCAGCCAGGACGGCAACCGGCGTGCAGATGAGCATGGCGAGCGCCGTCACGTAGATGGTCGAGACGATCGTGGGCCAAATGCCGCCCTCGGCGTTGACGCCCTGCGGCCAGCCGAAGATAAAGTCGAGCGAGATATGCGGCAGGCCGTTGATGACCACGTAGGCGATGATGGCGATCAGCACCAGCGTGGTGATATAGGCCGCGGCGCGAAACACGCCGAGCATGATCTTGTTGGACAGATCCTTGTTGATGCGGCCCTTCTTGCCATGGGAAAGGGCACGCTTGATGCGCTCACGCGACGAGGTCGTATCGACCGTCGTGTCAACGGAATCGGACATAGCCTACCCCCTCTTCTTGGAAATCAGGCGGACGATACCCACCAGTGCAGCGGAGATGATAAACAGGACAACGCCCATGCCGAACAGAGCCGAGCGGTGCAGGCCCGAGGAATAACTCATGTCGAGCGCAATCTGACTCGTGAGCGTCGAGATGGGGCTCGAGATGCTATCCGGAATGACCGGGGCGTTGCCCACGACCATCAGCACGGCCATGGTCTCACCGATGGCACGCCCCATACCCAAGACAATCGCATCGACAATGCCCAGCTTGGCTGCAGGAAGCACGACCTTGTAGATGGTCTGCCACTTGGTGGCACCCATGGCATAGGACGCCTCGCGAATGCCCATGGGAATGGAATTGAGGGCATCTATGGTGAGCGTGGTGATGGTAGGGACGATCATGATGGCGAGCACGAACCACGCCGTCAGTGCGCCAAATCCAAGGCCGCCGGTCAGCTGGGCGATAAACGGGCGGATGATGATCATGCCGAAGAAGCCGTAGATGATGGAGGGGATGCCCGCCAGCAGGTCGACAGCGGGGCTAATGAGCCTGCGCACGCGCTTGCTGGCGATCTCGACCAGATACACGGCTGTGCCCACACCCAACGGCACGCCCATGGCAAGGGCACCGACCGTCACCAGGCCAGAGCCCGCCAGCAGCGACATGATGCCGTAGTGACCCTCAGAGGGCGCCCACGTAAAGCTAAAGAAGTCCACCAAACCGATGTCGGTAAAGACCGGCAGCGCCGAGTACGTGGTAAAGACAAAGATCAGGATGACGGTGACGACCGCCAAGAACGCGCAGGCAAAGAAGATCCACTGCAGCGCCTTCTCCTTAAGATAGGTGCTGCGTGACACCAACGCCAACTCACGCTTTTTGGGCACCTGCGCCTCATGCTCAATCTGGGGGGTTTCCTGTGCTTCCACGCTACTCACTCCCCTTTCCGTCGTTGGTGACGGGAATAAAGCCCGCCTCGCGAATCTGCTTGTCCATCTTCTCGGATGTCACATAGTCAATGTAGTCCTGCGCCTGCTGCGAAGGCGTACCCTTCACAAAGAAGTAAAGGTCACGCGAGATGGGATAGCCGCCACTTGCGACCGTCTTCTCGGATGCCTCGACATGGTTGACTGAAACGGCCTTAACCGAGGTCTTGGCGTTGAGGCTCTCGACAAAACCCAGCGAGATGTAGCCAATAGCGCCACGTGAGCGGGATACGACATCGCGTACCTGGCCCGTACCCGAAAGAACAGCCGAGCGGCGATCGAACGGCGCGCCGTCCATCACGATAGTGCGGAAGGCCTCGCGCGTACCGGACGCCTCGTCGCGGTTGATAACCTGAATCTTCAGGTCCTCTCCGCCGACTTCTTTCCAGTTGGTGATCTTGCCGGCGTAAATATCGCGGAGCTGCTCGGTCGAGAGATTGTCGACCGGGTTGTCGTCGTTCACGATGACTGCAATGCCGTCGTGTGCGATAACGATAGGCGTCAGGCCCAAATCCTGCTCGTCGGCATTGAGGCCACGAGACGAGCTGGCGATGTCGGCGGTGCCGGCGCTAACAGCTTCGATGCCAGCAGATGAGCCAAGGCCGGAGACGAGCACGTCGATGCCGGTCTCTTCCTTAAAGCCCTCGGCCGCAATCTCGGCAATGGGAAGGCAGGTGGTCGAGCCGGCCACGGTAATAGAAGACGTAGAAGATCCCGAGGAGCAGGCGCACAGCGTGAGCGCGAGCACTGCTGCACTCAGGACCGATGCGATCTTTCTCATAGCATCACGCCGATCGCAGCATGGCGCCCACAGGTCCCGCCCTCGTTGCGATAGGAATAAAAGCGGTCGTTTTGACGCACGGTGGATAGTTTGGTGTCCACAATGCCATTCACATCGACACCGGCATCCACCAGCGCCTCGCGAATGGCGGCGGAAAGATCGAGCATACGGGAAGCGGTAGCATCGATGCACGCGAACTCGGCGGCAAAGCGATCCATAAGTTCTTGGGACACCTCATACTCGTCGCCCAGGATATGGGGCCCAATATAAGCAGAGATGTCCTCCGGCGTGCAGCCAGCCGCCTCGCAGAGTGCTTGGCAGGCCTTGGCGGAAATGCGTGCAATCGTGCCCTTCCAGCCAGAATGCACCACGGCAAAGCCGCCGGGAGCCACCAGCACCACGGGAACACAATCGGCAAAGCAGAGCAGCACGGGCACCTTATGCGCCGTGCAGACGAGGGCATCACAGCCCTCGGCAATCTGCTCACGAATGTTCTCGAGATCTTCGGCGCCGTTCGAGGTCACCGTCACGACATGGTCACCGTGTACTTGATTGGGGACAAGCAAGTTGTGCTCGCACTCGGCGGCACCCATGGCCTCGAGTACGCGGCGACGATTTTCTTGAACGGTAAAGGGGTCATCGCCAACATGCGAGCCCAGATTGAGCGAGGAGTACGCATCTTCGGAAACGCCACCGGTGCGCTCGGTAAAGGCAAAGCGGACATCGTGCGTCGCGCCCTCTACCAACGTAACTCCATCATGGTCGACACGCGAAACGTTGTCCGCACGTGCTGCCATACTAAAGCCTCCTAATAACACAAGTATCGCGGCGAAGCCGCAGCAGTCCGTGTCATACGGCTGCCATACTTCTCTAAAAGGATACCCGCAGCGGTAGGGACCAAACGTAAAGGGAACGTAAGGAGATTGGAGGCTTTCGTTTACAAACGAGAAACAAAAAGGGCGCATCCATACGGACGCGCCCCTGTGCAAAACAATGCGAAGAACGACTTAGAAGCTGCCTCGCTTGAGGAAGTCGGGAAGCTCAAACTGATCGTTGCCAAAGTTGGGCAGCTCGGTACCACCGACGTTGCGAGTCGGGGCAGCCTGAGCGGGGCTGGCAGCCGGAGCGGTGCGCTGCGGCTCAGCAGAAGCAGCGGCCTTGCTCTGGGACTGCTGGGCAGCGAAGAGCTCGTCCTGACGGTTGACGTTGGAGTCGGAGAAGCCCGTGGCGATAACGGTGATGCGCACCTGGTCGCCCAGGGACTCGTCAACAACGGTACCGAAGATGATGTTGGCCTCGGGGTCGACGGCATTGGCGACAACGTCGGCGGCGTCGCTGATCTCCTGGATGCCCAGGTCCTTGGAGCCGGCGATGGAAAGCAGGACGCGCGTGGCGCCATCGATGGAGCTCTCGAGCAGCGGACTGGAGATAGCCTGCTGGGCAGCGTCGACGGCACGGGTGTCCCCAGAAGCGGTACCGATACCCATCATGGCGGTACCGGCCTGCTTCATGATGGTCTTAACATCGGCGAAGTCCAGGTTGATGATACCCGGGACGGTGATGAGGTCGGTGATGCCCTGGGTGCCCTGGGAAAGGTCGCCATCGGCAATTGCGAAGGCCTCGAGCCTCGGGGTGTTCTTCTCGGCGATGTCGAGCAGCTTGTCGTTAGGGATAACGATCATGGTGTCAACGCAATCGGAGAGGGTCTTGATGCCCTCCTCGGCGCTCTTCTTGCGCTTGCGACCCTCGAAGGTAAAGGGCTTGGTCACGACGGCGACGGTCAGCGCGCCGACCTCGTTCATCGCGATATCGGCAACGATGGGAGCAGCGCCGGTACCGGTGCCACCGCCCTCGCCGCAGGTGATGAACACCATGTCGGCACCAGCGAGCGCCTCGGCAATGTCGTCGCGGGACTCATCGGCAGCCTTGCGGCCAACCTCGGGGTTGGCGCCGGCGCCCAGGCCGCGGGTAAGGTCGGTGCCGATGTGCACCTTGATATCGGCATCAGAGATCGCGAGTGCCTGAGCATCGGTGTTGATGGCAACAAACTCGACGCCGCGGATGCCCTCTTCGATCATTCGATTGACCGCGTTGGTACCGCCGCCGCCGACGCCGACCACCTTAATGACGGCAAGGTAGTTGTTGATCTCTGTCTCGTGCATGTCGGTCCTCCGAACAAAGGTTATAGCCATAGCATGGGTCGACCCCTGCGCACATTAACCTTCAGGTTGAAAGTAAATGCAAAGGTAAACCGTATTATGTTTGCACATTATGAACGTATCAGTCAAATAATTGACCGTGAAAACCAAACAAACCAGATAAACGGCGTGGTATGGCCCCTCAACAAAGCATCAACCAGCGCTACGAGGTCGGAGCGTTCCTAAATGTATAGTTACCCGGAGAGCGCACATTGATATACGTTACGCCCTCTACCTGCGAAAGCAGCTTGGTGACTACGCGCTCCTTCTTGACGATATCGTTCGAATCGCCCAGCGACACCTCAATGCCGTTATTGAGGTTTGCCGAGATGGCTTCGACCGAAGGCGTGGAAATATCCTTGACTTGTCCCAAGAACTCGCTCGAAAAACCACGCACATAATCCAAGCCAGCCTTAACGGCCTTGGAGCTCACTGCCTGGCCGGAAACCGGAGCGACATCCGCCGAGACATCAGTCAACAACACCGCGCCATAGTGCTTAGCGAGCGCCAGCGCGGCATCAATGCCGGTCAGGGTATTTGAGCCCTGCCCCGTCGTGATGACGTTGCCCTGGTCATCCACTTCGACCGACGTCGACAGCGGGGCGATCCAGGTGTCATCATCCCCGATGGCCCAGGCAAGGTCATCGGAGCTGATATAGGCAATTGCAATGACCTTGCGCTCCATCGGCGTAATGATGAGCGTATGTGGGAACTGACGCTGGACATCCACGCCCGAGACCCACGGGTTCTGCTTGAGGTCCTCGGTAATCTGGTCGGGATCGACGTTAAAAAGCGACGTTCCCTCGGGCAAATCGATCAGCTGGATAGCATCGTGCTTCGTCACATGCTCGCTGCCTTGAATCTGAATATCAGTGGCGGTAAACAATCCAGAGTTGATCACCACGACGGCAACGACGACGAGCACGGCCAAGACGGCCAGAACGCCGCCCACGATTTTGCCTTTGCCTGTAACGAGAGAAGCGGCGTCTGACGTTTTATTTGCCATCGCCCCAAGTGAAGACAACGGGTTGACGCCTTTTTTACCCGAAGGCTTCTTGGCGGTAGCCGGCACCGATGTCAGCGAGCGCGGTTTCGATGCGCCCAGCGTGCGACCCGGACGCGCCGCCTTAGTTCCCGTCGAGGGCTTAGGAGTTGCCATGGGACGGGCAGGCTTGGCGCCCATAACAGGCTTTGACGTCACCGAGGGACGCGAGGACTTTTTTGCGGCCGGACGATTACCGAGCTGAGAGCCGACGACCGGACGACTGGTCTGTCGAGCATGCCCGACAGACTTAGAGTGCGCGACGGTATTGCGTTGAGGTTTGGCAGGCGCGCCGGAACGCCCTCCGGCGCGGCGGAAGGTGGGTTTCGATGCTCTAGAAGCCGAGGAATTTAACTTCCGGTCTGAGCTCGATGCCATACGCCTCCCTCACCTTTCCGTGCACATGTCTGATAACCGCGGCAACGTCATCGGCCGAGGCGGTTCCGTTATTAACGATAAAATTAGCGTGAACGGGCGAAACTTCCGCGCCGCCAATCGAAAAACCCTTTAATCCACAATCCTCGATAAGCTTGCCCACACTCGCATCGGGCGGGTTGCGAAAGACCGACCCGCAGGATGCGCGACCCATGGGCTGCGTACGCTTGCGCCTCGTCAGGTACCGCTCCATGCGCTCGCGAATGTCGGCCTTGGGCGCCGGTTTAAGCTTGAGCACGCACTCGAGGATAATCTCATTGCGGGGAAGGCTACATTCGCGGTAGCCCCAAGTGATCTCGGACCCCGCATAATGCTTGATACCGGATGCCGGGTCAAACGTTACGACATCCTCAACCAGCGAGCCAATCCACTCGGTCCGTGTGCCTGCATTCATAGATATCGCACCGCCAACCGAGCCAGGGATGCCAACGGCAAACTCAAGGCCCGAGAGGCTACGCGACAGGGCATCGTTGACCAGGCGCGCAAACATCACGCCCGCACCGACCGTCAGCGTACAACCGTCATCGGCAACAACCGTGCGCTGAAACTCACGTCCGAGCGAAATGACGGCACCGCGATAACCGCCATCGGCAACCAGCAGATTGGAGCCCTTGCCGATGATGACCCACGGCACCTGCTCGCGATCGAGCACCGCCACGGCGCGGCGGAGGGCATGATAGCTATGGCACGTCACAAAGAGGTCGGCCTTGCCGCCGATACGATAGCTCGTATGACGCGCAAGGCGCTCGTCCTCGATCACATCCGTGTCGATCATGCCCGAGAGCGCCATGACGGCGTTAAACAGACCCATTAGACTTAAGCGTCTTTCTTGGCAGTCAGATACTCGATAAACTCGGGACCGACGGTCGTAACGTCACCGGCACCCATTGTGAGCAGCAGGTCGCCCTCGCCCACCATCTGGTCGAGCTCCTGATTGAGCTCAAGACGGCTGGAGCAGTACACGACCTCCTTGCCAGGATGCTTGGCGCGCACGGTATCGGCGAGCATCTTAGAGGTGACACCCGGAATGGGCATCTCGCCAGCCGAGAACACATCAATCAGCAGCAGTTTATCGGCATTGGCAAATGCATCGGCAAAGTCGTCGCACAGGGCCTGCAGGCGCGAATAGCGATGCGGCTGGAACACGACGTCAACGTGCTTGTAGCCCAGCGACGAAGCGGCAGCAAGCGTCGCCTTGATCTCGGTGGGGTGATGGCCGTAATCATCGACCACGGTGATGCCATCGATATCGCCCACGTGGGTAAAGCGACGGCGGACGCCCTCAAAGCTCGAGAGCGCCTTGGCGGCGGCGTCGATGTCAAGGCCCAGGACATGGGCGACGGTGAGCACCGCCGTGGCGTTGAGCATGTTGTGGCGACCGGGATTGCTCTTGATCTCCACAGCGTGCTCAGTGCCGTCCTCAAAGCGAACGATAAAGTCGCTCTGGATTCCCTTGACATCCGGGTGCATGCAGACGATGTCGTTGCTCTCGGCAAAGCCGTAGGAAAGCACGTGACGGCCCGTCGACTTGGCGAGCTCGACCAGATGCGGGTCCTCACCGCAGACGATGACGGTGCCGTCCTCGCCCACCAGGCTCATGAATTTGGCGAAAGTTGCCTCGATCTCCTCGATACCCGAGTAGTGATCGAGGTGGTCGGCCTCGACGTTGGTCACAATGACCACGTTGGGGTTCAGGAACAGGAAGGAGCTGTCGGACTCGTCGGCCTCGGCGACAAAGTAGTCGCCCGAGCCGTTCTTGCCGTTCGTGTCATAGCCCTCGACGATGCCACCGATCAGGAAGCTCGGATCCAGACCCATGCGGTCGAGCATGGTGGCGCACATCGAAGACGTGGTGGTCTTGCCATGCGTGCCGGCAACAGCGACGGTGGTGTAGCCGTGGCCCAAAGCAGAGAGCATCTTGGCACGGGGCCACACGGGAATACCAAGCTCGCGAGCGCGCACGAGTTCAGGGTTGGACTCCGGAATAGCGGTGGAGACAACAACCACGTCGGGCTTGACCTCGTCGATCGTGGCGGCCTCATGGCCCACATGCACCTTCACACCAGCGCGGGTAAGCTGGCGGATATAACGTGACGTCTTAAGGTCGGAGCCGGTAACGGCATAACCGCGCTCGTGCAGAACGAGGGCGATGCCGCTCATGCCGGCGCCGCCGATACCGATAAAGTGGGCGCTCTTAAACTCGGGCGCGGAGGTTGCAGTCTGGGAATCAGCCATGTGCTCGTGTACTCCTTGCGTAAACACTGCCTGTAACCCGTTAACTGTACCGCACCTACCGCATCAGCGCGAGGGCGACCGACGATATCCCGTCTAACTAACGCAAACCCTCTACCGCATCCGCCAGAAGAGCGGCGGCCCTATCCTGAGCCAGACCACGCGCCGCCTGACGCATGGCGTCGCGCGCCGCCGCGTCATCGACCAGGTGCAGCAGTTCATCGGCAAAGGCAAAACCGTCGATATCGGCATCGGCGCAGAGCACGCCGGCCCCGGCGTCGACCAGATAACGGGCATTGGTGGTTTGGTGGTCGGCCGTCGCATGCGGATACGGCACGAGCACCGAAGGTACGGCGAGCGCAGCGATCTCGGCCACGCTCGATGCGCCCGAACGCGAGAGCACCAAATCGGCAGCAGCCAGCATATCGCCCATGTTGTCGATGTAAGACTGGACGCGGTAACGCTTCGCCTCCTCGGGCGTCAGCGCCAAAGCGCGCTCGGTCTCCTCAAAGCCGTCGGCACCCGTCGAATGCAACACATAGAGGTTCTTGCGCGAAAGCAGCTCGTTTTTGAGCGAAACCACGCGCTCGTTGAGGTGCTGGGCGCCAAGTGAACCGCCAAAGACGAGCAGCAGCGTAGCGTCCTCGGGAACGCCAAGTGCTTTGCGGCCGCGAGCGCGATCGCCCTCGATCACCGAGCGACGTACGGGGTTGCCGGTCATGAGCACGTGGCCAGGGTCACCTTCGCGCTCAAAGACCGAACGCGCTGCCGGCACCGAGATGCACACGCGGGCGGCGTGGGAGTTCATCATCTTGTTGGCCAGGCCCGGAACAGAGTTCTGCTCATGCAGCAGATACGGAACGCCCGCGCCCTTGCACCACCCCAGCAGCGGAACCTCGACATAGGCTCCGAAACCGATGGCAGCGTCGGGCTTGCCGACCTTTGAGAAATGACCAGCGAGCGCACGCTTGGCCTTGTTGACACGCCACAGCGAGGTCAGCGCCGTCCAAGGACGGGAGCGGTCGAAGCCAGTGACCGTAATGGGCACAAAATCAAACCCAGCCTCGGGGACCAGACGACCCTCGAGCTTGCGCGACTGGCCCACGAACACAACGTGGTGGCCACGATCACGCAGCTCTTCGGCCAAGGCGAGCGCGGGGTTGATGTGTCCTGCCGTGCCGCCGGCTGCAATAGCAACGGTCATCTTATCGGTCATGGTAGTCCCTTCGTACACGCGGTCCCTGGTCGTCGGTGCGCAGACGCGCCGACGGGTCCGAGTTCAAATCGATTCGATTATATCCGCCGCCCGCGTTGCGAGGGCTGGGGCGCTGAGGACGACCTTGCGGCGCCGTTCGCTGACGCGGGCGGACTGCCGGCTCGGTCGCAGAGCCATCCAGGACGGTAAAACCGTTACGCGAAGATCGCTCGCCGCGCACGTGGGGCACGCCAGCGGTACTCTCATCCATAACGGCAAAGCTCTCGCGGCGACGGTCGTACTCATCGCGACGGGCGCTCTCGTACGAAACGCGCAGGATCAATCCGGCAAGCATAAGCGACACAATAATCGACGAACCGCCGTAGCTAATAAACGGCAACGGTTTGCCCGTCATGGGAAACACGTTGAGGATGCCCAACGCGTTAATCAAAAACTGCACCGCGAGAATGACCGCGGAGCCAGACGCCATAAGCGCGCCCCGACGATCGGTCGCCTGCTCGGCAATGCGAAACGCCGAGTAGATCAGCATCGCAAACACCAAGAAGAACAGCACGGTTCCGACAAAACCGACTTCCTCGCCAATGATGGCCAAGATGTAGTCATTGTGCGCCTCGGGCAGATACGAGTACTTCATGGTTGAGTTGCCGATGCCACGGCCGAACAGACCGCCCGAAGCAAAGGCCATGATGGCAAGCGTGGCCTGATAGCCATCACCATACTCGTCGGCCCAAGGGTTCAAGGCAACCTGAATACGCACCATACGGTACGGCTCTGCGACAAGCGCAATCACGATCACGAGAATACCGAAGATTATCACGCCGATGATAAATCTGGGGTCGAGACCCGCAAACAACGCCATGCACATGAGGGTCAACAGGATGATCAGGACAGTACCGAAATCGGGCTGGATAAAGATCAGAAAGAGCGAAATGCCCAGGTAGATGCCCATCTTGCGAAGGAATTCGTTGATGTTGCCACCGGGCGAAAAGAAGCGATCGAGCATGATGGCCGAATACGCAATGGCAAATGGCTTTAAAAACTCGGAAGGCTGGAACTGAATGCCGGCGATGTTGAGCCAGCGCGTGGCGCCACGGCTGCCGCTGCCCACCAAGAACACCAGAAACAGTAGCCCTATCATGCCTATGAGGAAGATCCTGAGCACGTCTTCCCCAAACCAACTGTCCGGCAAGATGCGCACGATGGCAACCATAGCCAGCACGCCAACTCCGGCAAACGCGGCTTGTCGAAACAGAAAAAACGTCGCCGAGCCATTCTCGTGCAGCGCCTCGACCGAAGACGCCGAGTACACCATCAGCAGGCCAAAGCACACCAAGGTAAACAGGCAGGCCATGAATATCAAACGGGGGCGCATGATACGGGCGGGAACGCCGGCAATATAGCGTTCGCTAAACGTCTGCCCGCCGCGACCGGAACGCGGTGTGCTGCGCCGCGAGGAAGCACGGTCCGAGTCGGGCCTCCTCATACCTTGTCGGGGGCTCTCCTCTCTCACCGCAACCCCTATTCCATTTGTGATTTCGCTGCAGCGGCAAGCTGGGCCACGTAGTCCTTAAACACGCGGCCGCGCTCCTCATAGCCCGAGAACTCATCGAACGAAGAGCAGGCAGGAGAAAGTAAGATCACGTCACCACGGCTCGACAGCGAACGGGCGACGTCCACGGCATCGCGCAGGTCATCCGCCTGGGCGATATCCACGTCACCATCGACATCGGCCTCGTCCATAGCGGCGGTAAAGCGCTCGCGCGCATCGCCAAAGCAAACGACCGAGCGCACGTTGTCCATAACGACGCGGGCAAAGTCCGCAAGCGGCGTACCCTTATCGTGGCCGCCGAGCAGCAAAATCACATCGTCGTCGGGAAACGCCGTCAGGGCCTTTTCGACTGCATCGGTGTTCGTTGCCTTGGAATCGTTGACGTAGCGCACGCCATCGATCTCGCCACAGGGCTCAACGCGGTGCTCCAGCGGCTGGAACGATGCCAAACCACGGCAAATGCCCTCGGGATCGGCACCGACGGCCAAAGCAGCCGTGGCAGCACATAGGGCATTGATGACATTGTGATGGCCCGAGATCTTGAGCTCGGAAGTGGCGACAAGCTGAGTCTCGACGCCCTTCAGGCGGACGACCAACTTGCCGTCGCACACAAAGGCGGCGTCTGCACCCTCGGGCTCGTCAAAAGCGACCTTGCAGATGCGGCGGCCCGGCATGTAGATGTACTCATCGAACTCATGGATGCCGGCATCCTCAACGTCGATAACCACGAGGTCGTCGTCGACCATATTCTCGAACAACTTGATCTTGGCAAGCGCATAGTTCTTGTGGCTCTTGTGCCAGCCCAGGTGGTCGGGCGTGATGTTGAGCAGCACCGCCACGCGAGGATGAAGCTCGGCGGTCGTAGCAATCTGATAACTCGACAGCTCGGCCACAAACCACTCATTATGTGCGCGGCCGTCGATCTCGTTCACGGGCGGCTCACCGATATTGCCGACGGCCACGCTGGCTTCACCGGCGGCCTTGAGCAGATAATCAGTCAGCGACGTGGTAGTTGTCTTGCCGTTGGTGCCCGTGATGGCAATCCAATTTTGGGGAGACAAGCGATAGGCAAACTCGGGCTCGCCCATAATCTGAGCGGCATGCTCACGCCCCGCCTTAAAGAAGGACGAGAACTCCGAAATACCCGGGCATGTCACGCACACGTCATAGGCGCCCTCGACCTGTTCGGCCCCATAGACAAACGACGCACCAGCAGCCTCGAGCGCACGCGTGGCGTCATTGGGCTCAGAGGTGCCGCCGCCATACACGGTAACGGCGCTTACGCGCTCGGGATGTGCCAGCGCCCAGCGGGCGACATCGAGACCGGATTTGCCCTGACCCAAAACGAGCAGGCTAAAGACATCAGCAAGAGGCATGAAAGACCACTATCCCAACTGGAAGAACAAAGCAAGGCCAACGGCACCAAAGGCCGCAGCGATAATCCAAAAACGGATGACGACCTTGGTCTCGGCCCAGCCCTTCTTTTCGAAATGATGATGGATGGGCGCCATAAGGAAGACGCGCTTGTGCGTAAAGTGGAAGTAGACAACCTGAATCATGACCGACAGGGTCTCAACGATAAACAGGCCGCCGATGATGAGGGAGACGACCTCGGTGTTGGTCATGATGGACGTGCAGGCAAACGCGGCGCCCAGGGCAAGCGAGCCGGTATCGCCCATAAAGATGCTCGCCGGATAGCAGTTGAACCACAGAAAGCCCAAGCAGGCACCGGCACACGCGGTGCAGAAGATGGACAGGTTCACGTCTCCGTGCAAAAACGCCATGGCAGCCATGGCGAGCATGGCGATCATGGAGGTGCCGCCAGCAAGACCGTCAAGGCCATCGGTCAGGTTCACGGCATTAGAAAGACCGGCGATCATCAGCCAGCAAAAGACAATGTAGAGCCACGGGAACGAAAGGCCACAGATGGTGGTCGAAAGAACACCGAGGTCAATCGTCAGGCCGCCGGGAAAACGAATCTCGGGGGCGACGCCGCACCAGTTGACGGCAAGTACCGTAAAGGTGACACAGATAATGGTTAGGCCGATCATCTTGGCATGAGGCGTCAGACCGAGCGAGCGCCCGTGCGTAACGGAGGTCAGGTCGTCGATCAGGCCCAGCACGCCGGTCGCCAGCGTGGCGAGCAGCACGAGCACGAGCTCGGTGGTGAGCTTGCCCATCAGCAGGCAGGTCAGCGAGATCGCGACGAGGATGACAACGCCACCCATGGTGGGCGTTCCCTGCTTAACCAAATGACGCTTGGGGCCGTCGGCACGAACCTGCTGGCCGATACCCTCGACCTTGAGCAGCTTGATCCACCACGGCATGAGCAGCAGCGCAATGGCAGCGGCGATGCCAAGCCCCAAAAAAGCCTGATACGTTGGATACGAGGGATTGCCGAACATGGGCTAGCACACACCTTCCACAAAGCGGTCGAGCTCAACAAAGCGGGAACCCTTGACCAGTACAACATCATGTTTTTCAAGCGCGCCGCCCATGCGGTCGAGCACCTGCTGATAATCGGAGAACACCTGGATGCGGTCCTCGTCCATGCCCATCATGCGCGCGGCATCGGCCATAAGCTGGGCCAGCTCACCACCCACGCACGCCAGCATGTCGAGCTTCTTGGCGGCCGCATAGGCGCCCACGAGCTCATGCATGCGAGGAGCCTCATCGCCCATCTCGCCCATCTCGCCCAGGATCGCCATGCGAGACCCCGTGCACGAAAGCGAGCACAGTAGATCGAGGCCAGCAGCCATGGATTCGGCACTGGCGTTATAGGAATCGTCGATGACGCGGGCACCGCTCTTGGCGCGCTTGATCTCCTGGCGGTGACCGGTGATCGTGAGGCCCCTAAAGGCAGCATCGATCTGCTCGGGCGTCACGCCCAAGCGATAGGCAACCGCGGCGGACTTAACGGCATTAGGAACGGACTGCACGCCGGGGATGGCAAGCATGGTATCGATCGTCTCACCCTGGCCAAAATCGAGCGTAAAGACCGGACGTCCCTCGTCATCAACACGAATGTCGCGGGCACGGACCTCATCATCGTCCGAGACGCCGGCCAGCATCACATCGATACCAGCAGGCTGGGCGAACGCATCGCGAATGAACGGCGTAAAGTCGTCCTCACCGCCCAAAACCAGCAGCGGCAAGAAGTCGCCGGCGGCGCACATACCCTGGACAATCTCGGCCTTAGCGCGGGCGATGTTCTCGCGGCTGCCCAAAATGCCGATGTGAGAGGTACCAATCTTGCTTACGATGGCAAGGTTGGGATTGGCGGACTGGGACAGGCGCTCAATCTCGTGGAAATGGTTCATGCCCATCTCGAGCACCAGGACCTCGGTATCGGCCGGAGCGGAAAGCACCGTGAGCGGCATGCCGATCAGGTTATTGAAATTGCCCTTGGTGGCCCAGACACGATAGCGCTTGGCGAGCACGGCGGCGAGCACGTCCTTGGTCGTCGTCTTGCCGATGGAACCGGTAATGCCAACGACCAGGCAGCCAAGCTCCAGGCGATACGTGTGCGCCAAACGCAGCAGAAACTCCTCGGGATCATCGGTCAGCAGGATGGCGCACCCCTTGTCCTGCGCCAGCGAGACCAGCTCAGCCTCGGGCTCACGCGTCATCACGACGGCGCCGGCACCCGACTGGACGGCACGGGAAGCAAAATCATTGCCGTCGACGTTTTCACCGGGAAAGGCGACGAAAATCGTCCCTTCCTCGACCTGGCGCGAGTCGATAACGCACCCGCGGCATACCCGATCGGCTTCTCCCGTCACGGTTCGGGCCCCTGTTGCGGCCGCGAGGTTGTTGACGGCGATCTCTATCATTGCAGCTCCCCTGTAAACCTAATAATGCTATCGGCGTATTGTATCCCAGCGCCGCACATGCGTGGTGCAGGGCATGTGAACACCCTCATATGGGACAACAAACAACGCCCCAAAGATTGTAACCCCCTACTTCGTGTGCGGGATACCCAGCACGTCGAGCGCGTTGGCCATAATGGACTGGAACGGCACCGCAGCGGCATCTGAGCCGCTCGGCGTTCCGTCGAGCGTGATATAGCACAGCACCTTGGGCGATTGTGCCGGTGCAAAGCCCATAAAGGACGACATGTAGTTCTCCTTGAGGTAGCCGCCGTTCTCGTCGGCACGTTCGGCCGTACCGGTCTTACCCGCCACGTCATAGCCGTCAACCGCGCCGCCAACGCCCGTTCCCTCGGACACGACCGTCTGCATGCACGATGTCACCTGGGATGCGGCGTCCTCCGAAATCGCGCGCTCGCCTTCACCCCAGTCCTTCTCGTCGCCTTTGCTGGACTTATAGAAGTGCGGTGTCATCATCACGCCGCCGTTGGCGATGCCGCCCACGGCACGTGCGATCTCAATCGGCGAGACGGACAGTGCCTGTCCAAAGCTCATCGAGCCCAGCGTGGCGCCGTCATACTGGTCACGCTCCTTGACGATACCCAGGCTCTCTCCCGGAAAATCGACACCCGAGCTGTGACCGATGCCCCACTTGTCCACATAGGCGGCAAAGTCGTCGGCACCGATCTTGCGCCCCACCAGGACAAAGCCCACGTTGGACGAACGGCGCATCATCTCGCGCACATCCATGGTCATGGCATAGTCGCGCTTGTCGGCATCGGTGACGGTATCGTCGCCCACCTTGATGCTCGCCGGCACCTCAAACGACGTACTCGATCGCACGACGCCCAAGTCGAAGCCGGCGCCCGCCACGAGCGTCTTAAAGACCGAGCCGGGCTCGTAGGCGTCGGTGACCAGGCGCAGATTCATATCCTCGGTTTTGGCGTTTTCCAGATCGGTCTGGTCGTAAGTCGGATACGAGCAGGCTGCCAAGATCTCGCCTGTCGTAGGATCGGTGACCAGCGCCGAGCCGTTCTTGGCCTTAGTCTTCTCAACTGCCTCTGCCAGGGCATCCTCGGCCGCACGCTGGATATTGACGTCGAGCGTCGTCACGATATCAACGCCGTCGACCGCAGCCACCTTTTTATAGGCACCGCCCGCGATATAGCTGCTGTCCCTCGCGCGCTCGCGTACGAGAGAACCGTTCGTGCCGGTCAGAAGCTTGTTGTATTGCTTTTCGAGACCCGTCAAGCCGTCGTTGTCTACATTCACTACACCCAGCACCTGCGATGCCAGATTGCCGTATGGATATACGCGCTTCATGGCCTGCTCAAAAAGCACGCCGGGCAGGTTCTTCTTCTCCAGCGCCGCAGCATCGTCTTCGTCCACCTGGCGCTTGATATACACCCAGGTGCCATCGGACTCGACGAGCTTGCGGCAGGTCTTTTTATCGATTCCAGTTACCTTGACCAGCGCCGACACCGTCTTGTCAACATCCTCGACAAGCTGCGGGTTCACGGCGATGTTGCGACATTCGACCGACGACGCCAGCACGTTACCGTTGCGGTCGTAGATGGTGCCGCGTTTGGCATAGAGGGTCTGTGCAAGCAGGCGGCGCGCATCGGCACGCTCGCGCAGTTTATCGGCTTCGACAATTTGATAGTCGGCAAGGCGAAAGACGCCCAAGCTCAAACCAAGCCCGATGAAGCCCATGATGGCTTTGCGGCGAGGCAGAGGCGTGCCTGTGAGCCATTCGGTCGACGAACTCTTGCGCGACCTGGTGTTATGCATTTGAGGGCCGTCCGAGCCGCGAAGTCGCGACGCCGGGTCGTTGCCACGGGACTGCCCGGCGTTGTAAGATTGCCGACCCGTTCCTTGATAACCAGAACGTCCCCGTGACGAGGGACGTCCAGAACCGCGGCCCCCATCGGAACCGCGGCGATAGTCATTTGTCATACTCAGCTACCGTCTTGCTACTGAGCGGTCGCGGTCGCGTTGGCGCCCGCGGCTGCATCCTGCGAAAAGTCAAGTGTAACGCTCTCGCTGGGCTCCACCATGCCATAAGCGCCCGCAAGGTCGCGAATGCGCGTGTCGGCGCCATAGACCGAATGCATGACCTCCAGGTCGGAGCTCTCATCGGTCGCCTTTTCGAGCGTGCTGGTAAGCTCGGCGTTGCTGTTGAGCACCTGGGCCGTAACGCCGGCGAGCGCCACGCGGGCGACGCCGATCGTCATGAAGATAGCCGCAATGATGCAAAACGTTTTAAGAACGCTCATGAAAACCGGGCTTACCGCCTGGTTTGCCTGACGGCCCGCGCCCGTGTAGACATCAAAGCGCGGCGCGCGCTGCTCACGGGGAGCAACGGGGGCCTGCGGCGTCTCACGATAGGCGGGCATGGCGTTCATATCATAGGCGAGTGCTGCGCTTGAAGTGTTGTAGCCCATGATATGCCGCCTCCCATCCCGAGTACGTTGGTAGTGTGTTTAAGCTTCGTTTATGGTGCGAGCGGGAGGTCCAATATCGCGCGGTCGCGCCTACAGACGCTGCGCCACGCGGATTTTGGCTGATCTCGCCCGAGGGTTGCGCTCAACCTCATCAGGCTGGGCAACCAAGGGTTTGCGGGTGATGACCTTGAGTATCGGCACGTTGCCGCACACGCACACCGGAATCTCCGGCGGACACGTGCACCCCTGGCTCATCTCCTTAAAGTGGTTCTTTACGATACGGTCCTCGAGCGAGTGATACGAGATGACGCAGATACGTCCGCCCGGGTTGAGCCACCTGGTGGCGGCATCAAGCCCTCGTTCGAGCACATCGAGCTCGTGATTGACCTCGATGCGAATGGCCTGGAAACTTTTCTTGGCCGGGTGTCCGCCATGCCGACGAGCGGCAGCCGGGATACCCGCCTTGATGATCTCGACAAATTGGCCGGTGGTTTCGATCGGTTCTTGCTCGCGGCGGCGCACGATCTCGCGCGCAATCTGCGAGGCGAACTTCTCTTCTCCGTAGACGCGTAGAATCCGGGCGAGGTCGTGTTCGTTATAGGTGTTGATGACCTCAGCTGCGTTTAAGGTGTTATTACCCGGATCCATCCGCATGTCCAATGGGGCGTCCTCGTTATACGAAAAGCCCCTGCCAGGGATATCGAGTTGCGGTGACGAAACGCCCAAATCGAACAGGAAGCCATCGACCCCGGGCACCTCGGCCGAGCAAAGCAGCTCGTCCAAGTCGCCGAAGTTGCCCTTCAGCAGCTGGTGCGGAACGCCGGGAACCTCGCGGTCCAGACGGGCACCAGCGGCCTCGAGGGCCATGTCGTCCTGATCGACGCCGAGCAAAAGGCCCGTCTCCCCCACCTTCGCGGCCATCTTTACCGAATGGCCGGCACCGCCAAGGGTGCAATCGCAGACAACGGAGCCGCTCTTTAGCCGCAGCGACTCAAGCACTTCGCCGAGCATGACAGGTTCATGCCGATATTCTTGTGTCAAGATCCCACGCTCCATCCGTTACCCGTGCCTTGCCCTTACGAGAAGAAGAGGTCCAGCAGGGCCTCATCGTCATCGTCCTCATCGGCCGCGGCGCGATCCCAAACCTCAAGGTGGTCGTAGTTGCCCACAACCGTGACCTCGCGGTCGAGGTTCGCCTGCTTGCGGAGAGACTCGGAAAGACCGATACGACCGGCGCTGTCCACGTCCATCGACGTGGTGCGCTTGTTGATCGCCCTCATGAGCTTCTGGTCGTTGATGTCACGCGGGTTAAAACCCTCGTGGCCCTCACGACCCGCGAAGAGTCCTTCGACCCACTTATCGAAGGCCTCGGCAGAGAACACGTACAGAGCATCGACATCCAGGGCTTTGAACACGCGAACGTGCTCTCCAAGCTCCTCGCGAAGGGGTGCAGGCAGGGATAGACGACCTTTTGCATCGAGATTGCGCTCGTATGCACCCGTCATTCCCATGTGCGCCCTCCCCTCGGTTACTCAGATGGCACGTACGCGGGGAACCACCCCGCCTGTCGACGTCATCAATAATATGGGGAACCGCCCCATTTTTCAACACCTTTGGCCCCCCCCAACC